>JBEVIG010000001.1:0-6672 GCA_040510855.1 Solirubrobacteraceae bacterium
GCGGACGAGGGCTTCGAGCTCGCGATGAGCGCGATCCGCTCGGAGCTGCGCCTCGGCGCGGCCGCGCACGGCGACTGACGCCGCCCCCTCCGTACGCTCCGTCGCATGCCCGACCTTCCCCCGCCGGTGGCGCGGCTCGTCGACGCCGCCAACGCGAACGACACCGACGCCTTCCTCGCCGCGCTCACGCCCGACGGCGTCGTCGACGACTGGGGCCGCGAGTTCCGCGGGCCCGACGCGGTCCGCGGCTGGAGCGACGCCGAGTTCATCGGCGTCCGCGTCTCGCTCGACGTCACGGAGGTCGAGGAGCGCGACGGCGCCGTCACCGTCACCGCGCAGGTCGGCGGCGACGGCTTCAACGGCCCGAGCCACTTCACCTTCGACGTCGCGGGCGACCGCGTGTCGCGGATGACGATCCGCGCCTGATGGTCGCCCTCCCCTACGCCGCCGCGGTCGCGGAGCTCGAGCTCGAGCCGTGGCCGCTGGATCCCGAGCAGATCGTCGAGGGCGCGCCCGAGGTGCGCGGGATCGTGCTGCACGCGGACGACGCGGTGGAGCGGGGCGTGTGGGAGCACACGCCCGGCGTGTCCACGGACGTCGAGGCCGACGAGCTCTTCGTAGTGATCAGCGGCCGGGCGACGGTCGAGTTCGAGGACGGCGCGGTGCTGGAGATCGGCCCGGGCGACGTCGGCCTCCTCCCCGCCGGCGCGCGCACCACGTGGCGAGTCCACGAGACGCTGCGCAAGGTGTTCCAGGTCCGCCGCGGCTGACTCCGGACTTGCCAAAGTGGAAAGTAAGTGGCTAGACTTTCCAACATGGAAAGCGAGCACGACCGCCCGACCGCCGCCGAGGCCGCCGACGCGCTGACCGAGGCCGAGGCCTCGCGCACGACCCTCGCCCACGCGATCACGACCCCGTCGTGGTGCTTCACGTCGCTGGGCGCGGCGGTCGCGGTGCAGATCGGGCTCGCCGCCGTCGGGTTCGCCGACGGCGCGCTGCTGCCCGTCGCCGCGGGCCTCGCGGTCTTCGCCGCCGTCGCCGGCGTGCAGCTCGCCCGCTTCCGCCGGCGCAACGGCGTCTGGCTCGGCGGCTTCGCGAGCCGCGTCGTGCTCGGCAGCGCCGCCCCCGCCTCCGTCGCGTACGCGCTGGCGCTCGCCGCGGCGATCTGGGCCGCGGCCGGCGAGCACTGGTGGCTCGTCGCGCTGTGGTCGGCCGCGGGCGGCGCGGGCTACGCGCTCGGCGGCCGGCGCTGGCTGCGCACGTACCGCGCGGAGCCCGCGGCCCACGGGCGCGGCGAGTCGGCGGCGTGGCTCGCGCTGGTCGCCCTCGCGGCGGTCGGCGGCGCCGTGCTGCTGGCCGCCGGCGCCTGATGGCGGAGCTGGACGCGCAGATCGCCGCGCCCGCGCGGCTGAAGCTGATGACGACGCTCACGGCGGTCTCCGAAGCCGAGTTCGCCACGGTGCGCGACGCCCTCGAGGTGAGCGACTCGGTGCTCTCGAAGCACCTCGCCGCCCTCGAGGACGCCGGCTACGTCCGGCGGCGCAAGGGCGTCCATCGCGGGAGGCGGACGACGTGGATCGCGTTGACGCCGCGCGGCCGGAAGGCGCTCAGCGCCCACGTCGCCGCGCTGCGCGAGCTCATCCGCGGCGTCGACTAGCCCCGCGCCGGGCGTGTGAAAGCGTTTGCCGCGAGCGGCGGCCGTCAGACACGCTCGCGCCGGGAAGGGACACGGAACGTCCCGAGGGGAAAGGAAGCACTATGAAGGTGCGCACATGCGGGTCGGCGTTGCTCGTGGGAACGCTGCTCGTGCTGTCGGCGCCGGCGCCAGGGGCGCAGGCGACCTACACGAAGGACATCCAGGTGTCCGTGACGGGGAGCGCGGTCGCCGGTACGACCGCGGCGTTCTCGGTGAAGATCGCGAACCCGTCGAGCAACTACAAGACGGTCGGATCGGCCGACATCACGCCGCCGTTCGAGCTCGTCTCGCCGGCCGGCCAGGGCAACACGGTCAAGCTCCGGAACCTGTCGATCAAGCCCGGGAAGTCGCTGACCGTCGCGATCACCGCGGCGGTGCCGTGCGCCTACTCCGGCTGGGCGAAGTGGGACATCGACGTGAAGGAGTCGAAGGGCTTCTACGGATCCGAGCTCCCGACCAGCGGCGATCCGAAGACGCCCGTCACCGGCCAGTGCGGGCTCGCCTTCGGCACGCCGCCGAGCGACGCGGCCGTCGGCGCGGTCCTCACCGGCAACCCGTTCGACCCGACCGGCCCGCCGCTGACCGTCGCCATCGTCGACGGCTCGGGCGCGCCGCCGCCGGCGTCTCCGTCCCCGTGACGGTGTCGCTGGCGCCCGGATCGGGGCTCGGCCCGCTCTCCGGCACCACGACGCAGGTCACCACGAACGGCGTCGCCACGTTCTCGGACCTCCGCGTCGGCTCGCCCGGCCGCTACGCCATCAAGGCCGAGATCCCCGGGCAGGCGCCGCTGTTCTCGGCGTTCTTCACCGTCGACACGTCCGGCGTGGCGTGCGTGGAGAACGTGACCTGCACCGTGTCCGCGAACACGGGGCCGTCGACGCTGACGCTCACCGCGGCGGGCAACCCGCAGACGGACGCGGGCATCCTCCGGCTGTCGTTCGACGTCGGTCTCCAGCTCGACTGCGCCGGCTACACGGAGCTCACCGCCGACACGGCGGTGTTCGAGATGACGGGCGGGCGCGCGAAGGTCGCCTCGCTCGAGATCGACAAGTCGCAGATGAAGGCGACGCCGAGCAACGGCGCCGCCCACCTGCAGCTCTGCTACGGCGCGCCGCAGCCGTTCAAGACCCGCACCGGGACCGCGGTGCAGGACGGCACCTTCGACTGGGACGGCGACGGTGTGGCCGAGCCGGTCTACAAGGGCCTGCTGCCCGACTACGACTGCAACGCGCCGCCGTGCGTGAGCAAGCGCAAGAAGACGGGCTCCGGTGACGGCGTCATCGAGGCGAAGCTGCCCCCGGGCGACCCCGGGATGCGCGGCTGACGCGACGTGCTCCGGCGCGCCGGCTAGCGCCGCGGCGCGGTGAGCTCGCGCGGCTCGACGGCGCTCCAGATCGTCACGTAGACCGGCGGGCGGAAGCGGCCCGCGGGCACGCCGCCGGGCCGCGCGACGATCGCCTGCGTCGCCTCGGGCGTCGTGACGAAGCGCCGGAGCGCGTCCGCCTCCCGCGACGCGCGCTCGGCGCCCAGCGTCGCCGCGTGCCACATGCCGTCGAGCGGCGTGCCGGCGACGTCGAGCCGGACGAGCGAGCCCGCGCGCAGCGCGCCGATGACCGTGTGCGCGATCGCCAGGCTGACCCCCTCCCCCGCCGCCGCCGCGCCCTGCGCCGCGGCCTCGGTGGCGAACGCGCCGAGCTCGCGCGCCGTCACGCGGGCGCGATCGAGCAGCCGGTCGAGGTCCTCGTGCGCAGGCCCGACGAGCCAGCGCTGGCGGCCGAGGTCGCCGGGACCGATCCTCCGCACGCCCGCCAGCCGATGGTGCGGCGCGGCGACCGCCACGAGCTTGTAGCGCAGGAACGGCACGACCTCGATGGCCGGGTCCGAGGCCGGTGCGGGCCCGAGCACGACGTCGGCGCGCCGGTCCGCGAGCAGCGCCGCGAAGTCATCGGGCGCGGCGACCTCCTGGGCGACCTCGAGCCGCGGCCAGCGGCGGGTGAACGCGTCGAGCAGCGGCGCCGACACGTACTCCGCGACCTGCGCCGAGACCGCCAGCCGCAGCAGGCCGCGCTGGCCGCGCGCCTCGCCGACCTCGCGCCGCATGCGGTCCTCGAGCCCGAGGATCTCGGCCGCGGCGGCCGCGAGCCGCTCGCCGCCGGGGGTGAGTCGGACCCCACCCGCGACGCGCTCGTAGAGCGGGTCGCCGAGGTCGCGGCGGAGCGAGCCGACCGCGGCGAAGACCGCGGGCTCCGAGACGCCGAGGGCATCCGCGGCGGCGCTCAGCGAGCCGAGCCGGGCCACCGTGGCGAACGCCCGAAGCTGCGTGAAGGTCACCGCGGCAACCGACTATAAGCGAATGGTTACCGCGCTGACCAGTCCACTCCGGAAAGGCGTAGCGTCCATCGCACCATTCCCCTGAGGAGAGGGAGGTCATGCAGGTACCTGCGCCGTTCGACTACGCGCGAGCGTCCAGTGTGGACGACGCCATCGCGCTGCTGGACCGGCTGGGCCCGGAGGCGCGACTCGTCGCGGGCGGGCACTCGCTGCTGCCGATGATGAAGCTCCGGCTGGCGACGCCCGAGCACCTGATCGACATCAACCCGCTCGAGGGCGAGCTCAACTACATCCGCGAGGCGGGCGGCGAGGTCCGGATCGGCGCGCTCACCCGCCACCGCGACATCCTCGCCTCCGATCTCCTCGCCGGCCGCTTCCCGATCGTGCGCGAGGCCGAGGAGCTGATCGCCGACCCGCCCGTCCGCAACCGCGGGACGATCGGCGGCGCGCTCTGCCAGGCCGACCCCTCCGAGGACCTCTCCGCCGTCTGCGCCGCGCTCGGCGCACTGTGCGTGATCCGCGGCGCCGGCGGCGAGCGCGTCGTCGACATGGACGACTTCCACCGCGGGCCGTACGAGACCGCCGTCGGCGACGCCGAGATGCTCGTCGAGGTGCGGATCCCGGTCCGCGAGCACGGCGGCTCCGCGTACGAGAAGGTCAAGCGCCGCACCGGCGACTGGGCGACCGCCGCCTCCGGCGTCGCGCTGTGGATGGACGGCGCGAACATCGGTGCCGCCGGCATCGCGCTCAGCGCCGTGAACCCCAAGGACGTGCACCAGACCCGCGCCGAGCAGGCGCTCGTCGGCGGTCCGCCCTCCGAGGAGGCGTTCGCCGCGGCCGCCGCGCTCGCGGCCGAGGACTGCGAGCCCGTCTCCGACCAGCGCGGGCCCGCCGACTACAAGCGCCACCTGGCGCAGGAGCTCACCCACCGTGCCCTCCGGCGCGCCGCGGCGCGCGCCCTGGCGGCCTGAACGAGGAGGCGACGATGCAGATCAACCTGGAGGTCAACGGTGAGCCCCGCTCCGCGGAGGCCGAGCCGCGCACCCTGCTCGTGCACTTCCTGCGGGAGCATCTCGGCCTCACCGGCACGCACTGGGGTTGCGACACGACCAACTGCGGCGCGTGCGTCGTGCTCGTCGACGGCGAGCCGGTCAAGTCGTGCACGATGCTCGCGGCGATGGCCGAGGGCCACGACGTGCGCACGGTCGAGGGGCTGGAGCGCGACGGCGCGCTCGATCCCGTCCAGCAGGGCTTCGTGGAGGAGCACGGCCTGCAGTGCGGCTTCTGCACGCCGGGGATGATGCTCACCGCCCGGGCGCTCCTAGACGCCAACCCCAACCCGACGGACGAGGAGATCAAGGTCGCGATCTCGGGCCAGATCTGCCGCTGCACGGGCTACAAGAACATCATCGCGTCGATCCGCTGGGCCGCGGAGCACGCCGAGGAGGTGACCGCCTGATGGCCATCGCCGACGAGCGCCCGATCGGCTTCGGACGCCTCAAGCGCAAGGAGGACCCCCGCTTCATCCGCGGCCAGGGCAACTACGTCGACGACGTGCAGCTCCCCGGCATGCTCCACGGCGCCGCGCTGCGCAGCCCGCTCGCGCACGCGCGGATCGTCTCGGTCGACGCGTCGGCCGCGCTCCAGCACCCGAAGGTCCGCGCGGTCATCACCGGCAAGGACCTCGAGGGCCTCGGGCTCGCGTGGATGCCGACGCTGTCGGCCGACACGCAGGCCGTGCTCGCCACGGACAAGGTGCGCTTCCAGGGCCAGGAGGTCGCGTTCGTCGTCGCGGACGACCACTACGCCGCGCGCGACGCGCTCGAGCTCATCGACGTCGAGTACGAGCCGCTGCCCGTGATCGTCGACCCGAAGCACGCGCTCGACGCGGACGCGCCGGTCATCCGCGACGACAAGGAGGGCGTCACCAGCAACCACATCTTCGACTGGGAGTCCGGCGACGAGGGCGAGACCGACGCCGTCTTCGCCGACGCCGACGTCGTCGTGGTCGCCGAGGAGGTCCCGTTCCAGCGCGTGCACCCGTGCCCGCTGGAGACGTGCGGCTCCGTCGCGGACATGGACAAGGTCACGGGCAAGCTGCGCCTGTGGTGCACGACCCAGGCGCCGCACGCGCACCGGACGCTGTACGCGCTCGTGGCCGGCCTGCCCGAGCACAAGATCCAGGTCATCGCGCCCGACATCGGCGGCGGCTTCGGCAACAAGGTCCCGATCTACCCCGGCTACGTCTGCTCCATCGTCGGCTCGATCCTCACCGGCAAGCCGGTGAAGTGGATGGAGGACCGCACGGAGAACCTCACCTCGACGGGGTTCGCGCGCGACTACGTGATGAACGGGAAGATCGCGGCCGACCGCGATGGGCGGATCCGCGCCCTGCGGGTCGACGTCCTCGCCGACCACGGCGCGTTCAACGCGACCGCGCAGCCGTCGAAGTACCCGGCCGGCTTCTTCCACATCTTCACCGGCTCCTACGACCTCGAGGCCGCCTACTGCGCGGTGAAGGGCGTCTACACGAACAAGGCGCCGGGCGGCGTGGCCTACCGGTGCTCGTTCCGCGTGACCGAGGCCGCGTACCTCGTCGAGCGGATGGTCGACCTGATGGCCGACGAGCTCGGGATGGACCCGGT
>JBEVIG010000002.1:0-6849 GCA_040510855.1 Solirubrobacteraceae bacterium
ATCGTCCGCGCCCAGGCGCCCTTGACGTCGAGGAGGTCGCCGTCGTCCACCAGCCGGCGGATGACCTCGTACATGTCGTAGGGCTTGCGGTTCGTGTCGGGCAGCACGTCGAGCAGCGCGTCGTCGCCGCGCCCGACCGGATCGGACACCGGGAGCACCGGCGGGCGCTCCTCGCAGTGCGAGGGGAAGAACGAGAGGTAGCGCTTGATGACCGCGATGCACTCCTCGTCGTCGGCCACCTCGATGTCGCCGACGCCCGACTTCCGGCAGTGGACCCGCGACCCGCCCAGCTCCTCCTGCGTGACGTCCTCGCCGATCGCCGCGCGCACGAGATGCGGGCCGGCGAGCGCCATCGAGCCCCGGCCCTTGACCATCGGCACGAAGTCGGCCAGCCCCGGGATGTAGGCGGTGCCCGCGGCGCACGGCCCCATCAGCGCCGCGACCTGCGGGATCACCCCGCTCATCACGACCTCCTCGCGGAACAGGTGGCCCGAGCCGGCGAACAGCGAGCCGACCGCCTCCTGGATCCGCGCGCCCGCCGAGTCGAGCAGCCACACGAACGGGATCCGCTGCGTGAGCGCGAGCTCCCGCAGCCGGGTGACCTTGATCTCGCCCGTCATGCCCATCGCGCCGGCCATCACCGTGAAGTCGTAGGCGCAGACCGCGACCGGGCGCCCGTCGACCTTCCCGTAACCGGTGATCACGCCGTCCGCGGGCGCGTCGCGGCCCTCCATCGCGCGCTGGGAGAAATGCGGCTGCGCGTGGATGCCGAGCTCGGTGAACGTGCCCTCGTCGACCAGGAGCGCGATCCGCTCGCGCGCGGTGAGCTTCCCCGCGTCGTGCTGGCGCGCGATCCTCTCCTCGCCGCCGCCGAGCCGGGCGCGCGCACGGCGCTCGTGCAGGTCCTCCGCGAGCGTGCGCAGGCGGCTGGCGGTTGGCTGGTCGTCGGCGCTCACGAGTGGACGGCGGGGAGGTCGGGCGCCGACCCTATCCCATCGGCCGCGCCGGTCCGCCGGATCCACGCCGCGAGCCTCTCCGCGACGAACGCGGGCTGGTTGAGGTGCGGGGCGTGCCCGATCCCGTCGATCAACACGATCGTCGCGTCCGGGTCGGCCGCCCGCAGCCGCTCGGCGTGGGCGGCGGGGATGATCCGGTCGGCCGTCCCCCACACGACGAGCACCGGCATCTGCGTGACGCAGTCGAGGCGGTCGAGCGCGAGCACCTTCTGGCCGTGCCCGTCGATCACCGCCCGCACCGTCTTCAGGAACGCGCCGCGACGGCCGGAGTCGCCGAGGCGCTCCAGCGTGCGCACGACGTCGAGCGTCACGCGCGAGGGCCGCTTGAGCCGCGCGGCGGCGAGCGCCGCGGCGAGCCCGCGGCCGGCGGCCACCGGCGGCCGCGCGCCGAGCGTCCGCATCACCGCGCCGGCGCCGGGGAGCGTCGTGGCGCGCAGCACCGGGCTCACGTCCGTGCCGAGCCCGCCGCTCGAGATGAGCGCCAGCCGCTCGAGGCGCTCCGGGTAGTGGTAGGCGAACGTCATCGCGATGCCGCCGCCGAGCGAGTGCCCGACGATCGTGACGCGCTGGTGGCCGAGCGCGTCGAGCAGGTCGCGCAGCATCCCCGCGTGCCCGCCGAGCGAGTAGTCGACGGCCGGCGGCCCGTCGGACTCGCCGTGGCCGAGCAGGTCGACGGCGATCACCGAGTGCCCGAGCGCGAGCACCGGCGCCAGCTTGCGCCAGGTCAGCGAGGAGTCGAGCAGCCCGTGGACGAGCAGGAGCGGCGGCCCCTCGCCGGCCGTGTGGTACACGACGCGATGCCCGTGCAGCTCCACCTCGCGGCGCTCGAGCCCGGGGATGGCGACCGCGGCCATCCGGTGGCGCAGCGGCGCGCCCTCGCCGATCTCCCCCGCCGTGCCGTGCGGGAGCCGGATCGCGACGATGGCCGAGCCCGCGATGGCGACGGCCATCAGCAGCCATGCCTCGTCGAAGGCGGCGAGCGCGTCGGCGGGCGCCGGCGTGCCGAGCACGGCCACCAGGACCGCGATGCCGAGCACGGCGCCGATCTGCCGTGCGCAGGAGGAGAGCGCGGTGCCGGTGGCGAGCCGGTTCGGCGGCAGCTCCATCACCGTCGCGGTGGCGAGCGCGGCGTAGGCGAGGCCGAACGCGGCGCCCGAGACGATCTGGACCGGGAGCCAGTGCGTGAGGTACTCGGGCTCCGGACCGGGCACGGCGCGGTAGAGCAGGCAGCCGGCGGCGGCCGCGAACGCCCCGGGCAGGAGCACGGCGCGCGGGCCGCGGCGCTCGGTGATCCTCCCGCCGATCACCGCCGCGACGGTGGCGGCCAAGGGCCCGGGCGTGACGCCGAAGCCGGCCTCCAGCACCGTGTAGTCCCAGACGTCGGTGAGGAAGAGGACGTTGGCGAGCAGCAGCGCGTAGAAGCCGGCGGAGAGCAGCAGCATCGACGCGTTGGCCGTCCCGAACGAGCGGATCCGCAGGAGCGCCGGCTCGAGGATCGGCGCCGGGTGCCTCCGCGCCCGCTCGCCGAGCGCGGCAAGCGCGAGCGCGCCGCCGAGCCAGCAGATCAGCACCCGCTCGTCCGTCCACCCCCAGTCGGGCGCCTTGGTGATCCCGAGCGCGACCGCGCCGACCGCGCCGGCCAGCAGCGCCCCGCCCAGCAGGTCGGGCGGCTCGGCGCTCGCGCGGTCCGCGCGGTCGACGAGCAGGCGCCGCGCCGGCAGCACGCCGAGCGCGACCACGAGGTTCACGAAGAACGCCCAGCGCCAGCTGCCCGCGTCGACGAGCACGCCGCCGAGCGACGGCCCGGTCGCCGCCGCCACCGCGCCCGCCGCGGCCCACACGCTCGTGGCCACGGCGCGGCGCTCGGGCGGGAACTCGGGCAGCACGAGCGCGAGCGACGTCGGGATCAGCGCAGCGGCGCCGACGGCCTGCACCACGCGCGCGCCGATCAGGAACCCGACGTCGGGCGCGAACCCGCACAGGACCGAGCCCGCGAGGAACAACCAGAGCCCGCCGAAGAAGAGCCGCCGCTGCCCGACGCGGTCCGCGAGCCGGCCGGCCGGCACGAGCGCCGCGGCGAAGACGATGTTGTAGGCGTTGAGCACCCACGAGAGCTCGCTCAGCGACGCCTCGGGGAAGTCCGCCGCCATCGACGGGAACGCGACGTTGACGATCGTCACGTCGAGGAAGGCCATGAAGACCGCGACGGTCGTCACCAGCAGGACCTGCCACTCGCGCGGGATCCGGCTCCGGCGCGCGGCCCGCTCCTCGCCGGCGTGCACCTCGTGCCAGTAGGGCTCCGTGTCGACGACCAGGACGGGGCAGGTCGCCCGCCGGCGCACCTGCTCGGCGATCGCCGGGCGGAGGCGGCCGAAGCGGGCGTCGATGCCCTTGTTGCCGACGACGATCAGCTCGGCCCCGACCCGCTCCGCCACGGCGCACAGCGCCTCGGCCGGGTCGCCGGGCTCCGCGTGGAGGTGGATCTCGACGTCGAGGCCCGCGAGCGCGGCGCGCGCCTCCTCGAGCGTCCGGGTCACGGCCTCGCCCGGCGTGCCACCCGGTGGGAAGCCGGACACGAGGTGCAGCGGGACGCCGGAAGCCGCGGCGAGCTCCGCCGCCTGGCGTACCGCTGCGCCGGCCGACGCGGATCCGTCCGTGCCGGTGACCATCCCGGAATTCATCGTTCTCCTCCGGGCGGCGACGCTACATCACCGCGCGCCGCGCGTCGACTACGCGGGCAGCACGGGGCGGACCGCGTCGGCGATCGGCCCTGCGAGCCGCTCGGGCTCGGGGTCGTCGAACGCGGTGAGCTCGACGCCGGTCACCGTCGCCGCGGCGGCGAGGTCGCGCAGCGCGGTGGCGAGCTCGGCGAGCTCCAGGCCGCCCGGCGCCGGCACGGCCGCCGCCATCACCGACGGGTCGAGCACGTCGAGGTCGAGATGGAGGAAGACGCGCTCGCCGCGGACCGCCTCGGCGACGTCCGCGACCGCCATCCGCCGCACGCCCGCGCGGTCGAGCGCCTCCCGCTCGGCCGGGTCGAGGTCGCGCGCGTCGGCGAGGACCACTCTCGCCGGGTCCAGGCCCGCGCCGTACCCGCCGTCCCAGAGGCCGCAGGCCGCCGCCAGCGGCATCCCGCCGAGGTAGCCCGAGCCGCTCGTCGCCGGCGTGTTGAAGTCGCCGTGCGCGTCGAGCCAGACGACCACCGTGCCCGGCTCGCGCGCCGCGAGCACCGGGAGCGTGGCCAGCGCGATCGTGCACTGCGCCGCGATCAGCACCGGCGCGGGCTCGGCCATCGCCGCCGCGGCGGCCTCGAGCACCGGGCGCGCGGCGCGCAGGTCGTCCTCCCAGCCCTGGACGGCCGGCGGCGACGACTCGCCGATCACGCGCGCGGCGTCGCCGGCCAGCGCCGCGCCGAGGAGCGCGGAGCCGCGGGTGCCGTGAGGGGTGCGATCCGACGTCCGGCCGCGCAGGACGGTGACGGTCACCGCCCGGTCCAGACCGGGTCGCGCTTCTCGAAGAAGGCCTTCACGCCCTCCTGGATGTCCTCCGTCGAGAAGGCGATCGTGAGCTGCGACTGGAGGTACGCGAGCGCGTCGGCGAGGGCCATGTCCTGCTGGCGGAACATGGCGTCCTTGCCGAGCCGCATCAGGACGGGCGACTTCGCCGCGAGCCGGCCGGCCCAGTCGGCGACGGCGGCGTCGAACTCGTCCGCGGGCACGACCTTGTTGACGATCCCGATCCGCTCGGCCTCCTCGGCGGAGATCTGCTCGCCGAGCAGCAGCAGCTCGTTGGTCTTCTTGCGCCCGACGTTGCGGTAGATCAGCGCCATGATCATGAACGGGAACACGCCGACGTTGATCTCGGGGGTCCCGAAGCTGACGCCCTCGCGCGCGACGATGAGGTCGCACGCCAGCGCGAGGCCCAGCGCCCCCGCCAGCACGTGCCCGTTCGCCGCGCAGATCGACGGCTTGCCCAGCTCGCCGATCGCCTTGAAGAGCGCGGGGAAGCGCGCCCCCGTCTCGAGGTGCTTGTGGACGAGCGGCACGTCGGCGGCGAACCCGCCGAGGTTGCCGCCGGAGGAGAAGACCTTCTCGTGCGTGGATCTGAGCACGACGCAGCGCACCGCGTCGTCGGCCTTCGCGGCCGCGAAGGCGGCGAGGAGCTCCCCGAGCACCTGATCGGAGAGCGCGTTGCGCGTCTCGGGCTGGTCGAGCGCGATCGTGGCGACCGCATCGTCGACGTCGTAACGCAGCGTCTCGTAGGGCATGCCGCCAGGAGCCTATCCCCCGCCCGGCGGCTCGCACCCTTGCAACACCCGCTACATTGCCCGACCAACTCCGGGCCGCATTGGGGTGCGTTGCCCGACGACATGTTGGAGGGATGAATGAGTCGACGCCTAGGGAGCGTCACGCTCGCGGCGGCTGCCGTACTGGGTTTCGCCGCGCCGGCGATGGCCGCGGACGACGCGCTGAACGCCTATCGGGTCAAGCCGACGGCGGACAACAAGAAGGAGCTGGCCGCCGCCGGCTACGACCTGGCCGAGGGTGACCGCGGCCGCTACATCGAGATCTACGCGACCCGCTCGCAGGCGCGCGCGCTCAAGAGCGACGGCGTGGCCGCGAAGCAGGTCACGGCCTTCAGGGCCGCCGCCGCCCCGGAGGACTACACGGGCGACGACTCCGAGTTCGACGTCTGGACACGCTACGACGCCGTGCCGGCCGACGGCAAGGAGCAGTACGTCGAGCAGTACCAGCGGATCGCCGACGACTTCGGCGCCGACGACGAGTTCGACATCGCGAAGCTCGAGAGCCTGGGCAAGACCCACCTCGGCCGCGACATCTGGGCCGTCAAGATCACCAAGGACGCGAGCACGACCGCGGACGGCACCCGTCCGGCCGTGTTCTACAACGCGCAGCAGCACGCCCGTGAGTGGCTGGCGGGCGAGACCTGCCGCCGCACGCTCGAGTACGTGGCCGACAACTACGGCACGGACGAGCGCATCACGGAGCTGGTCGACACGCGCGAGCTGTGGTTCTCCTGCATCTCGAACCCGGACGGCTTCGAGTACACGTTCACCGACGGCAACCGGCTGTGGCGCAAGAACATGGCCGACAACGACGGTGACGGGACGCTCGGCGAGCCGGGTGACGGCGTCGACCCGAACCGCAACTTCGCCACGAACTGGGGCCGCGACAACGAGGGTTCGTCCTCCGATCCCGCGAGCGAGACCTACCGCGGCACCGGGCCGGACTCCGAGCCGGAGACCAAGGCCATGAAGGGCCTCTGGGCGCGCGTCGACTTCGCGTTCCAGAAGAACGACCACACCGCGGCCGAGCTGCTCCTGTATCCGCAGGGGTTCCAGCTCTACACGCCGACGCCGGACAACGGCATCTTCGAGGCGCTCGCCGGCGACGACTTCGAGCCCGCGATCGCCGACAAGCGGTACGACGAGGGCGAGCCCGAGGAGGGCGACGAGGCCTGGGTGATCGAGGACAGCCCGCTCGACGCGGACACCTCCGAGAACCGGTTCGACCCCGACATCTCCGCCGAGCTGTACATCACCAACGGCGACGCGCTCGACGACGCGTACCACGAGGCCGGCATCCTCGGCTTCACGCCGGAGGGTTCCGAGCCGCTGGACGAGAACGCCTCCGGCTTCGTCTTCCAGGACGACGAGGAGGACGTGCAGGCCGAGTTCGAGCGGCACCTGCAGTTCGCCCTCGACCTCGCCGATTCGGCGGCCGACCCGGCCAACCCGGTCTCGCACATGGGCAACGCGACGTCCGACTTCTACGTCGACACGTTCAAGGAGTCCTACGGCGACCCGCAGCCG
>JBEVIG010000003.1:0-14359 GCA_040510855.1 Solirubrobacteraceae bacterium
CCGAACAGGCTCGCGAACAGCATCACCGGCAGGAACGAGATGATCGGGATGCCCGAGTCGGCGCCGATCAGGCTCGCGCCGATGCCCTCCTGGAACACCGCCACCACGACGCCGTAGGCGGCGCCGACCGACAGCAGGTTGAAGACGGCCGACACGAGCGGGATCCACAGCGAGCGGAACGCCGCGATCAGCAGCAGCACGGACAGCCCGATGACCACGCCGATGAACAGCGGGAGGCGCGAGGCCACCTTGTCCGAGAAGTCCTCGAACCCGGCCGTGTTACCGCCGACGTAGACCTTCAGCGGCGTGCCCTCGACGGCGGCCGGGATCACGTCCTGGCGCAGCGCCTCGAGCAGGTCGCTCGTCGCCGCGTCCTGCGGCGCGGTCTCCGGGATGGCGAAGATCGTCGCCATCTCGCCGTCCTCGCTCGGCTGGGCCGGCGAGACGCTGACGATGCCCGGCGTGTCGGCGAGCGCGTCCTCGAGCGCGGTGAGCTGGTCCTGCGTCTCCGGCGCGTCCTTCGGCGTGTCGACCGCCAGCAGGAACGGGCCGTTCGAGCCCGGCCCGAAGGCCTGGCTCAACTGGTCGTAGGCGACGCGCTGGGTGCGCGACTCGGGCTGGTTGCCGTCGTCGGGCTGGCCCAGGCGCAGCTGGGTGACCGGCGCGGCGAAGATCAGCAGGAGCACGACGCCGCCGGCGATGGCGACCCACGGCCGCGCCGTGACCTTCTCGCCCCACGCGCCGAAGAAGCGCGACGGCTCGACGTGCTCCGGCTTCTTCGGCCGCAGCCAGCGCTTGAACGCGCCGATCATGATCGGGAGGATCGTCAGCGCCGAGAGCACGACCGCGCCGACGCCGATCGCCGCCGCGAGGCCGAGCTTGCCGATGAACGGGATGCCGATCACGAGCAGGCCCGCGATCGCGACCATGACGACCACGCCGGCCGCCACCACGGACGCACCCGAGGTCGCCGCCGCCTTCGCGGAGGCGTCGCGTGGCGTGTCGCCCTTCGCCACCTGCTCCCGGTAGCGCCCGATGATCAGGAGGGAGTAGTCGATGCCCGCGCCGAGGCCGAGCATCACCGCGATCACCGAGGCGAAGGCGGGCAGGTCCAGCGGCGCTGCGAGCGCGGTCAGCAGGATCTGGCCCACCATCACGCCGATCAGCGCGCCGAGGATGGTCGCGGCCATCGCGGCGAGCGAGCGGAACAGCAGCGTCAGGAGCACGATCGCGATCGCGACGCCGATGAGCTCGCCGACCGGCGCCTCCTGTTCGGAGGCGAGGTCGATGAGGATCCCGCGCTCCTCGACCTGGACGCCGTCGCCCTGCGCGGTCTCGGCCGCGTCGATGAGCGCCTCGCCGTCCTCCTTGTCGAGGTCGGCCGGGTCGGTCGTGTAGCGCACGTCGACCGCGGCGATCCGGCCGTCCTGCGAGATCTGCGCCTCCTCGCCGAACGGGTCGCCGACGGACTCGACGCCCTCGAGCTTGCCGACGTCGGCCAGCGCGCCCTCGATCGCGGGCTTGTGGTCCTCGAGCGTGCCCTGATCGACGCTGAAGACGATCGTGGAATCCGCGCCGGCGAAGGCGGGGCTGTGTGCACGGAAGAGGTCGAGCGCCTGCTGGGACTCCGTCCCCGGGATCTCGAAGTCGTCCGCCGCTTCGCCACCGGCGCCGGCGGCCGCGCCGAGCAGCACGAGCACGACGAGCGCCGCTGCGAGGCCTCGCAGCCCGGGGTTGGGGGGCGCGCGCGCTATGCGCGCGAGCAGCAGGGACAAGACGCAGACCTCCAGGGAGCGGTACGACGAACGGGGAGCGCCCCAACCTACCCGGTCCCGGTACGGCCGACAGTGCGGTCAACCCAACCAAGCAACGGGCCCGCGGCGCGCCAGGTGTCCGTGAGGTGACCCAGCGCCGCCTCCCGGCCGATCCCGCCGCGGCCGGGCGGGAGCCGGCGGCCGGCGATGAGCGACGTGTGGCGCAGGAGCGCCACCCGCGGGTGGTCGCGCGCCACGCCGCGCGGCGCCGACCGCAGCGTCGCGCCCTCCACCTCGAGCCCTGCCGCCCGCGCCTCGGCGACGAGCGCCTCCAGCTCGGGCCCGGTCGCGTCGTCGAGCACCGCGTCGCGGAACCGCGCGAGCGCCTCCCGCTCCGGCCGGTAGAAGCCGGTCCCCGCGTACAGCCCGCGCGCCGAGAGCTCCGCGTAGTACGAGCGCCCCGGCGAGCTCACCAACCCGTAGGTGCGGGTCTTGTACGGCGACTTGTCGCGGGAGAAGCGCAGGTCGCGGTGCTGGCGGAAGAGCTTGACCATCTGGCCGAACTCCTCCCCCGCGAGCTCGTCGAGGAGCGCCTCCATCCCGCCCCGGACCTGCTCGTCGAGCACGTCGCGCGTCCGCTGCACGTACGCGCGCGAGTTGTCCGCCTCCAGCCCCTCGAACCAGGCGAAGACGGCAGGCGGGAAGCCGGCGAAGCCGCTCACGGTCCCACCAGCGCCGTGTAGCGCGCGCGATCGGGCGGCGTGTCGTCGGTCGAGGGATCCATCGTGAAGAACTCGGCGACGTCCGCGACGCGGTCCACCGTGCGCTCGAGCCGCCCCGGCGGCCTCGGGACCGGCGCGCGCAGGTTCAGGGCGCGGCGCAGGAACGCGCACAGCTCGCGCTCGGCGTAGGCGTCGAAGCGCGCGCGGCCCTGGGCGTACTCAGGCCGATCGCGGTAGGCGACCACGACGTGGTGGCCGCCGGCCATCCGCTCGCGCGCCTTGCCGTCGGCGCACGGCATCGGCGGGCCGCCGCCCGTGCGGCGGACGTGGCCGCTCGCGCTGCTGCGGCTCGCGAGATCGAAGCGGCGGTCGTGGGTGACCTGCGCGGCGTAGGCGTCGGCGGACGCGACGCCGACGATCTCCAGGTACGCGCTGAGCAGCTCCTGCGGCGTGAGCGGCAGGTACGGGAACGGCGACGGGATCCGCGCGCGCTGCTGGCGCACCGGCTGGACGGCCCGGGCGATCGCATCCCACTGCAGGACGTCGACCACGACGCCGTCCGGCGGCCCCTCGGCGAGCCGCCGCGGCGCACCCGCCGCCGCCGCGCCGACCGCGGCGGAGGCGTCCGCCGCGACGAGCACGTGCACGCCGCGGACGAAGGCGTCGATCGAGAAGCCGCTCGACTCGTCCGCGCCGCCCCGCTTCTCGATCGCGACGTCGCGCGCGATCGCGAGCGTCCGCTCCGGGCCGGCGCCCGCGCGCGCGAGGATGTCGAGCGCCACGTCCTCGTCGAGCGGGCGCGGCTCGCCGGGCGCGCGCAGCACCCAGCCCTCGCGCGCGTCGAGCGTGAGGTGCGCCGGCGCGGGCGCCGGCGGCAGCGGCGCGTCCGCGCAGTGGACGACGTCCCACTCCACGAGGGGCTCCCCGCCCAGGCGGCCGGGACTGATCAGGTCGGGCACGCGGTAGGCGCCGTGGACGAGGTCCGGCCGCCCCGCGAGGCCGCTCGCCGCGAGCTGCGCGGCCAGGTCGGCGACCTGCTTCCCGGGCCGGGTCGCGACGCGCATGATCCGCACGCGCTCGCGCCCGGGCGCGAGGTACGGGGCGCGCACCAGGTCGCGCGCCGCGAGCTCGGCGAGCATCTGCCGCTCCCACGCCGCCGGGTCGTCGAGCACCGCCTGCCTCGGCGCCTCGACCACGCCGTGGACGAGCTCGCCGGCCGGGCCCTGCAGCACCCGGCCCGTCAGCCGCGCGTCGCCGAGCTGCGCCTCCGGGACCCCGTTGCGCGACGCCTCGCCGCGCGCCTCCCACGCCTCGTAGCGCTCGCGCTCGGCGGGCGTGAGGTTGGCCATCGCCTTCTGGTGGGAGCGCTCCCCGAGCTCGTCGATCTTCTCGAGGGCCTTGTCGAGGAGGCGCCGGATCGCCACGCGGGCGATCCTATGGCACTCGTTCGCACACACGCACGCGGTGTAGCGTGGGCGCATGGCGGAGCCGCTGGGGAGGGAGCAGGAGCTCGCACTCGTCCGCGCTGCGCTCGCCGACGAGCGCGCGGCCGTGATCGCCGGCGAGCCCGGCATCGGGAAGAGCACCGTCTGGCGCACGAGCGCCGACGCCGCCCGGGAGGCCGGATCGGAGGTTCTCGTGGCGAGCCCCGCGAGCGCCGAGCGGCGGCTCGCATTCGTCGCCCTCGGCGACCTGCTCGGCGATGCCGAGCTCGGCGGCCTCGCGCCTCCGCGGCGCCGCGCGCTCGAGGTCGCGCTGCTGCGCGCCGACCCCGGGGAGGCGCCGCCGGACCCGCGAAGCGTCGGGCTGGCCTGCGTCGCGCTCCTCGCCGCGCACGAGCGGCTGCTGATCGCCATCGACGACGTGCAGTGGCTCGACGCAGAGAGCGCCGAGGTGCTCGCCTTCGCCGCCCGCCGGCTTGCCGGCACGCGCTTCCTGCTCGCGCGCCGCCCCGGTCCGCCGGGCCCGCTCGAGGATGCGGTGGCCCCGCGCCGCGTCACCCTCGGGCCGCTGAGCTACGGCGCGGTGGGGGCGCTCATCGCCGACCGCCTCGGGCTCGCGCTGCCGCGGCGGGTGCTGCGCGAGGTCGTGGCGTCCGCGGGTGGGAACCCGCTCTTCGCGCTCGAGCTCGCCCGCGGGCTCCAAGCCGGCGACCGGCCCGGAGCGGGCGAGCGGCTCGCGCTGCCGGAGACGCTCGAGGGCGTGATCGGCGAGCGCGTCGCCCAGCTCCCGCAGCCCGTGCGGCGGCTGCTGCTGGCCGTGGCGCTCGAGCCCGGTCTGCGCGTCGCGCAGGCACTCGAGCTGGTGGCGGCCGAGGCGCTCGACGACCCCGCGGTCGACGTCGCGGGCGACCGTGTCCGCGCCGCGCATCCGCTGCTCGCCGCGGCGGCGCTCGGCCGCTCGACGCCCGCCGAGCGCCGGGCGGTGCACGAGCGGCTCGCCGGGCTCGTGCGCGACCCGGGGCGCCGCGCGCGTCACCGCGCCCGCGCCGCCACCGTGGCCGACCCCGTCCTCGCCGCGGAGCTCGCGACCGTGGCCGCGGCCGCCGCGGCGCGCGGTGCCCGGGCCGACGCGGCGGCGCTCGCCGACGAGGCGCTCCGTCTCACCCCATCGGGCGCGCCGGAGCGCCCCGAGCGGCTGCTCACGCTCGCGCTGCGGGTGGACCAGACCGGCGAGAGCCGGCGGATGGTCGCGTTGCTCGAGCCGGAGCTGCCCGGCCTCCCGCCCGTGTGGCGGGCTCGCGCGCACCTGCTGCTCGCCGACGGCGCGGGCATCCGCCACGCCGACGAGCACTTCGCGCAGCTCGACGCCGCCGACGCGGCCGCCGTGGGCGAGCCGTCGCTGCAGGCCCAGATCGTCGCGCGCCGCGCCTCCGGCGTGTCCGTCGGGCTGGTCGAGCGCCTGGCCGAGATGGAGGCGAGCGTCGAGGCCGTGCTGCCCGCGGCCCGTGCGGAGGGCGGCGAGACCGAGGTGGAGGTGCTGCAGGCGCTCGCGTGGACGCGCGCGCTCCGCGGCGAGCCCGTCGACGATCTCCTCTCCCGCCCCGGCCCGCCCATCGTGCTCGACATCTTCCGCTCGGTCGAGCGCGTCGCCGCCGTGCGGCTGATCTGGCGCGGCGAGATCGAGGCGGCGCGCGCCGCGGTGGGCACGCTCGAGGAGCTGGCCGAGACGCGCGGCGAGACGTGGTCGACCATCTGCCTGCGACTGCATCGCTGCGAGCTCGAGGTGCGCGCCGGCGAGTGGCCCCGCGCGGACGAGCTGCTGCGCGAGTGGGCCGACGACCCGGATACGGCGCTCGTCCTCGGGCCCGCGCTCGTGCGCCGGCGGGCGCGGGTCGCGGCCGGCCGCGGCGACCCGGGCGCGGCGGAGCGCTGGGTGGCCGAGGCGCGTGCGGGCGCCGACCGGTCCGGCGTGAACTGGGACCGGCTCGAGGCGGCGCGCGCCGCGGGCGTGGCCGCGCTCCTCGATGGCGAGCCCTCGCGCGCCGCCGACGAGCTCCGCGCGGCCGCGGTCCACCTGGAGCGCGCGGGCTGCCGCGAGCCGGGCGCGTTCCCGATCGCGGCCGACCTGGGCGAGGCGCTCGCGGAGAGCGGCGACCGCGCCGCGGCCGAGGCGCTCGCGGACGCCCTCCCGGCATCGCATCCCTGGGCGGCGCTCGCCGCCCGGCGCACGCGCTCGCTGCTTGCCGGCGACGACGCCGGGCTGCACGAGGTGGCCGCCGGCTTCGCCGCGCTCGGCCTGCGCTCCGACGCGGCACGCGCGCGGTTGAAGGCAGGCGCCGTCGCCCGCCGCCGCCGCGCCTGGGCGACCGCGCGCGAGCACCTCGAAGCCGCCGCGGCCGCCTTCGACGCCCAGGACGCCCCGGGCTGGGCCGCGATCGCCCGGGTGGAGCTGGAACGCGTCGGCGCCCGCAGGCCGACACCCGCAGGCGAGCTCACTCCCGCGGAGGCGCGCGTCGTCGCGCTCGCCGCCGAGGGCGCCTCCAACAAGGAGATCGCCGCCGCGCTGCACGTGACGGTCAACACGGTGGAGGGCCACCTCACGCGCGCGTTCGCGAAGCTCGGCGTCCGCTCGCGCAGCCAGCTCGCGGCGCGCCGCTGAGCATCAAAGACCAGGGGTTTCCACCGTTTCGCACGGGGTCCGCCGTCCCTACGGTCGGACCATGCCCGAGTTCCTCCTCGAGCAGTACATCGCAAGCACGGACGCCCATGCGGTCGCCCTCGCAGCGGAGCGGGCACGGAGCGGGGCGGCGGCGGTCAGCACGGAGGACTCCCCCGTGCGCTACCTCCGCGCCATCTTCGTCCCAGAGGACGAGACCTGCCTCCTGCTGTTCGAGGCTGGGAGCGCCGGCGCGGTACGCGCCGCGGCGCTCGCGTCCGGCCTGCGCGCCGACCGCGTCGTCGCTGCCTTCACCGAGGCCGCGCCGTGATCCCGGCGAGCCGGCAGCGCCGGCCCGGCGAGGAGGAGCACGAGCACGCGGCGCCGGTCGCCACGCCCGTCGCGCCGAGCCTCGCCTCGATCACCGCGCTGCAGCAGAGCGCCGGCAACGCCGCCGTCGCGCGGCTGCTCGCGCCTCCGGGCGTCGCCCGCTTCAAGCGCGAGTCGTCCGGCGCGGTCGGCGGGCACCGCGCCGACGCCGACGTGCTCGACGACCCGCTCGCGAAGGGCAAGAAGCTCCAGGTCGGCCAGCACGGCTACATCCGAGAGGCCCTCGCGCAGCTGCCGAAGATGGCGGGGAAGAAGCTCGCCTCCTACGCAGGCGCGGCGCTCACGCCGGTGGACATCACGTTCGATCAGCTCGAGAAGCAGATCCAGGAGAGCTCCTCGAAGCAGGACCAGCTCGAGCAGGAGAAGGGCGGCACACCGAGCGCCGTCAAGACCTACGAGCGCCGGATCGGGATCTGGAAGCGGTCGGGGGAGACGCTGGCCAAGCACAAGCTCAAGCAGCAGGGCTGGGTGCAGCAGTTCAATGCGGGCGTCCCGCGCGCCAACCAGATGCTGATCTCGCTCGCGCGTCTCGACGGGCTCCAGACCATGCTCGGCGTCACCGACCCGCAGAAGATGGTCGAGTCCGTCGTCTACTCGCTCGACAAGGCCAAGCCGGTCGCCGAGCAGGCGCAGCGCCAGAAGAAGTCGCTCGCCGTCCCGGAGGCCGACCGCTCGGTCACGCATGCGGCGATGGAGCTCACCTCCCGGCAGGCCTCGATGCATGCGGCCTGGGGCAACGTCCAGGTGCAGCTCACGAAGGACCACATGGCCGAGATCAACAAGCGGGGCGACAAGGACCGCACCGAGCTCGAGCGGATCAACAAGAACATCGAGGGCTTCAAGAAGGCCGGCGCGCTGATCGACGCCGGTATGGGTGCCATGGGCAAGGTCGGCTCGACGTCGACCAAGCCGACGAGGAGCCAGCTCGCCGACATGGACGAGGACATCCGCGACCCGGACGCCGAGGCGCCGAGCGTGAAGGACAAGTCGTACAAGGACATGCCCGGCGAGGCGGCCAAGGTCGGTGCCTCGCTCGGCATCGAGATCCCGACGAGCGCCGGCGGCCTGCTCGAGATGGGCGCGAAGATCTACTACGCGGGCGAGCTCGAGCGCATCCGCAAGCACCTGCGCGAGCTCGAGATCCAGGTCGCGGCCTACTCCGCGGCGGCCGACGACAAGCAGGTCGAGACGACCGTCGCCATCTTCAAGGCCGAGGTCGAGAAGTTCGAGGCGCAGTCCAAGGGCCTGCAGGACGCGCTCGTCGCCCGGCAGGCGGCCTACATGCAGATGGGCGAGGACCTCGACAAGCTCGAGCCGGGCGGCGGACCCCACGGCCAGGAGCGCTTCGCGACCGTGATGACCGTCGTCGCCGCCGTGCGCGAGGTCCTGGCGATGGCGACGGGCGCGGAGGAGGGCTTCAAGATGCACTCGCTCCAGCTCGGGCAGCGGATCATGGAGATGTCGGACGAGCGCGAGATGTACGCCTACACCGCCGAGGAGGACAAGGCGATGGGCATCCTGCTCGCCCAGCTGAAGAAGTTCGAGGCCAACGCCGAGGGGCTGCGCGAGGTGCTCGGGCCCGTGGACGCGAAGGCGGGCGAGTTCATGCGCGACCTCACGCCGGGCAAGCGCGGCGGCGCGTACTGAGTCAGCAGCGCCCGGAGCCCCAGGCGTCGCAGGCGAGCGTGATGTCGCGGAACGTCGCGAGGCGGGCGACGCCGCCGCCGTCGCGCATGATCGGCCGGCCCATGCCGAGGTCGGCGCCGAGCCGGAGCTCGCGCTCCTCCCCCGGGGCGAGCGTGCCGCCGAGCGGGAACGCGAAGCCGTCGTTGACCACGAGCTGCTTGTCGGCGAGGCCGACCGCGCGTCCGGAGACGTTGCGGATCGTCGCCGACTCGCGACCGCCCGGCTCGGCGCGCAGGGTGAGCGCGCCCGCGTCCGGGTGCTCGCACGCGACGAGGCACGGGTAGGTCATCGACGCCCGGAGGTCGCCCTGCGGGTCGAAGAGGTACGCGCCGTCCCCGAGGTGATCGGGGCCGACGTTCGGGAACAGCGTGAGGCGCAGGCCCCAGTAGCGGGTGAGCCCCTGGTCCGTGCCGCGCCCGGTGTGCAGCGTGAGGGTGTCGCCGGGCTGCAGCGTCGTGCCCGCCGGGAGCGTGTGGCGCCGCTGCATGCTGTCGCGGATCCACCAGCCGGCGAGCGGGACGGCGCGCGACGGGCTGTCGTTGCGCACCTTCACCCACTCGCCGTCGACGTCCCGGTTGTCGACGCCCGGCGGGTTCCAGTTCACCCACACGGTCAGCGGCGCGTCCTGCACGGGACCGGCGCCGCAGTGCGTGGGATTCCAGATCCCGCGGCCCGCGAGCGCGGCCTGCTGGCTCAGCTCGTCGTAGGTGCGGTTCCAGGCCGGCTCCTTCGGATTGGCGAGGAAGAGCGCGTGACCCTCGGCCATGAGGATCGCGCCGAGGTCCTCCCAGCGGCCGCCACGGCGGACCGCCACGTGGCGTGCGAGCCGCCGGTCCGAGCGGCTCGAGGCGTGCTCGGCGGTGAGCCGGACACGCTTGCCCGAGGCCTTCACGAGCTGCTCGACGCGCGCGGTGGCCTCGATGCCGTGGCACTCGTCGCGGCGCTTGGCCGGGTTGGGGTGGTGGACGGTGAGCTCCATCGCCTGGACCGCGGCGAACCGGACGTCGACGCCGCGCCGCCGCCTGTCGCCGTCGAGGTCGACCTTGAACGTGTCGCCGTCGTTGACCGACAGGACCTTCCCCGTCCAGACCAGGCAGCGGGGTCCGTCGCCGCCGGGCAGGCACGGCGCCTTGCGCGCGGCACCGGCGGCGCCGGCGGGGAGCAGCGCCGCGGCGAGCACGGCGGCCGCGGCGAGGAGGACGGGTCGGCCGATCGGCATCGCGAGGGTTAACTCGGCACCGCGTCGCCGGTTGCGAAGCGCCGGGGTCGGATTCCGACTACCCGGCGGCCGCGAGGCCCCGCTCGAAGACCGAGCCGAGCGTCATCCAGTTCGCCCGCGCGGCGTGCGCCGCACCGGACGCGTCGCCGAGCTCGGCGCGCGTGAGGATCGCCTCGTGCTGCGCCACGGAGCGACGTCCGGGCAGGCCGTCCGCGCAGAGACGCTCGAAGCGGTGCAGCCGCGGCTCGAGCCGCGCGAGGATGCGCGCCATCTCGGGGTTGCCGCACCGGTCGACGAAGATGGCGTGGAATCGCTCGTCGGCCTCGTAGGCGGAGGCGCCGTCACGCTCCCGAAGCCCGGCGACGAACTGCTCGTTGGCCCGCCGCAGCCCCCACAGGTCGCGGTCGCCGAGCCGCGGGACGGACAGCTCCGTGGCCAGCGCGTGGAGCACGGCGAGCAGCGGGACCACGTCATGCACGTCGGCCGCGCAGACCGGCGCGACCCGGGTGAAGCGCTGGGGCTCCATCTCCACCAGCCGCTCGTCGCGCAGCCGTGTGAGCGCCTCGCGGACGGGGGTGCGGCTCAGCCCGAGCCAACCGCACAGCTCGTCGTCGTGGAGCGGCTCGCCCGGCGTGAGCGTGCCGTCCACGATCGCCTCGCAGAGCTTCGCGTAGGCGGTGTCCCGCAACAACGGCCGCTCGACCGTCCCCCGTGCCTCGGGAACTGGCATTTCACATTCCAGTAGATCACCGGGGTCAACTCCTTGCGACGGTGCATCGGGAGGAGTAGCACTCCTCCGGCGGCTCGGAGGGACCTGCCGAGAGGAAGGAGAGCGCACCGATGTGCCTGGCCATTCCCGGCCGGATCCTCGAGATGGTCGACGAGCCGAACCGGCTCGCGAAGGTCGACGTCGCCGGGGTCCGCCGCACGGTCAACATCGGGCTCCTCGACGACGCCGGCGTCGGCGACTTCGTCCTCATCCACGTGGGCTTCGCGCTCTCCAAGGTCGACGAGGCGGAGGCCGAGGCGACCCTCTCGCTCCTCCGGGGCATGGGCGCGGACTTCGAGACCGAGCTCGAGGAGCTCAAGGCGAGCGTGATCGAATGAGCGCCTGCGGCGACGGCCACTGCATCACCTGCTCCGACGAGGGCGTGGAGATGCGGGTGGTCCGCCTCGACGACGCGCGCGCGCTCGCGCTCTGCGAGGACGGCGGCGGCGGGCGCCTGTCGGTCGAGGTCGCGCTGATCGACGATCCGGCGGTCGGCGACACGTTGCTCGTCCACGCGGGCACCGCGCTCGCGCGGCTCGGGGCGGCGGCGTGAGGTTCGTCGACGAGTTCCGCGACGCCGCGCTCGGGCGCGCGCTCGCGCGCGAGATCCTGATGTCCGTCGAGCCCGGCCGCCACTACAAGGTCATGGAGGTCTGCGGCGGCCACACGCACTCCATCTACAAGTACGGGATCGACGACCTGCTGCCGGCCAACGTCGAGCTCGTCCACGGCCCGGGCTGCCCGGTCTGCGTGATCCCCATGGGGCGGGTGGACGACGCGATCGCGATGGCGCACGAGCCGGGAGTGATCTTCACCTGCTTCGGCGACATGATGCGCGTCCCGGGCTCGGAGGGCACGCTCACCGACGCGAGCGCGGCCGGCGCCGACATCCGCATGGTCTACTCGCCGCTCGACGCGCTGCGGATCGCGAAGGCGAACCCGGACCGCGACGTCGTCTTCTTCGCGATCGGCTTCGAGACCACCGCGCCGTCGACCGCGCTCACGCTGAAGCGCGCGAAGGCCGAGGGCGTCGGGAACTTCTCCTGCTTCTGCAACCACGTCACGATCGTGCCGCCGCTGCGGGCGCTGCTCGAGTCGCCCGACCTGCGGCTCGACGGCTTCGTCGGCCCCGGGCACGTCTCGACCGTGGTGGGCGCGCGGCCGTTCGAGTTCATCCCCGCCGACTACGGGAAACCCGTGGTCGTCTCGGGCTTCGAGCCGGTCGACATCCTCCAGTCCGTCCTGATGATCCTGCGCCAGCTCGGCGCGAGCCGCTGCGAGGTCGAGAACCAGTACAAGCGCGTCGTCCCCTACGACGGCAATGCGGCGGCGCTGCGGGTGCTCGCCGAGGTGTTCGAGCTCCGCCCGCACTTCGAGTGGCGCGGCCTCGGGTTCATCTCCCACAGCGGCCTCAAGCTCAGCGAGGCCTACGCCGAGCTCGACGCCGAGCGCCGCTACCCCGTCCCGAACGTCCGCATCGCCGACCCGAAGGCGTGCCAGTGCGGCGAGGTCCTCAAGGGCGTGATCAAGCCGTTCGAGTGCAAGGTGTTCGGCACCGCCTGCACGCCCGAGCGGCCGATCGGGACCTGCATGGTCTCGAGCGAGGGCGCCTGCGCGGCGTACTACAACTACGGCCGCTTCGCGCGGGAGCGGGAAGTTGTCTGAGACCGTCGCCGCCCGCGAGGACCGGATCCTCGGGATCATCGAGACGGCGCGCGCCAAGCGCCACAAGTTCCGCGACGAGCGCATCACGACCGCGCACGGCGCCGGCGGCAAGGCGACCGCCGCGCTCATCGAGGGCCTGCTCCTCCCCGCGTTCGCCAATCCGGCGCTCGACGCGCTCGCCGACGCGGGCACCGTCGTCGTCGACGGCACCGGCATGGCGCTGACGACCGACGCGTTCGTCGTCAAGCCGCTGCGCTTCCCGGGCGGCTCGATCGGCGAGCTCGCCGTGAACGGCACGGTCAACGACCTCGCGATGGCGGGCGCGCGCCCGCTCGCGCTCACGCTGAGCCTGATCCTCGAGGAGGGGCTGGCGGCGGACGTCCTGCGCGCGGAGGTCGCGGCGATCGCCGCCGCGGCCCGCGCCGCGGACGTCGCCATCGTCGCCGGCGACACGAAGGTCGTCGGCCGCGGCCAGGCCGACCAGATGTACGTCTGCACGACCGGCCTGGGCCGCATCGACGCCCGCGCCGCCCTCTCCCCCGCCGCGTTGCGCCCCGGCGACCGGATCCTCGTCAGCGGTCCGATCGGCCTGCACGGCACGGCGATCATGCTCGCCCGCGGCGAGTTCGAGCTGGGCGCGGAGGTCGAGTCCGACACGCGGCCGCTGTGGCCGGCCGTCGACGCGATGCTCGGCGCGGCCGGCGAGGGCCTGCGCTGCCTGCGCGACGCCACGCGCGGAGGCGTCGCGTCCGTGCTCAACGAGCTCGCCCGCGCCTCGGGCGTGGCGATGCTCGTCGACGAGGCGGCCGTGCCGGTGCCCCCGGCGGTGGCCGGCGCGGCGGAGCTGCTCGGCATCGACCCGATGCACGTCGCCAACGAGGGCGTGCTGGTGGCGATTGTCGAACCCGGCCGGGCCGCCGAGGCCCTGGCCGCGCTGCGCGAGGCGCCCGGCGGCGCCGGCGCGGCGATGATCGGAGAAGTCAGGACGGAACCTCCCGGCCTCGTGCTCGTGGAGACGGCCTTTGGCGGCAGACGGGTGATGGACCAGCTCGTGGGCGACCCGCTGCCGCGGATCTGCTGAGAGGAGCCCCGATGGCGCAACTGGAGTACGCACCCAACCAGGCCAAGACGGAGGCGATCGAGGCGCACGTCCTCTGGATCACCGTCGGCCTCTCCTGCGAGGGCGACTCGGTGGCCATGACGTCGGCGACCAATCCGAGCCTCGAGGACATCATCACCGGGGCGATCCCCGGCATGCCGAAGGTCGTCGTCCACAACCAGGTCATCGCCTACGAGCAGGGGCAGGACTACATCCAGGCCTGGTTCGACGCGGAGCAGGGCAAGCTCGACCCGTTCGTCCTCGTGATCGAGGGATCGCTCGGCAACGAGAAGATCAACGGGGACGGCTACTGGACCGGCTTCGGCGTGAACCAGGAGTCGGGCCAGCCGATCACGGTCAACGAGTGGGTCGACCGGCTCGCGCCGAAAGCCGCGGCCGTCGTCGCCGTCGGGACCTGCGCCACCTACGGCGGCATCCCGGCGATGAGGAACAACCCGACCGGCGCGATGGGCCTGCGCGACTACCTGGGCTGGAGCTGGAAGTCGAAGGCCGGCATCCCGATCGTGAACATCCCGGGCTGCCCGGCGCAGCCGGACAACATGACCGAGACGCTGATGCACCTCGTGTTCGCGCTCGCGGGCATGGGGCCGGTGCCCGAGCTGGACGACGCGGGCCGGCCGGTGAGCCTGTTCGGCCGCACCGCGCACGAGAGCTGCAACCGCGCCGCGTTCTACGAGACGGGCCAGTTCGCGACGGAGTACGGCGCCGACCACCGCTGCCTGGTGAAGCTCGGCTGCAAGGGCCCGGTGGTCAAGTGCAACGTGCCCCTGCGCGGGTGGCAGAGCCACATGGGCGGCTGCCCGAACGTCGGCGGCATCTGCATGGCCTGCACGATGCCGGGCTTCCCCGACAAGGACATGCCGTTCATGGAGGAGGCGACGAACGGGCGGATCTCGTCCAACGTCGCGCGCTTCACCTACGGCCCGATCCTGCGCT
>JBEVIG010000004.1:0-14594 GCA_040510855.1 Solirubrobacteraceae bacterium
CACCAGCAGCGCGACCGCGAGGCCGTCGAGCAGCAGCGCGAGCTCGGCGCGGCGCGCGGGCAGGAGGCGGGCCGCGGCCCAGGCCGCCGCGGCGGCCATGCCGAGCCCCGCGAGCACGGTGCCCTCCACGGCGGCGCCCGAGCCGGTCATGATCGTCACGATCGCCAGCAGGAGGTGGCCGGCGAGCCCGGTGAGGGCGGCGATCTCGTCCGCGCGGTGGCGCGCGAGACGGGCGAGCGCGGCGAAGCCGGCGGCGCCGGCGGCCCAGCCCGCCACGAGCCCGAGCTCGCTCACCGCCTGCGCGAGCGCGACGTCGCCGAGCACCACGCCGAGGCCGAGCCCCGCGAGCGCGAGCTCGCGGCTCACCCGCCGCGTGCGCCGCGCGGCCAGGCCGCCGAGCAGGTGGGCGCCGGCGAGGGCGCCGAGCCACGCGGCGTCCGGGGCGGCCGTCGCGCCCAGCACGGCGAGCACGAGCGCGTTGAGGGCGAGCAGGACGACGGCCGAGCGGCGCAGCCGCGGCGCGCGCGAGCGCCACTCGAAGCCGGCCGCCGCCACGGCGGTGGCGAGGCCGAAGACCGCGAGGGCGGCGAGCGCGCCGGCGTCGGTGGGCGAGAGCGCGATCCAGGCGGTCAGCTGGTAGGCGCCGAGCGCGAAGGCGGCGAAGGCGATCGCGTGCCAGCGCTGCCACAGGCCGACGGCGGCGGTGGCGACGTAGGCGGTGAGCATGAGCGCGATCGCGGCGTCGCCCGCCGCGCCCACGAGCAGCGGGGACGCGACCGCGCCGATCAGCCCGAGCCAGCCCATGACCTGGGAGCGCCAGCGCAGCGCGAGGACGGTGGTCAGCGCGCCCGCGGCCAGCGCGCCGGCGAGCGCGCCGAGCGCGGGGACGAGGCCGTAGCCCGGCCCGGCGACGACCAGCGTGGCGAACAGGCCGGCACACCCGGCCGCCGCGGCGGAGAAGCCCACGTCGCGCGCGCCCTTGCGCTCGCGCATCCAGAGGCCGGCGGCGACGAGGGCGAGCGAGGTCGCGGCCGCCATCAGCACGCGGGCCTCCTCGCCCACCCAGCCGCGCGAGACGGCCACCACGAGGAGGAAGACGAGGCCGGTCAGCACCGCCCCGCCGCCCACCCAGCCGAGGACGCGCCGCCCCATCAGGTTCTCGAAGTCGTCCCATGCGCGCTGCTGCGCGGCGCCTCCGTCCAGCATCGTCTGCCTCCAGTCGTTGACCATCGGTCAGCAACGTACTCCTCTATCGACCATCGGTCAAGAAGCTCTCGACCGGCGGTCAGGTAGGCTGGCCGCGATGCCCTCGACCCCCGCCTACCGGCGCCTGGACGTCGACGAGCGCCGTCGCCGGCTGCTCGAGCAGGGCGCCGAGCTGTTCTCCCGCCACGCCTACGCGGACCTCTCGATGGCCGCGATCGCGCGCGAGGCGGGGATCTCCAAGGCGCTGCTCTACCACTACTTCCCGAGCAAGCAGGCCTTCTTCGTGGCGACGCTCGAGCAGCAGGCCGCCGAGCTCGCCGCGCACGTGGACGACGTGGACCCCGCGCTGCCGCCGCCCGCGCAGCTCGCGGCCGCGCTCGACGCCTTCCTCGGCTGGGTCGAGGAGCACGCGGAGGGCTACGGGAAGCTGCTCGTCGGCGCCGCCACCCATCCCGAGGTGCGCGAGCTCGTCGAGGGCGTGCGGCAGCAGACGGCGGAGCGGATCCTCGCCGGGATCGCGCCCGATCCGGCGCCGCCCGCGGTCCGCGCGGCGGTCCACGGCTGGCTCTGGTTCATGGACGGCGTGCTCGCCGACTGGCTCGAGTACCGCGACCTCGACCGCGACGCCCTGCGCGGCCTGCTGCTGGGGACGCTCCTCGGGGCCGTGACGGCCGCGGGCGCGCCGTAGACCGGATCAGGCGATCATCCGTGGATGGCTCGGTGCCGTGGGCGCCGACGGGGTCGAGCGGCTGAGCATCCTCAGGGTGGTTCCCTTTGGAGCGCAGCCGATCGGCATCCGGCGGTGATCCACGGCGGCGAGACACCGCGGGAATCGCCTGATGCGGTCTAACCCTTGACCTTGTCCAGGTCGACCACGAAGACGAGCGTCTCGTTCGGCCCGATCACCGGCGGGAAGCCGTCCGGCCCGTAGCCGAGCTCGGGCGGGATGACGAGCAGCCGGCGGCCGCCCTCCTTCATCCCGGCGATGCCCTGGTCCCAGCCCGGGATCACGCGGCCGGCGCCGAGCGGGAACTCGATCGGCTGCCCCGCGTTCCAGGAGGTGTCGAACTCCTCGCCCGACGACCAGAAGTTCCCGATGTACTGCATGGAGACCGTGTCGCCCGCCTTCGCGGTCTTGCCCTTGCCCTTGACGATGTCCTCCGTGACGAGCTCCGCGGGCGGCGAGCCCTCCGGCTTGTCGACGGCGGGCTTCTCGGACAGGTCCTTCGAGATCGTCGACGGATCGATCTCGCCCGGCGCCTCCGCCGTGGCCTCTGCGGTGGGTTCTGGCGTCGCGGCCGTCTCCTGCTCGGCGTCATCGTCGCCGCACGCAGCGGCGAAGAGGGCCAGGAACAGGCAGGCGAGCAGGATCGGGAGGCGCGTCATGCCGGGTCAGGATAGGAAGCGCCAGGGTCAAGTCCGGGGCGCGGCCGGACGATGACGGGATGAGATGTCCGCTGTCACGGGCTCACGCCGTGCCGACCGCTCCGCCCTGGAGGCGCTGGTCGACGCCGCCGCGGGGATCCTCGCCGCGGACTCGCTGTCGGACACGCTGACGCGGATCGCCCACCATCTCGCGAGCCTCGTCGACTTCGACGAGATCTCCGTCTACGAGGTGCGCGAGCAGATGCTCGTGCCCGTCTTCGCGCTCGGCGCGTACGCCGACGAGGTGATGGCCGACTCGTTCCCCGTCACGGAGGGCGTGACGGGCTGGGTGGCGACCCATCGCCAGACGCGCAACGTCGAGCGGGCCGACATCGAGCCGCTCGCCGCCGTCGTCGAGGGCACGGAGAACGAGCCCGAGTCGCTCGTTTCGGTGCCGCTGCTGGTCGGCGACCGCTGCGTCGCCGCGCTCAACGTCTACCGGATCGGCCTCGGCAAGGCGTTCAGCGACGCCGAGGTGGCGACCGTCGAGCGCTTCGCGACGATGGCCGCGCTCGCCTTCGACTCCGCCCGCCAGCGCGACACGCTGCGCGAGCAGGCGCGCACGGACGGCCTCACCGGCCTGCTCAACCACCGCGCCTGCCACGAGACGCTCATCGAGGAGCTCGCCGGCGCGGCCCGGGCCGAGCAGCCGCTCAGCGTCGTGGTGCTCGACCTCGACCACTTCAAGTCCATCAACGACGTCTACGGGCACGCCGAGGGCGACAAGGTCCTCAAGGAGGTCGCCGCCCGGCTGCGCGCGGCCGTGCGCGCCGGCGACACCGTCGCCCGCCTCGGCGGCGAGGAGTTCGCGCTGATCCTCCCCGGCGTGGACGGCGACGGCGCTGCCGAGGCCGCCGAGCGGGCGCGCGCGGCGATCGCCGCCGTGCAGGTCTCCGGCGCCGCGCTGACGGGCTCCGCCGGCGTCGCCGCCTTCCCCGACGACGCGCACGAGGCCGCCCGGCTGCTCGAGCTCGCGGACGGCGCGCTCTACCTCGCCAAGCGCTCCGGCCGCGACCAGGCCCGCCGCTACGACCAGCGGCTCGCCGGCCAGCTCTCCGGCGACGGCCAGCGGGCCGAGATCGAGGCGCTGCTGGCGCGCGAGGACGCGATCGTCCCCGTCTACCAGCCGGTGCTCGAGCTCGCCACGGGCCGCGTCGCGGGCTACGAGGCGCTCGCCCGGATGCCCGACGGCCCGTTCCGGCCGCCCGACCAGTGGTTCAACCAGGCGCACCGCGTCGGCCTCGGGCCGGCGCTCGAGGCGGCCGCGCTGCGCGCCGCGCTCGAGGCCCGCGGCCGGCCGGAGCGGACGTTCCTCGCGCTCAACGTCAGCCCGGGCGCGCTGGTCTCGCACGAGGTCCGCGCCGTGCTGCCGCAGGATCTGACGGGGATCGTCATCGAGCTCACGGAGCACGAGCTGTTCTCCGCCGACCCGACGCTCGACCGCGAGCTGGAGACGCTACGGGGGCGCGGCGCGCGGATCGCGCTCGACGACGCGGGCAACGGCTACGCCGGCCTGCAGCAGATCATCCGGATCGCGCCCGACATCCTGAAGCTCGACCGCTCGCTCGTGGACGGCGTCCACGAGGACCCGCACCGCTTCGCGCTGCTGGAGGCGCTCATCTCCTTCGCCTCGACGACCCGCGCGGCGATCTGCGCCGAGGGCGTCGAGACGCTCGAGGACCTCGCCGTGCTGGCGGGGATGGACGTGACCTACGCCCAGGGCTGGGCCCTCGCCCGGCCGGAGGCGCCGTGGGCGGCGCTCGCGCCGCAGGCCGCGGCAGCCGCGACGGCGGAGGTCCGGATCGGCCTGCGCGTCCCGCGTGAGGCGGGGGACGGGGCGCCGACGCTCGGCGACCTGATCGCACGGCTCACCCGGGTGCGCCGCACGGCCGAGCTCGCGGAGTGCGCGGAGATGATCCCGGCGGTGCTGGGGGCGGAGGACGCAGCGGTCTCGCGCATCGTGCCCGGCGAGAACTGCGTGGAGGGCATCAGCCGCCACGACTGGTCGCAGCCCGGGATGCGCTACAGCCTCGACGACTACCCCGCGACGGCCTGGGTGCTGCAGACGCGCACGGCCGGCCAGGTCGTCGTCGGCGACCCGGCCTCCGACCCGGCCGAGGTCGAGCTGATCGAGAGCAACGGCTTCGGCGCCGTGCTCATGGTGCCGCTCGTGTTCGGCGGCCGCGACGTCGGCCTGCTGGAGCTCTACCGCCGCCACGCGCTGCCGTGGAGCAGCGCGGAGATCGAGCGCGCGCAGCTGCTCGCGCACCAGCTCGCGGCGGTCGTCGACCTGCTCGAGCGGGTCAGCGCCGCCGGCGGCTGAGCGTTCCCGCCACACTCCGGGATCGCCGATGGCGATCCTGGTCGACGAACTGCGCGAGTACCCGGGCACGACGCTGCCGTTCCGGTCGTGGTGCCACATGGCGACCGACGGCGGCTTCGACGAGCTGCACACCTTCGCGGCCCGGCTCGGGCTGCGGCGGGCCTGGTTCCAGGGCGACCACTACGACCTGCCGCCGCACGGCCGGGCGGCGGCGGTCGCGCTCGGGGCGGAGGAGGTCGGCACCGCGGAGCTGCTGCTGCGCATGGCGGGGCCGCGCGGCGACCGCGCGCGGCGCCGTTCGCTGATGCCGTCGGGCGTCGTCTGGCTGCGGGGCGGGGAGGGGCCGGCGGTGCTGCGCTACCCGGCGGGGGCGCTCGTGGCGATCGGCGGGCCGCCCGGGGCGGGGAAGTCGACCCTTGCGGCCCGGGCGGTGGGCGCCCGCGTCCCCGTGCTCGACCCGGACGACGTCCGGGCGCGCGACGGCGGCGAGTGGGGCGACGCGCTGCGGACCTGGCGGGCGGAGCTCGAGGCGGCGCTGCTGTCGGGCTCCGGCGCGGTCGCGGTCACGACCGCGCTGCGCGAGGGGCACCGGTCGGCGATGACGAAGGCGGCCGTCGCGGCGGGCGTCCAGGCGCATCTCGTGCTCGTCGACGCCGCCGAGGACGAGTGCCGCGCGGGCCGCGCGACCCAGGGGGAGGAGAAGATCGCCGACGGCCTCTTCGAGCACCTCCTGCGCGAGTGGGGCGCGCTCCGGAGGGCGCTCGAGAACGGCGATCTTCCAGGGGATTTCGCCTCGGTGGTGATCGCCGACCGTGCGGCTGCGGCCCGGGTGCGCCGGATCTCACTCTCACCGTCGACTTGACGGTGAGACTCAGGCCGCGGCGCGGTTGCCGGGCCGCACGGCGCCGTAGACGTCGGCCACCTGGGCCGCGAGGGTCGGCCAGGCGAAGCGCTCGTGGGCGTCCTCGCTCGCCTCGCGGCCGCGGCGTGCCCGCTCGGCCGGCTGGTTGACGGCCTGGAGCAGCGCGTCGGCGAGCGCGTCGGCGTCGTCCGGCGGCACGAGCCAGCCCGTGTCGCCGCTCCGGACGATCTCGGCCGGCCCGTACGCGTCGACGGCGACGGCGGGGAGGCCGCAGGCCATGCCCTCCACGAGCACCTGGCCGAACTGCTCGCGCACGCTGGGCAGGACGATCACGTCCGACGCGGAGAGGAACTCGCTCAGCCCGCGGTGGGTGTGCCAGCCCGCGAGGAACACGTCCTCGGCGCCGGTGCGGCGGATGGTCTCCAGCGGATGCTCGCCCTCCCATTCGCCGGGGAAGCCGCCGAGGACGACGAGCGGCGCGCGGCGGGCGAAGCGCGGCCGGGCGGCGGCGTGGGCCTCGATCAGCAGGGGCAGGCGCTTGACCGCGGTGAAGCGGCCGACGTAGAGGACGACGGGGCCGTCGGCTGCGAAGCCGCGCAGGTCCTCGTCGGCGTAGCGGACCGAGCCGGGCGGCTCGCCCGGCGCCCAGCCGCGGGGCTCGCGCACGAGGTGCTGGTGCCAGAACTCCAGCCGGTCGACGTGGCGGGCCTGGAAGATCTCGGGGTCGAAGCCGTTGGAGACGGTCACGCAGCGGCGCGGGTCGATGCCGAGGAGCCGCTCCGCGCGGTCGACGTGCGTGCGCGAGAGGAGGATGAGCCGCTCGCAGCGCTGCGCCCAGCGCCGCATCCGCTCGCGCCAGGCCTCGAGGTGTGGCCAGCGGTCCGCGGGCTCTTCGAGCATCAGCAGCTCCGTGCCGTGGAGGTGGCCGACGACGGGGACGTGCGGCGCGACGCGCTCCGCGGCGGCGTTGAGCGGCGTGAGGTGATGGAGGTGCAGGACGTCGTGGTCGGCGGCGCCCGCGTCGGCGAGAACCCGCGACCACGCGTCGACCTGGTGCTCGAGGGCGGCGTCGTCGAGCGCGGCGAAGACGCGGTCCGGCGCGTCCGGGCGGTCCTCGTAGGAGCCGTGCATGGGCGGATCGGCCCGCATCGGGTCGCCGGCGTGCGCGGCGCCGGTCATGTCGACCGCGACGACGTCGAGGCCCTCGTAGAAGTCGTGGGCGTCGCCGGGCGGCTCGACCGAGCCGGTGACGAGCCGCACGCTCCAGCCCGAGGCGGGCAGCGCGCGGGCGAGGTTGTTCGCCACGTGGGCCGAACCGCCGCGTGGGAAGAAGTTCAGGCCCATCAGCACGCGGTTCGCCATTCGCCCCTGACACTAGCCGTCCGCGCCGTGTCAGCACCCGGGCAGGAGTCCGCCGCAGGACACGGAACCTTCACCGGACAGAGGTGTAGATCGCGTATGCCCTTGCCACGGATGGCCCTCGCCGACGTCTGGCCCGAGCGACTCCCGCACTTGCGCCGCACGCGCGTGCGACTCGCCGACGGCCGCAGGACGACCGTGCACGTCGCCCGCCACGACGCCGCGACGACGGGCGTCCGGATCGCGCTCGTGCGCGGGCAGACCCTCTCGTCCTGGTGCCTCGCCCACGGCGTCCGCGAGGCGCTCGTCGGCGGCTTCTTCACGCGGCCGGCGTGCGAGCCGCTGGGCGAGCTCCGCACCGGCGGCATCCAGCGGGCGTCGGTCCCGTTCGACGAGCCGTGGGGGAGCCGGCGAGCCTGCGTGCACATCCAGGGCGCGGACGTCGGCATCGCCGTCCGCGACGCGCTCCCGGCGCAGCCCCAGGGCGACCTCCTCCAGGCCGGCCCGCTCCTCGTCCGCGACGGCGCCGCCGTCTACGACCGCGGCGACGACCGCGAGGGCTTCTCCGCCGGCTCGTCCCAGTTCGACTCCGACATCACGGCCGCCCGCCACCCGCGCGCCGCGCTCGCGCTCGCGGACGGCGAGCTCCTGGCGGTCGCCTGCGACGGCCGCTCCCGCGCCGACGCGGGGCTGACGCTGGAGGAGCTCGCGGCCGTCCTCGTCGACCTCGGCGCGCACAGCGCGATCAACCTCGACGGCGGCGGCTCCACCTCGCTGGTCGCCGGCGGCCGGCTCCGCAACCGCCCCTACGCGGACCAGGGCATCCCCGAGCGCGGCGGCCGCCCGGTCGCGACCGCGCTCGTCTTCGAGCGGGCCTAGCCGCTCAGCCTCGACCACAGGGTCGGATCCTGTTACAGCCCCTGGCGCGCAGGCCTCGCACGCGTCACGGTGGTGCGTGCAATGGGCGGCTTCCCGGATCCGAAGCGGCCGCCGACCGCACACCCGGTCGACGTCGGGCTCCGCAGCGAGACCGCTGTCCTCGCGACGCTGGTCCGGCTCGGCTACGACGTCCTCGTCCCGCACGGGACCAACCACCGCTACGACCTCGTGGTCGACACCGACGACGGGTTCATCCGCATCCAGTGCAAGACGGGCGTGCACCGGGACGGCGTGGTGATCTTCCGGTCGCAGAGCGTCCGCTCGAACACACGCGGCGCCCTCGTTCGCACGTACGTCGGCGAGATCGACTTCTTCGCCGTCCACTCGCCCGTCAGCGGCCGGGTCTTCATGGTCCCCTGCGACGAGACGACGCGCGGGCACACCACGCTTCGCTTCGATCCGCCGGCCAACGGCCAGGTGAAGGGCATCCGCTGGGCGGCGGACTACGCGCTCGGGGAGGAGCCGGAGAGGGGGCTCGAACCCCTGCGCTCCCGATTACAAATCGGGTGCTCTACCAACTGAGCTACTCCGGCCGGTCCTGACGAGTCTAGGGGCGGCGAAAAGCGGTCGATAACGGTGGGATGCCGCACACCCACCCGTCGACGCCCGTCTGGGTCAAGGTGCTGCTGATCGCCGTGGTCGCGGGCAGCGCGGTGTGGTGGCTCGCCGACCGGCACGACCGGACGGGGAACCAGGACCGGCTCGGCGCGATCGCGTCGCAGATCGCCGGCCGCGAGGTGCGGGTGCGGTGCCCCGGGCCGTTCTGGCGCGTCGTCGGCTACGACATGGTCGAGGGGAAGGTGCAGGTCGGCGCCGACGGCCGGCCCGCCGACGAGACGCGGTTGAGCGACACCTCGTGCGTGGAGCTCGACGCGCTCGCGGAGGGCCGCCGGGCGAAGGAGCTCGCGTGCATCGGCCGGACCGCGATCCCGTGCGGGCCGCGCGGGCGGGAGGTGGCGATCGCGGTCGACGTCCTCGCCCACGAGTCGTTCCACCTGCGCGGGATCCTGGACGAAGCCGAGACGGAGTGCCGCTCGCTGCAGGCGATGGCCTGGACCGCGCAGCGGCTCGGCGCCACCGCGGAGCAGGGCCGCGCGATGGCCACGGCCCAGTACACGGGCACCTACGAGCAGATGCCCGAGGCGTACCGGACGGGCGACTGCGTGGACGGCGGCGCGCTCGACCAGCGGCCGGACGACCCTCGCTTCCCCTGACCGCGCGTCATTCGTGCACGCGCGCGCCGGCCCGGCCGGCGCGGATCTCCTCACGCCACCACGCGACGGAGTCGGCCAGCGTGCGCTCGATCGGGAACGCGGGCTCCCAGCCCGTGAGCTCCCGCAGCCGGGTCGCGTCGCCGCGGACGTCCATCACCTCGTGCGCGCGCACGAGCGCGGGATCCACGACGTGGTCGATCCCGGTCCCCGCCAGCCCCGCGAGCGCCGCCACCAGCTCGCGTGCCGAGCGCGACACCCCCGAGCAGACGTTCACCACGCCCGTGGCGCCCGCCGCGGCGAGCAGCCGGTAGGCGCGCGCGACGTCGCGCACGTCCGTGTAGTCGCGCCGCGCCTCCGGGTTGCCCGTCACCACCCGGATCGGGTCGTCGCCCGCCTCGAGCCCCGCCGCGACCTGCCGGGCGAAGGACGCGATCGCGTAGAGCGGCGGCTGCCCCGGCCCGGAGTGGTTGAAGGACCGCGGGCGCACGATCCGCAGTCCGTGCGCGTCGGCGTACTGCCCCGCGAGCAGGTCCGAGGCGGCCTTCGAGACCGCGTACGGGTTCTGCGGGCGCAGCGGCGCGTCCTCGCCGACCGGCAGCGCGACCGGCGGGCCGTAGACCTCGCCCGAGGAGACCGCGACCACCGCCGCGCCGGGCGCATGGCGCCGCACCGCCTCGAGCACGTGCAGCGCCATCGCCTGGTTCCGGGAGAGCGTCGCCTCCGGCTCCTCCCACGAGCGCCCGACGTGCGCGAGCGCGGCGAGGTGGTAGACGACGTCCGGGGCGGCGTCCGCCAACGCCCGCGAGACCGCCTCGGCGTCGAGCAGGTCGACCCCCGCGCCGCGCGTGACCGCGACGACGTCATCGCCCTCGGCCGCGCACAGCGCCGCGAGGTGCGCGCCCGCGAACCCGGACGCACCGGTGATCAGGACCCGCGCGCTCAGGGCGCCGCGGGCCCGGGGGTGACGAGATGCTCCGCCGAGCCGTGCCCGTTCGTGGAGACCGTCGCGTCGTCGATCGGCTTCGCGGCGTCGTCCGGCGGGTTGAGCCGCCGCTCGAGCTCGCCGAGCACGGTCCCGAACAGCACGTGGCGCCACGTCGCCTGCGCGAACGCGCGGCCGGAGCCCCAGAGCTGCGGCAGCCGCTCGCCGGACGGGTGCACGCGCGGCAGCATCGCCGTCCCCGGCCAGGTCGCGAGGTGCTCGGCCAGCCCCGCGAGCGGCCCGCGCAGGGCGGGGTGGACGGGGAGCGACGGCGCGAGCGCGGCGTACACGGCGCCGAACAGCGCGCCGTTGGCGACGTGGATGGCGAGCCCGGCGGGCCGCCAGGCGTCGTCGGAGCGCGTGACCCAGCGGCCGAGCAGCTCCGCGTCGTCGTAGCGGACCCCGAACACGCGCTGGTCGAGGGGCTGCTGGGCGGCCCACACCGCCGCGGCGGTCGCACCGGCAAGGGCGCCGCGCAGTGTCCGGGTCGCCGACATGTCCAGCCACTGTAACGACGCGCTCGGCCCCGGGTACCGAGAGCAGGTGTCCAGCGAACCCTCACACGCCGCGTTGCATCGCCGCGCCCGCGAGAAGGGCGTCAACCCGCTGGTCTACTGGCTGGTGCGCGCGGTCCTGCAGCCCGTCTTCCACCTCTACTTCCGGCTCTCGCGCATCGGCCGCGAGCACATCCCGGAGTCCGGGCCCGTGATCCTGTGCTCGAACCACCGGTCCTTCCTCGACCCGTTCGTGATCGGCACCTGCCTGCGCCGGCCCGTCTACTACGTCGCCAAGCAGGAGCTCTTCAAGTACCGCTTCGTCGCCTGGATCCTCAACTCGCTCGGCGCCTTCCCCGTCGTCCGCGGCGCGGGCGACCAGGACATGCTCGAGACCGCGAAGGCGATCCTCGACCGCGGCGACGCGGTGCTGATGTTCGCCGAGGGCACGCGCATCCGGCCCGGAGCGCTCGGCCGCCCCAAGCGCGGCGTCGGCCGCCTCGCGCTCGAGACGGGCGCGCCCGTCGTCCCCGTGGCCATCATCGGCAGCGAGAACGTCCGCAACGGCTGGCGCTTCCGCCCGCACAAGGTCCGGATCCGGATCGGCGGCCCGCTCACCTTCCCCAAGGTCGAGAAGGCCTCGCCGCAGCTCGCCGCCGCCGTCACGGACCGCATCTGGCCGAACGTGATGCTCCAGTGGGAGTGGCTCGGCGGCCTGCCGCCGCTCCGCCGCGCGGTCGTGATCGGCGCGGGCGCCGACGGCGCCGCGCTGGCGACGATGCTCACCCGCGCCGGCGTGCAGGTCGATCGTGGCGCGGTCGCAGACCTCTCCGCCCACGACCTCGTCGCCATCGCCGTCCCCGCCGAGCAGCTCCCGGAGGCGCTCGAGCGCCACGGCGCCGCGATCCCCGAGCGCGCGGGCGTGCTCGTCCTCTCGCGCGGGATGGTCCCGCCGCGCCACGAGCGCCCGTCGGAGTTGGCCGCGACCCGCACCGCCGCCTGGGCGGTCGGCGCCGCGCGCGACGCGCAGGCCGCGCTGGACGGCACCGGGCCGCTCGTGCTCGCCGCCGCCGACACCGCCTTCCGCCGCCAGGTCGCCGACGCGCTGACCTCCGCCGGCGTCGCCGTCACGGCCACCCGCGACGTCGCCGCGGTCGAGACCGGGCTCGAGGCGCCGGTGCTGCGCGACCTGGCCGCACACCACGACAAGGCGCACGCCGCGTAGATTCCCATGACGGATGGCGTCCTCAGAGCACACGCGCGAGCACAAGGCCCGGCTGGACGACGCCTTCTCGGCGCTCTACAAGGCGCATCTGCGCGACGTCTACTCGTACTCGTACTACCGGGTGGGCAACCACCACGACGCCGAGGACCTCACGGAGCAGACGTTCCTGCAGGCCTACCGGCACTTCGAGCGCGCGCAGCGGGAGTCCGAGGGGCGACCGCTGCGGCCCTGGCTCATCCGCATCGCGCACAACCTGGCGGCGAACTACTATCGCGACCGGTCGCGCAAGCCGCAGACGCCGATCGACGACGCGGGCGTGCTCTCCGCGCCGCACACGACGGAGGACCTCGTCGAGGATCGGGACGACCTGAAGCGGATACTCGCGGGTGTGCAGCAGCTCCCGGACGACCGCCGCGAGGCGCTGATCATGCGCTTCGCGCTTGGGATGGACAACCGCGAGATCGCGCGGGCGCTGGGTCGCACGGACGGCGCCACCAAGGTGCTGATCCATCGTGCCATCCGGCAGCTCGAGGAGATCGTCAAGCAGGACGAGGGGCCTGACGCATGAGTGAGCAGTTCGCCGAATTCGAGAACCTGCTGCGCAAGGCGCTCGCGCCCGTCGAGCCGCCGGCGGAGCTCGAGGCGCGCCTCGAGCTGAACCTGGCCTCGATCGTCGACCTCGCCACGGAGGAGCTCGAGGCGTGGGAGCTCTCGTCGATGGGCGACCCCCGCAACTGGACCCGGATCGCGCGGCCCGTCGCCGCCGTCACCATCGGCTCCGCCGCCGCGGTCGGCCTCGTGCTCGTCCGCACCCAGCGCAAGCGCCACAAGCGGCGGAACGAGGCCGCCGGCGCGGTGGACCTCGCCGGCCGCACGCTGCGCGACCTCGCGCGCGAGGCCAGGCGGGTCGCCGACGACGTCTTCTGATCCGCGGGGCGGGTGACCGCGTAGGAACGGCCAGCAGCCATGGCAGACGACCTACGCACACTCGCCGACGAGGACCTGATGCAACTCGTCCGCCGCGGTCAGGCGCCTGCCTTCGAGGTGCTCTACGAGCGCCACGCGCAGGTCGCGTTCTCGCTCGCCTACCGGATCGCGGGCACCCGCGGGGTCGCCGAGGACGTCGTCCAGGAGGCCTTCCTCGCGCTCTGGCGCTCCGGCGCCCGCTACGACCGCCGCCGCGGCTCCGTCCGCACGTGGGTGCTCGGCATCGTCCACAACCGCGCGATCGACGCGCTCCGTAGAGCGCATGTGCACGAGAAGCGCCGTGCGAGCGACGAGGGCCTGGAGGATCGCCTGGAGACGACGGAGCGCACCGACGTCGAGGCCGCCCGCCACGAGGAGGCCGCGACCGTCCGCCGCGCGCTCGACGACCTGCCCGCCGAGCAGTGCCAGGTGATCGAGCTCGCCTACTTCGGCGGCTTCACGCACACGGAGATCGCGGACATGCTCGAGACGCCCGTCGGCACCATCAAGGGACGGATGCGCCTCGGCCTGGAGAAGATGCGCCACGCGCTGGGAGCGGGGCAGGTGAGCCTCGGATGAGCACGCACGCCGACTGGGCCGACAGCGCCGCCGCCTACGTGCTGGGCGCGCTCCCGCCCGAGGAGCTCGACGGCTTCCAGGAGCACCTGGCCGGCTGCCCCGACTGCCGCCGCGCGATCGAGGAGCTCCGCGTGGCCGCCGACGCGCTGCCGATGGGCACGCATCAGCTCGCCCCGCCGCCGGCGCTCAAGGGGCGGATCATGGCCGTCGTCGAGTCGGAGGCCGAGCTGCTCGGCGCCGCCGGCGCCGGCGCCGACCGGGTGCCGGAGAAGGCGCCGCGCCGGAAGGAGCGGCGCGCCTGGTGGGCGCGGCCGGGCTTCGCCCTCGCCGCCGTCGCGCTTGCGCTCGCGGCCGGCGTCCTCGGGGGCGGCCTGCTCGCGGGTGACGACACGCGGACGATCGCCGCCACGATGGAGCCGGACGGCTCCGACGTGAGCCTCGAGGTGCGCGGTGAGACCGGGACGCTCGTCGTCCGCGACATGCCGCCGCCGCCCGAGGGCCGGATCTACCAGGTGTGGGTCAAGCGCCCGGGCCAGGACCCGGCGCCGACCGACGCGCTGTGGTCGGTGAACGCGCAGGGCGACGCGCAGGTCGCGGTGCCCGGCTCGCTCGACGGGGTCGAGGCCGTGCTGGTCACGGACGAGCCGCCGGGCGGCTCTCAGGCGCCGACGACGACGCCGGTGATCCAGGCCTCGCCTGCTTGAGCGGTCGCTGAAGATCCGGTGCTAGCGTCGCCGCCCGAAATGGCCACCTGCTACCGCCACCCCAACCGCGAGACCGGCGTCTCGTGCTCGAACTGCGGCAACCCGATCTGCCCCGATTGCATGACCGCGACCCCCGTCGGCATGCGCTGCCCGGACTGCGCCGGCCAGAAGACGCGCGTGCACACGGCCCGCACGATGTACGTCGCGCCGACGGTCACGTACATCATCATCGGGATCTGCGTCCTGCTCTTCTTCGGCGCGGGTGGCTCGTTCGGCGGGGGCGGCGGGAACAAGGTCTTCCGCGACTTCGCGCTGT
>JBEVIG010000005.1:0-7488 GCA_040510855.1 Solirubrobacteraceae bacterium
GGACCTCGCCGGCGGCGAGCCGGACGACCGCGTCGTCGGTCCGCACGAGCAGCGTCCCATCGTCGCCGATGCCCGCGCCCACGCCGGCGCCGCCCTCCCAGCGGATGGGGCGGCCCAGCAGCGCGTCGCGCTCACGCAGCTCCGCGAGCGTCGCCTCATCCGACTCCGCCAACCGCGCCTCGAGCGCCGGCAGCAGGTCCGCGAGCACCGCTTCGGGCGGCCGGTCCAGGGTGGCGGCGCGATCACGGACCTCGGCGGGCAGCGCGGCCAGGTCGACGGCGGCATTGAGGCCGATGCCGAGCACGGCCCAGCCGTCCTGCGGGCGGGCCTCGACGAGGATGCCCGCGAGCTTCCGGCCGTCCAGCAGGACGTCGTTGGGCCACTTCACGCGGGCGGCGTCGCCGGCGACGCCGGCCACGGCGAGGCCGGCGCGGAGCGGGAGCAGCGGCGGCGGGTCGCGGAGCACGAGCGAGAGGAGGAGCGCCTGGCCGGCCGGCGCGGACCAGGTCCGGCCCTGGCGGCCGCGGCCCGCGGTCTGCTCGCCCGTCGTGACGAGCGTCCCGTGCGGCGCGCCCGCGGTGGCGAGCGCCCGCGCGCGGTCGTTCGTCGACCCCGTCGTCCGCAGGTGCAGCCGCGGGCGGCCGAGCGCGGTCACGCCCGCGAGAGCTCCAGGCGGTCGCCGGCCGCGACGCAGAGCGCCGCCGCGGCGTCGCCGGTGTTGAGCGCGACCTCGACGAGCCCTCCCGAGTCGACGAGCAGCACGGCCTCGCCGAGCCCGACGTCGGCGAACGTCCGCCCGTACCGGGCCACGAGCCCCGCGCACTCGATGGGGCGCGCCGACGCGCCCGGGGCGGATGACGCGCCCGGGGCGGGCGGGTCGGCCGGCAGCGGCCGCACGCGGACCTCGTCAGCCGGCCGCAGGCCGGCGGCCGCGAGGTCCTCGGCGTGGGCGTGGAGGGCGACGTTGCCGAAGCCGTCGACGCGGGCGATGGTCGCGACCACCGTCTCGCCGACCTCGGGGCGCGGGAACTCGAGCGCCACGAGCTCGGCCGGATCGAGCGGCTGTCCCGCGTCGGCGAGCGATCCGCCCGCGGCGAGCCGCGCCGCGACCGGGGCGAAGAGGTCGCGGCCGTGGAAGGTGGCGGAGACCGGCTCGAGGCGCCAGGGCGAGGCGGAGATCTCCACCGCCTCGGCCACGCCGCCGAAGCGCGCGGCCGCGGGGACGAGCACGCCGTTGTCGGGTCCGACGAGGAACCGGTCCTCGCCGGCGGTGCGCAGCGCGAGCGCGCGGCGGGGCCCGCCGACGCCCGGGTCGACGACCGCGACGTGGACGCCCGCCGGCGCGTAGGGCAGCGTGCGCGCCAGCACCATCGCCCCGTGCAGCACGTCCTGGCGCCGGATCCCGTGGCCGAGGTCGATGACCCGCGCATCCGGGGCGATCCGGGCGATGACGGCGTGCAGGACGCCGGCGAACTCGTCCGTCGTCCCGTAGTCGGTGAGCAGCGTGACGGGGCGCATCAGCCGGTCGCGTCGGCGACGAGCGCCTCGACCAGCCCGTCGGGCGTGTGCGGCGCGGCCTCGAGGTCCGGCTCCAGGCCCGCCTCGCGCAGCGCGGCGCTCGTCGCCGGCCCGATCGAGACGATCCGGCCGGACGGCGTCCCGCCCGCGCCGTCGAGGAAGTACCGCACGGTCGAGGCCGAGGTGAACGTCACGTAGTCGGCGGCCAGCGCGCGCTCCGCCTCGGCGATCGGCTCGGCCACGGTCTCGTAGAGCACGAGCACCTCGACCTCGGCGCCCCGCGACCGCAGCGCCTCCGGCAGCACGTCGCGGCCCTCGCGCCCGCGCACGAGCAGCGCGCGCCGCACCGGCACGTCCGCAAGCGCCTCGACGAGCCCCTCGGCCACCGCCCGCGCGGGCACGACGTCCGCGCGCAGGCCGTGCTCGAGCAGCGCCCGCGCCGTCCCCGGCCCGATCGCCGCCAGCCGCGCGCCGGCCAGCGCGCGGGCGTCGAGCCCCGCCGCCTCCAGCCGCGCCCACAGCTCGTGCGCGCCGTTCGGCGACGTCACGCAGACCAGGTCGAAGCCCTCGAGCGCGGGCAGCGAGGCCGCCACCGGCTCGACGCGGATCGCCGGCGCCTCGACGACGGTCGCGCCCAGCTCGCGCAGCCGCTCGGCCAGCGCGCTCGCCTGCGGCCGCGCGCGCGTCACCGTCACGGAGCGCCCGGAGAGCGGCCGCCGCTCCAGCCACGCGAGCTGCTCCCGCAGCCCCGCGACCGGCCCGACGAGCGTGATCGCCGGCGCCCGGATGCCCTCGGCGGTCGCGCGCTCCGCCACCGTCCCGAGCGTCGCGAGGAGCGTCCGCTGCCCCGGCAGCGTGCCCTGCTCCACCACCGCGACCGGCTCCTCGGCCGCCCGCCCGCCCGCCACGAGCTGCGAGGCGATCCGCGGCAGCGCGCGGACGCCCATGTAGAAGACGAGCGTCCCCGGGAACGCCGCGAGCGCCGGCCAGTCGAGCGCCGTCTCGGGCTTCTCCGGGTTCTCGCGGCCGGTGACGAAGGCGACGCCGGAGGCGAGCTCGCGATGCGTCACCGGCACGCCGGCGTAGGCGGGCGCCGCGACGCCCGCGGTGATCCCTGGCACGACCGTGAAGGGGATCCCGGCCTCGAAGCAGACGAGCGCCTCCTCGCCGCCGCGTCCGAACACGAATGGGTCGCCGCCCTTCAGGCGCACGACCTCGCGACCCGCGCGGCCGTGCTCGACGATCAGCCGGTTGATCTCCTCCTGCGGCATCTGCGGCCCGCCGCCCTCCTTGCCGACGTAGATCAGCACGGCGTCCGCCCGCGCGCCGTCCAGCGCCCGCTCCGGGATGAGCCGGTCGTAGAGGATCACGTCCGCGCGCGCGATCAGCTCCGCGGCGCGCACGGTCAGGAGCCCGGGGTCGCCGGGACCGGCGCCGACGAGGTGGACGGTCACGGCGCCATCGCCTCCGCCCGGGCGAGCAGGTCCGCGGCGCCCGCGGCGAGCATCCGCTCGGCGAGCGAGGCCGGGTCGCCAGCCTCGTCCGCCAGCCACTCCGAGCCGTCCGGCAGCCCCGCCCACGCCTGCACGCGCCCCTCCGCCGCGTGCACGCCGAGCGCCGTGTGGCAGGAGGCGCCCAGGGCCGCGGCCACCGCGCGCTCGGCCTCCAGCGCGCCCCGCGCCGCCGTGTCGTCGACGGACGGGAGCGAAGCGCCCTCGAGCGCCTGGAGCAGCAGGCAGCCCTGCCCCGGCGCCGGGGTGAACGGCAGCGCCGCGCCCGCGACGTCGTCGCGCCCCAGGCGCGCGAGCCCGGCGGCGGCGAGCACGAGCGCGTCGACCTCCCCCGCCGCGAGCTTGCGCAGCCGCGTGTCCACGTTCCCGCGCAGCTCGACCACCTCGACGTCCGGCCGCAGCGCGAGCACCTGCGCGCGGCGCCGCAGCGCGCTCGTCCCCACGCGCGCCCCCGCGGGCAGCGCGTCGAGCGAGGACGCGCCCACGAGCACGTCGCGCGCGTCCTCGCGGACGGGCACCGCCGCGACCGCGGTCCCAGCCGCCAGCTCGATCGGCACGTCCTTCGCGCTGTGCACGGCGACGTCGATCTCCCCGTCGAGCAGCGCCCGCTCCAGCGCGCCGGTCCAGCGCGACTTGTCCCCGATGTCGCGGGCCAGGTCGCCCGCGGTCGTGATCTCCACCAGCTCCGCCTCGTCGCCCACCCGTGCGGCGACCCAGCGCGCCTGCGCGAGCGCCAGCGCGCTCCCGCGCGTGCCGAGCCGGATCACGGCCGGATCTGGCGGACCTCGGCGGCGGGCTGCTCGTCCGCGTCCGCCGCGTCCTCGAGCCCGAACAGCTCCCGGGTGAGCTGGAGCCGCGCGTGGCGCCGGTCCTCGCCCAGTGTCCGCAGCCGCTCCGTCGGCTCGTGGAGCAGCCGCTTCACCGCGGCGCGCAGCATCGCCTCGACCCGCTCGCGGTCGCGCTCGGTGAGCGCCTCGAACCGCGGCGCGTTCTCCTCGAGCAGCTCCTCGACGAGCCGGTCGGCCCGCGCCCGCAGCGCGCTGATCGTCGGCAGCACCTCGAGCGTGCCGAGCCAGCCCGCGAACGTCTGGATCTCCTCCTCGACGATGCCCTCGGCGCGGCGCCCCTCGAGCCTGCGCGCCCGGTGCGTCCGCGCGACCTGGGCCTGCAGGCCGTCGATGTCGACGAGCGTGACGCCGTCGAGCGAGCCGCACGCCGGGTCGATGTCGCGCGGGACCGCGAGGTCGAGCAGCAGCAGCGGCCGCCCGGCGCGGGCGGACATCACCTGCGCGAGCTCCTCCGCGCCGACGAGGAAGTGCGGCGAGGACGTCGAGGCGACGACGATGTCTGCCCGCTCGAGCTCCGCCGGCATGCCGTCGAAGGCGATCGTGTCGCCGCCGAAGCGCTGCGCGAGCGCGATCGCGCGCTCCCGCCGCCGGTTGGCGACGAACATCGTGGCCACGCCCTGCTCGCTCAGCGCCCGCGCGGTGAGCTCCGCGGTCTCGCCCGCCCCGATGATCAGCACATGGCGCGAGGCGAGCTCGCCGCCCAGCGCGTTGCGCGCGGCCTCGACGGCCACGGAGGCGACGCTCGCCCCGCCCGCGCCGATCGCGGTCTCCGTCCGTACGCGCTTGCCCGTGGCCAGCGCGGCCCGGAAGAGCTTGTTGGTGAGCGGGCCGGTGGTCCGGGCGGCGAGCGCCGACTCGTAGGCGCGCTTGACCTGGCCCTGGACCTCGGCCTCGCCGACGATCATCGACTCCAGCCCGCTCGTCACGCGGTACAGATGCCGCGCGGCGTCGCAGTTCGTGTGCGTGGAGATCGCCTCGATCAGCTCCGTCGGCCGCAGCCCGGCCTGGCGGGCGAACATGCCGAGCACGGTCGTCTCGGCCTCGACCGGGTCGCTGACGACGACGTAGAGCTCCGTGCGGTTGCAGGTCGAGACGACGACCGCCTCGCGGATCTCCGGGTGCTGCTTGAGCTCGGCCAGGAACTGCTCCGCGCGCCGCTCGGGGAGCGCGATCCGCTCCCGCACCGCCAGCGACGCGGTCTTGTGCGAGGTGCCGAGGAGCAGGAGCTCGCTCATACCGTCTCGTGCTCCTGCTCGCGGCGGCGCTCCTCCTGCTTCGCGGCGAGCTCGTCGAGCTCCGTCAGGTCGCGCTCGATGCGCGTGAGCTTGGACGCCATGATCGCCACGTAGACGAGGATCAGGCCGAGGAAGACGATGTAGGCGGCCGCGACGTACTTGCCGGCCTCGTCGAGTGGCAGAGCGGGCACGGTGACTAGAGCTGTTGCGGGGACGCGGAACGGGCGAGCGGGGCCAGGCCGTCGTCGCCGGCCAGACGGCGCTTGAGCGAGCGCAGGCGGATCGAGGCGGCCTTCGAGGCGAGCTCGTACTTCCAGAGGGTGATGAACAGGCAGATGAAGCCGGCGAGCGAGACGTAGAACGTCAGCCGCATGTCGCCCGGCATCGCGCCGCCGGTGGTGGAGAGCACGCGTGGGTGGGCGAGCGACTCCGCCATCCGCACCGCGAGGAAGTTCAGCGGCACGAAGGCGCCCGCGATGATCGCGAAGACCGCCGCGTAGCGGGCCTGGCGCTCCGGGTCCTCGATCGAGAACCGCAGCGGCTGGTAGCAGGCGTAGAGCAGGAAGACGATCAGGAACGAGACCAGCGTCGGCTCGTCCCACACCCACCAGTGGCCCCACGCGGCCTTGGCCCAGATCGAGCCCGTGGCGAGCACGCCGACCCCGAGGATCAGCGAGATGTGGATGGCGACGTAGGAGCGCAGGTCGTGCGCGCGGTCGCCGCTCCGCAGGTACAGGATCCCGTAGATCCCACCGGCCACGAAGCCGCAGAGCGCCACGATCGCCATCGGCACGTGCAGGTAGAAGATCTTCTGGATGAAGCCCTGGTCCGCGTCGTTCGGGGCGTAGAAGAAGACGAGCGCGAAAGCGCCCGTGATCAGTACGGCAGTCGCGATGGACAGGGAGCGGAGCCCGCGACCGAAGGTCACGATCAGTCCTCCAGCAGGAAGTCGAACACGGCGTAGGCGATGAGCCCGAAGACCGCATCATAGAGGGCCAGGACGGTCAACCAGCGCCCCGGGAGCGGGCTCGCGCCACCCGCCTCGAGCAGCGGCGAGGTGGCCTCCGCGGCCCCGATCACGACGGGGATCAGGAGCGGAAGCGCGATCAGCGGCACGATCAGGTCGCGGACCCGCGTCTGCACGCCGAGCGCGCCCACGAGCGTGCCGACGACCGCGATCCCGGCGTTCGCGAGCGCGAGCACCGCGAGCAGCCCCGGCAGCGCCTGGCCGGGCCCGGGCTCGAGCAGCAGGATCACGAACGCGGGCACCGCGACGAGCTCCACCGCGACGAGGAAGCCGAACAGCAGCAGCGCCTTCGCGACGAACATCGCCGTCCGGTCGACGGGCGCCATCAGGAAGCCGTCGAAGCCGCCCTGCTCGCGCTCCGCGACGAACAGCCGGTTCATCCCGAGCACGGCCGCGAGCAGCAGCGTGACCCACAGCACGCCGGCGGCGAGGTCGCCCGCCAGCGAGCTGCGGTCGAGCCCGAAGCGGAACAGGACGAAGGCGGAGACGGTGAAGAGCAGCATCGCCGGCACGGCCTCGAACGAGCGCAGCTCGAGCTGGAGGTCCTTGCGGAGGAGGGCGCCGACGGTCCGCCTCACCGGTACAGCCCCCGGACGTCGGCGAGCGTCACGTCGGCGGCGGGCGCCCAGATCGCCTGGCGGCCGCCGCGCAGGCCGAGCACCCAGTCGGCGGCGGCGAGCCCGTCCTCCGCGTCGTGCGAGATCAGCACCCGCGCCGGCCCGCGCAGCAGCGGCTCCACGGCGTCCGCGCCGCCCGGGTCGAGGTTCGCCAGCGGCTCGTCGAGCAGCAGCAGCTCGGGCTCGTGGAGCAGCGCGCGGCAGATCGCGGCGCGCTGCGCCATGCCGCGGCTGAGCGTGCGTACGGGGTCGTCGTCGCGCCCCGCGAGGCCGACCCGCTCCACGAGCTCGGCCGCCCGCGCCTCGGGCACGTCGTGCAGGCGGGCGTGGAAGCGGAGGTTCTCGCGCACCGTCAGGTCGCGGTAGAGCAGCGGCTCGTGGCCGAGCAGCCCGATCCGCCCGCGGACCTTCCACGCCTCCTTCGGCAGCGCGGCGCCGAGCACGCGCACCTCGCCCGCGTGCGGCCGCAGCAGCCCGGCGAGGATCCGCAGCAGCGTCGTCTTGCCCGCCCCGTTGGCGCCGAAGACGGCGACCGTGGCGCCCGCGGGGAGCGTGAACGCGAGCTCGCGGAGGACGACCCGCTCGCCGTAGGCGCGCCCGAGCGCCGCGACCTCAACCGCCGTGGCGGTGGCCATGGCTCGACTCGCCGCGGAGCGTCGCCACCGCGTGCTCGAGCACCGGGGCGATCACCGGGAAGAGCTGCTCGACGGCCTTGGGGCTGCCGGGGAAGTT
>JBEVIG010000006.1:0-26071 GCA_040510855.1 Solirubrobacteraceae bacterium
CACGATCAGCTCCTTGGCCCAGCGCCTGTGCACCTCGAGGAACGAGTCCGCGTCCACGAGCGCGTCGATCAGCCCCTGCATGTCGAACGGCTTGTTCTCGTCCGCCGGGATGACCGGCAGCTCCCCCTCGGGCTGGGCGGGCGGCGCCGTGGGCGGCTCCTCGCGCCAGTTCGTCGGGAAGTAGGACAGGTAGCGCTTGGCGAGGTCGATGCCCTCCTCGTCGCTCTTGACGAGGAAGTGGCCGCAGCCCGAGACGCCGGTGTGCATCTTGGCGCCGCCCATCTCCTCGAGCGAAACCTTCTCGCCGATCACCATCTCGGCCATCCGCGGCGAGCCGAGGTACATCGAGGCATTGCCGTCGCGCATGATCACGACGTCGCAGAAGGCGGGGATGTAGGCGCCGCCGGCCGCGCTCGGGCCGAACAGCACGCAGACCTGCGGGACGGCACCGGAGAGCTGCACCTCGTTGAAGAAGATCCGGCCCGCGTGGCGGCGGCCCGGGAACATCTGCACCTGCTCGGTGATCCGGGCGCCCGCCGAGTCGACGAGGTAGACCATCGGCACGCGGTGCGCGAGCGCGGCCTCCTGGATGCGGAGGATCTTCTCGACGGTCTTCGGGCCCCAGGAGCCGGCCTTCACCGTCGGGTCGTTGGCCATGAGCGCGACGGTGCGGCCGCCGATCGTCCCCATGCCGGTCACGACCCCGTCGGCGCCGAGGCCCTCGGCCTCCCAGTTCGCGAGCAGCGCGTCCTCGGTGAAGGTGCCCGGGTCGAGCAGCCGCGCGACCCGCTCGCGCACGGGCAGCTTGCCCTGCTCGGCGGCCTTGGCCCGGTGGCGCTCGGGGCCGCCCGCGTAGGCGCGGTCGAACGCCTCCTGTACGTCGCTCATGCCCGGCAACGCTAGCGCTCGTCGTCCGTGCGCGACGCCAGCGGCCGGTCGACGGAGTACCCCGCGGGCTCGGGCGGGAGCGGGTGCCGCGGGCGCAGGCCGGCGACCATCACGCCGCCGCCGAGCAGGAGCAGGACGAGCGGCCACCACAGCAGCGTCTCCTCCGCGCCGGCGTTCACCACGACGAGGAACGCGGCGAGGTGCGCGACGCCCAGCCACGCGGCGCCCGGCACGCGGTCGACGGCGCCGTAGGCGATCAGGCCGCAGCCGGCGGCGAGCGCCACGAGCTCCCAGAACGCGGGGAGCAGCTCCTCGTCGCCGCCGAACGGGAGCAGCACCTGGATCGCCGCGATGACGGGGATGGCGAGCGTGGCGAGCCCGCCCGTGATGACCAGCAGCTCCCCGTCGCGCGGCCGGCTGCCGCGGACGGCGAGCGAGGCGAGGACGCAGATGAGCGCGAGCACCAGCAGCAGCCAGCGGTAGGCGGTGATGCTGACCGGTCCGAAGAGCCATTGCGCCGCGGCGAGCACGGCGACGCCGAGCGCGACCGCGGTGATCATCGTCGCGATCGCCGAGTTGCGGGCCCGCGCGGGGTACGCGGCCACGGCCGCGAGGACGAGCGAGGTCCACGTGATCGTGCCCGCGGACGGGTCGGCGTCGCCGCCCAGCACCTGCGACAGCCGGATGAGCGCGAGCCAGAACAGCAGCAGCCCGCACACGAGCAGCACGGACTGCGACGGGCTCGGCCGGCCGCCGTCGAGCGGCGACAGCAGCGCGATCCCCAGCAGCAGCGCCGCGGCCGCGCCGATGAGCAGCAGGTGGACGCCGAGCGGCAGCTTCTCGTCGAGCCGCTGCTCCTCGAGCACGATCCCGACGGTGAAGAGCACCGCGCCGGCGGCGATGAGCGGCGCACGGTGCGCCGGCGGGCGCAGCAGCTCCAACACGTCGTCGCGGCTCATCGGCCGCGGATCCTAGTCAGCGCGCATGATCTCGATCACGCCGTCGCGGACGCGGGTCTCCCAGCGCGGCTGCGGGTACGCCGCCGGCCCCTGGACCACGCCGCCGTCCTCGAGCTTGAAGACGGAGCCGTGCAGCGGGCACGTGACGCAGCCGTCGCGCAGCTCTCCCTCGTGGAGCGGGCCGCCGCGGTGCGAGCAGCGGTCGGACAGCGCGTACACGGCGCCCTCGTGGCGGGCGACCAGCACGGCGACGCCGCCGATCCCGGCGAGGCGCGCCTCTCCTTCGGGCAGGTCCTCGTCGCGCATCGCCGCGGTCCACTCCCCCGAGGGCTCCTCGAAGGCCGTCTGGTCGACGCCCACGCCCTCGGCGTAGCTGAGGTGGCCGCCGAGGTGGCCGGAGGCGCCGAGCACGCCGGCGCCCGCCAGCGCGAGCAGCTTCCCGGTGCCCCGGGAGCCACGCCGCCGGGCCGCGAGCGACGCGCCGAACAGCGCGGTGGCGCCGACGTTGAGCGCGGCGTGGATCAGCCCGACCCGTCGCACGGAGTCGTCGCCCGCCTCGGAGTCGGCCCATTCGGTCATCCCCGTCGCCGCCGTGGGGACCGTGAAGAGGATCCCGAGGCCGATCAGCCGGTCCGCCGCCCGCTCGCCGGCCTCGCCGCCGAGCCAGTCGAGCAGGACGGCGCTCGTGTAGGAGCCGATCGGCAGGTCGGTGAGGAGCGGATGGAGCGCGTGGCCGAGCCAGACGCCGCTGAGCGCGTCCTTCACGGGGCCGGACGGGACCGTGTCGCGGACGGCCTTCCCGACGGCGTGCGCCGGCTCGTCCAGCGCCTCGAGCCCCGCGAGCTGGTCGACGGCGTCGTGGACGACGGGGGAACGGAGGGTGCTGGTCATCAGCGGGGATTACCCTTCGCCGCCCATGAGCGAGCTCGTCCTGTCAGAAGATCGCGGTCAGGTCCGTCACGTCGTCCTGAACCGGCCGGAGAAGCGCAACGCGTTCCACGACGAGCTGGTGCTCGCCACAGGCGCCGCACTGCGCGCGGCGGCCGACGACCCGGACGTCCGCTGCGTGGTCGTGCGCGGCAACGGCCCGATGTTCTCCTCCGGCATGGACCTCGGCTCGCTCGCCGCGGTCGCGGAGCGGCCCGAGCGGCTGCGGACGTTTCGCCGCGCCTGCCTGGAGGCGTGGAACCTCGCCGAGGAGATGCCGAAGCCGGTGATCTGCCAGATCCAGGGCGCGTGCATCGGCGGCGCGCTGGAGCTGGCGCTCGCCTGCGACTTCCGCGTGCTCGCGGCCGACGCGATCGTCGGGCTGCCGGAGACCCGGATCGGGCTGATCCCCGACGTCGGCGGCTCGTCGCGGCTTCCGCAGATCGTCGGGCTCGGCCGGGCGAAGGAGCTGATCATGACCGGCAAGCTGATCGGCGCCGAGGAGGCGGAGCGGATCGGGCTCGCCAACCGCGTGGCGCCCGCGGAGGAGCTCGACGCGGCGGTCGAGGCGTTCGCGGGCGAGCTCCTGGCCTGCGCGCCGACCGCGGTCGCGCTCGCGAAGCGGGTCATGGACGCCTCGGCGCGGCCCGCCCTCGCCACGACGCTCGAGCTCGAGGTGGTCTCGCAGGAGCGCTGCGCCGCCTCGCCCGACTTCGCGGAGGGCGTCAGCGCGTTCCGCGAGAAGCGCCAGCCTCAGTTCTGACGCAGGACGGCGCGGGCCAGCGCCAGGCAGGCGTCGACGCAGCCCCAGTCGACGCGGTCCGGCGTGTCGGTCGGCCGGTGGTACTCGGGGATCATCCCGCCGCCCATCGAGAGGATCGAGACCGCCGGGAGGCCGGCGAAGCGGGCGAGGATCGGGTCGGTCCAGCCGCCGAGGCGCCAGCGCGGCGGCGCGGGAAGCCCGGCGGCGGCCGCCGCGGCGTCGACGCGGTCGAGGTCGCGCTCCGCGTAGGCGTGCGCGCGGATCACGCCCTCCGCGCGGAGCTGGATCGGCGTGCCGGCGCCGAGCGTGTCGAGCCCGAGGACGAACGTCCGCGCCGGATCGGGCGCGTGCTCACGCAGGTACGCGGCCATCCCGCCCATGCCGGACTCCTCGCAGCCCGCGCTGAGCAGCACCACCTCGGTGGCGGGGAGCGGGTCGGCGGCGAGCTCGGCCGCGAGCGCGAGCAGGACGGCGACGCCCGTGGCGTTGTCGCTCGCGCCGGGGACGGTGGGCGAGCGGGCGATGTCGAGCGCCGCGAGGAGCGCGGTGGCGAGCAGCGCGGCGCCCGCCGCGCGGGCGGGCCGCCACGGCAGCGCGGCGAGCGCGTAGCCGGCGGCGGCGGGCTGGAGGTAGCCGTCGATGGCGCGGCGCCGGGCGTTGCGGGCCGCGGTGAGACCGGCGAGCCGCGGGTGCCAGAAGAGGCCGCCGCGGGCCGCGTCGTGATGGGCGACGATGACGATCGTCTCCGTCGCGGCGCCGGCCGCCGGGATCCGCGCGACGACGTTCGCGCCGTCGCCCGCGGGCAGGAGCCGCCGCATCCACTGGGCCCGGCCGCTGCCCTCGAGCTCGAGCGACGCGACCGCGGCGAGGGCGAGCGCGCGGCCGGCCGGATGGCCGGTCGCGGCGGCGGCCAGCCCCGCGGCGTGGTGCAGCGCGTGCGCATGGGCGAACGTGCCCTGGTAGCGGAACGGCTCGATCGCGACTTCGGCCGCGCCGGCCTCGCGCAGCCGCCCGGCGACCCAGTTCGCCGCGCCGCGCTCGCCGATCCCGGCCGAGTCGCGCTGCATCGCCGCGAGCGCGGCCACGTCCTGTCGGACACGTTCGGTCACGCGGGCGCGTCGTTCCACTCGACGGGGCCTGCGGTCAGCAGGTGCGAGCCGAGCGGGCGGCCGAGGACGCGCTGGACCTCGCGCGCGCACTCGAGCAGCGCGCCGAGGTCGATGCCCGTCTCCGCCCCCATCTCGTGCAGCATGGAGACGACGTCCTCCGTGGCCACGTTGCCGGTCGCGCCCGCCGGCACCGGGCAGCCGCCCAGCTCGCCGAAGCTCGACTCGAACGACCGCGCGCCCGCGACGTAGGCGGCGAACACGTTCGCCAGGCCCTGACCGCGCGTGTTGTGGAAGTGCGCGGTGAGCTCGACGTCGCCGCCGAGCGCCTCGCGGGCGGCCGGGAAGTAGGACGCGACCTGGGCGGGGTTCGCCATCCCCGTCGTGTCGCCGAAGCCGATCTCCTCCGCGCCCGCGTCGATCAGCCGCCGCGCGATCGCGAACACGCGCTCCTCGGGCACGTGGCCCTCGTAGGGGCAGCCGAAGGCGACGGAGATGACGCCCTCGCAGCGCAGGCCCTCGTCGCGGGCGCGGCCGAGCACGCGCTCCAGGCCGGTCAGCGACTCCTCGATCGAGCGGTTGACGTTCTTGCGGTTGTGGGTCTCCGAGGCCGACAGGAACACGTTGACCTCGTGGAAGCGGTCCCGGTGGGCGAGCGCGTGCTCGAGCCCCTTCTCGTTCGGGATCAGCACGGAGAGCGAGACGCCCTCGGGCGGGTCGATCGCCCCGAGCACGTCGCCGGCGTCGGCGAGCTGCGGGATCACGTCGGCGCGGACGAAGCTCGTGACCTCGAGCCGCCGCAGGCCGGTCCGGGCGAGCATGTCGATCAGCCGCACCTTGTCGGCGGTGGCGATCACCTCGGGCTCGTTCTGGAACCCGTCGCGCGGGCCCACCTCGCGGATCCGGACGTCGTCCATCCCGGAGACGCTAGCTTTCGGCGCTCATGAGCGCGCCCGTCGTCGTGCTGGCCGGGGGGACCGGCGGGGCCAAGCTCGCGCGGGGGATGCTCGACGTGGTCGGCGAGGACCTCGTCGTGATCGCGAACCCGGGCGACGACGTCGAGGCGCACGGCGGCTACGTCTCCCCCGACCCGGACCTCGTCACGTTCTGGCTCGCGGACGCGATCGACGAGCGCGGCTGGGGGCTCCGCGGCGACACGTTCACGGTGATGGAGGCGCTCCGCGCGCTCGGCGAGGACGTCTGGTTCAACCTCGGCGACCGCGACCTGGCGATCTGCCTGGCGCGGGCGCGGCGGCTCGCGGCGGGCGAGCGGCTCACGGACTGCGCCGACGCGCTGCGGCGCGCCCACGACGTGCCCGCGCGCGTGCTGCCGGCGAGCGACGACCCCGTCCGCACGCGGGTCCGCGCGGGCGGCGAGTGGCACCAGTTCCAGGCCTACATGATCCGGGCGGGCGCGCCGGCGCCGGTGCAAGACGTCGAGTTCGCGGGCGCGGGCACGGCGGCGCCGACGCCCGAGGTCCTGGCCGCGCTGCGCGACGCGCGCGCGGTGATCATCGGGCCGTCGAACCCCGTCATCTCGATCGGGCCGATGCTCGCCGTGCCGGGGCTGCGCGAGGCGCTGCGGACGACGGCCGCGCCCGTCGTCGCCGTGTCGCCGCTCGTGCGCGGCGAGGTGCTGAAGGGCCCGACCGCGACGTTCATGGCCTGGGCGGGCAACCCGCTCGACTCGGACGGGGTCGCCGCCGCCTACGACGGGCTCCTGGACGGCCTCGTGGCCGACCAGCGCACGGACGCGCTGCCGACGCTGGAGACCGACGTGGCGATGCCGGACGCCGCCGGGCGGGAGCGCCTCGCCCGCGAGACCCTGCTGTTCAGCCTCGCGCTCGGGTAGGTTGCGGAGCACCCCCGGATGCCGAAGACCGCCGCCGTCCTCCCCATCAAGTCGTTCGGCCGCGCCAAGCAGCGCCTGGCGGAGCGCGTCGGCGCGCCCCAGCGGGCGACGCTCGCCGCCGCGATGGTGGGCGACGTGCTGGAGGCGCTCGCCGCGGTCCGCGGGCTCGACGAGATCCTCGTCGTCACCACCGAGCCCCGCGCGGTGGAGGCCGCGCGCGCGGCGGGCCTGCGGGTGATCGACGATCCCACCGAGACCGGCCACTCGGAGGCGGCGCTGCTCGGCGTCGACGCCGCGGTGAAGAGCGGTGCGGAGCGCGTGCTGCTCGTGCCCGGCGACTGCCCGGCGCTCGACCCGGCCGAGGTCGACGCGCTGCTGGAGCGCGACGCGGCGCGCGCCGCCGGCGTCGCACGGCGGGTCGTCATCGTCTCCGACCGCCACGGCTCGGGCACGAACGCGCTGCTGCTCACGCCGCCGGCGGTCATGCCGCCCTCGTTCGGCCGGGGCTCGCTCGCCCGCCACGCGGGGATGGCGTCCGGCGCGGGCGCCGACGTCCGCGTCGCCGGGCTCCGCTCGCTCCAGCTCGACGTCGACACGCCGGGCGACCTCGCCGCCCTGCGCGCCGCGCTCGGCGGGCTGCCGGGCGCCGCGCCGCGCACCCGCGCGCTGCTGGCGCAGCTGGTCCAGGCCGCCGCGTGAGCGGCCTCCGCGCGGAGGCGCTCCCCGGCCTGCCCGAGATCCGGCCGGAGGACGACCTCGCCGCGCTGCTCGCCGACGGCGCCACGCGGCTGCCCGAGCCGGGGCTGGCGGCGGCGGACGTCGTCGTCGTGGCGCACAAGGCGGTCGCGAAGGCGGAGGGGCGCGTCGTGGCGCTGGCCGACGTGACGCCGGGCGCCCGCGCCACGGCGCTCGCCGCCGAGCACGACAAGGACCCGCGGCTCGTCGAGCTGATCCTCGCCGAGAGCGCCGAGATCGTCCGCGCCGACGCCGGGCGCTTCATCTGCCGCACCCGCCACGGCTTCGTCTGCGCCAACGCCGGCGTCGACCAGTCCAACGCCGGCGGCGTGGAGCGCGCCGTGCTGCTCCCGCGCGACCCGGACGGCTCGGCGCGCGCGCTGCGCGCCCGGCTCGGCTGCGCGGTCGTGATCGCCGACTCGTTCGGCCGCGCCTGGCGCGTTGGCCAGGCCGAGGTCGCGATCGGCTGCGCGGGGCTGCTGCCGATCGACGACTGGCGCGGGAGGGCCGACGCGGGCGGCCGCGAGCTCCACGCCACGCTGATCGCGGTCGCCGACGAGGCGGCCGCGGCCGCGGACCTCGTCCGCGGCAAGGCGACGGGCGAGCCCGCGGTGCGCATCCGCGGGCTCGAGCGCTTCGTGCTCCAGGACGACGGCCCCGGCGCCGCGGCGCTGATCCGCGCGCGCGATCAGGACCTCTTCGGCTGACCGAGGCGGCCGCGGCGTCAGGCCGCCACGACCTCCTTGCGGCGCGACGTCTCGTCCGCGCGCATCGCCCGGCGCATGTCGAACCGCTCGCGGGCGGCCTCGACATGCTCGCCGTGCGCGAGCGACCACGTGCCGATCGCGCGCAGCGGCGCGGCCAGCGTGGCGCCCAGCGGGGTGAGCGCGTAGTCGACGCGCGGCGGCACCTCGGCGTGCACCTTGCGGCCGATCAGGCCGTCGCGCTCCATCCCGCGCAGCGTCTGCGTCAGCACCTTCTCCGAGATCGGCGTCAGATCGCCGAGGAGCTCGTGGTAGCGGCGGGAGCCGTCGCCGAGCGCGAGCAGCACGTCGACGGTCCACTTGGAGGCCAGGAGGCCCAGGCCGTCGCGGATGAGGCGGGCGTTGCGGGCGCGATCCGGGCGTTCAGGTCGGTTCTGGGTGGGTGAGGTCTGCATCGGGACCCATCTTGTGCGGGCGGCCGACGAATGTCGTTGGACCGGCGGGAGAAGACCGGGCGCCTCGACTTGGCCGTGATGGCAAGCTGTGGCCGGATGGGCAGCCCGCGCGTGACCAGCGTGGACGTCGCGAAAGCCGCCGGCGTCTCCCAGTCGACCGTCTCCCTCGTGTTCTCCGGCAAGGCCGCCGGCCGCATCTCGGCGGCCACGGAGGCCTCCGTCCGCGCGGTGGCCGCCGAGCTCGGCTACCGCCCGAACGCCGCGGCGCGGGCGCTGAAGACCGGCGCCGCGCGCACGATCGCCCTCGTCGTCCCCGACATCACCAACCCGTTCTTCCCGCGCCTGCTGCGCGGCGCCCAGCAGGCCGCGCGCGAGGCGGGCTACGCCGTCGCGCTCATCGACACGGCGCACGACCACGAGTGGGGCGCGCGGTCGGCCGAGGCGCTGCAGTCCGGTCCGGCGGACGGGCTGCTGCTGTTCGAGGTCGACCCGCCGCCCGCCGACGCGGGCTGGGAGCCGATCGTCGTCATCGAGTCCGACGGCCGCGGCCATCCCTCCGTCGTGCTCGACGTCGTCGACGGCACGCGCCAGGCGATCGAGCACTTCCAGGACCTCGGCCACACGCGGATCGGCCACCTCACCTCGGTCTGGGACACGCTGACCTTCATCCGCCGCCGCGAGGTGATCGACGAGCTCGTCGGCGGCCCGGTCCCGCGGGCGAAGACCGACTTCCGGATCGACGTCGCCCATCAGGACGCCCGCGCGTTCCTCGCCGCGAACCGGGAGATGACCGCCGTGTTCTGCGACGACGACGTGCTCGCCGCCGGCCTCTACCTCGCCGCGCGCGACCTCGGCGTGCGGATCCCGGGCGACCTCTCCGTCGCCGGCTTCGGCGACTTCGACATCGGCCGCGTGCTCGACCCGCCGCTCACGACGGTGATCGCCGACGCGGCCACGCTCGGCCGGATGGCCTTCGAGGTGCTGAGCGAGCAGATGGCCGGCGGCACGCCCGCCGACCGCACCCTCCCGGTCGAGCTCGCCGTCCGCGGCTCGACCGCGAGCGTCGACGGCCGCCGCTGACCCGGCCCGCGCGCGACGTTCACGTCACGGGGACGGATCAACGTCGACGGCCGGCCGCCGGGAATGCGCCGGGCGACGTCGACGTCCTTTGCTGCATGTCGCACTTGATCTTCTATTCATACGTAGTACGCTCATACGTATGACCAAGCTCGTGATCGCCACCCTCGCCGGACTGGTCGCCGGCCTGAGCGCCTCCCCCGAGGCGCCCGTGGCGCACTCCCCACGCGAGCGGGTCGCCGTCGTCGTCGACGCGTCCGGACCCGGCGCGGAGGCCCGCGTGGCCGCCGCGCAGGCGACCGCGAAGCGCCTCGGCGCGACGTTCAAGGCTCCCCGCTCCCTCCACGACCAGCTGTCCGTCACGTCCCTGCTCCCCGCGCAGGGCTACACCACGATCATCGGCTACGGCCTCGAGGAGTACGCCTCGATCGATCCGCTCCCGGACGACGTCCGCTACGTGAGCGGCCGCTCGAACACGGTCTCCAACCCGTAGCCCTCGTCCTCGGCCCCCTCGGCGCGCTTCGCGGTCTTCTTCAGCCGCATCCACGCCGAGCGGCCGTCGATCTCCAGGAAGCACACCTGGTTGTCGAAGTACGGGCCCTCGCAGAAGCGCCAGCGCACCTTCGGCTTCTTCACGCCCGCGCTGCGGAGCAGGAGGTCGCCCAGGCGCGCGCCCGCGCGCGAGCATGCGAAGCGGATCATCGACCGCTCGCGGTCGTCCAGCGGGTTGCGGAACGGCGAGCAGGTCGCCTGGTAGACCGCCGAGCGCATCCCCGTCCCCGGCTTGAAGCCGACCCGCGCGAGGTACGCGTGGTGCACGTCGCCCGACAGCGCGACGATCGTCGCGGGCGCGTTCTCGGAGGTCCCGACGCGCTCGACGTCGCCGTGGATCCGGTCGAGCGAGTCGCCGAACGCGGCCCAGTGCTCCAGATCGACCGCCTGGCGGATCCGCTCGCCGACCCGCGCCGCCGTCCTCCCCCATGCGCCGTTGCAGACGGCCTCGTTCCACGCCTCGAGGCTCTGGAGCCCGTGCGTGAGCAGGAACGGCAGCGACGTGCCGAGCAGCAGATGGTCGAAGTCGCCGCTGGTGTGCTCCTCGAACCACTCCCACTCGGCGGGGTCGAGCATCGAGCGCTCGTCGGGCGGATCGAGCACGCGGCCGGCACGCGAGTCGAGCATCACGAGGCGCGTGCGGCCGTAGTCGCGGCAGTAGCTCCAGCGCGTGCCGGCCACCTCGCGGTCGGCGGTGAAGGCGAACTCGCGGAGCAGCGCCGTCCCGTCCTCGGCCTCGCGCAGCGCCTTGTAGACGTCGTCGTCCGCGAGGTGCTGCGGCGAGAGGTTGCCCATGTGCTGGTAGAGCCAGTACGTGGCGAAGCCGCCGACGATCCGGTCGTCCCACCACCCGCTCGCGCGCATCTCTTCCACCCAGTCGCGCGACGTGTTCCAGTCGTCGTGGACGTCGTGGTCGTCGAAGACCATCGCCGAGGAGACCGTGGACAGGAGCCAGCGGATCGGCGGGTCCGACCACGCCGTCCGGTAGAGCTGCGTGTACTCCTCGAAGTCCGCGACCGTCTCGCCGGGCGGCACCTCGGGGTCGCGGCGCGAGCGGATGAACTCGCAGACCTCGGGCGGAACCTCGTCGGCGTAGACCTGGTCGCCGAGCAGGATCAGCCCGTGCGGCCACGCCACCTCGTCGCCGTCGCGCATCTCCTCGGCGAGCAGCCGCAGCGCGTCGACCTCGCGCCCTTCGGGATGCTCGTCCTTGGGCAGCGAGTGCGGCGGGTGGTCGGGCGCGGTGACGCGGCAGGAGCCCCAGGCGAGCACGAGCGGGCGCTCCCCGCCCTGGGTGCGGATCGTGCTCGCCGGCCACTCGCCGTCGTCGAGCGGCCAGACGCGCTCGCCGTCGAGCCGGACCTCGTACGCCGTCGACGTCCCCGGCTCCAGCCCCGTGACATGCACGAGCGCGTAGTGGTGGCCCTCGACCGAGAACGTCCGCTGCGTGCAGCCGAGCACCTCGACCTCGCAGGCGGCGTCCGTCTCCACCCACACCGTGGCCTCCTGCTCGCCGACGTAGCGGAGGAGCGGGCCGAGGACGAGCCCGGCCATCACCCGGCGAGCGCCCGTAGCGCCCGGACGGCGAGCATCAGCGCCGGCAGGTCGCCGGTCCCCTCGATCGAGAGCGAGGCCGTCACCGCGTGCAGCCGCCGGGTGAGCGCGGCGTGCTCCTCGAGGTACGCGTCGACCGCGTCCGGCGCCGCGACGCTGTCGGGCGCGCGCTCCAGCGCGCACGTCGCCAGGTCCGCGAGCGCGTCGAGGCAGTCCTCGCGGACGGCCTGGACCGCCCAGCGCTGCGTGCGGGTGGGCTGCGGCAGGTCCTCGAGCGCGCTGAGCAGCCAGACGATGTCGAGCTCGGCGGCCAGCCGGTGGAAGGCGCGCGTGACGTCCTCGACCGCCCGGCCCGTGCGCTCCGAGACGCCGATCACGTCCGGCGCCTGCATCAGCTCCGGCGTGAGCGCGTGCGCCCAGGCGACCTCGCGCGGCGCGCCCGCGTCCTCCATCCGCTCCGCCACCCGCGCGCGGTGCTCGCGCCAGTCGACCTCGCCGATCGCCGGCAGCACGCCGACGAGCTGCGCGAACGGCGCCTCGGCAGCCGCGATCCGGTCGTCGAGCCCGCCGTCGCCGGGATGGGCGAGGTACCACCGCGTCGCGGCCTCCACGAGCCGGTCGACGCCGGTCATCAGCTGCGTCGCGACGTCGCGCGGGACGTCGCGTCCGAGGCCCTCGACCGCGTCCCAGCGCGCCTCCGCGCCGACGACCTCGCGGGCGATCCGGAACGCGCGGACGACGTCCGCGACCTCCGCGCCGCGCTCCGCGGCGAGCTGGGAGACGAACGTGGGCCCGAGTGAGTTGACGACCTGGTTGGCGTTGACCATGGCGATGAGCTCGCGCCGCAGCGGATGCTCGGCCAGCAGGTGGCCGAAGCGCTCGACGACGCGGTCGGGGAAGTACCCGCGCAGGTCGCGTTCAAGCCACGGGTCCTCGCAGAAGTCGGCGGCGAGCAGGTCGCGGGCGATCTGGCGCTTGGCGTAGGCGAGCAGGAGCGCGAGCTCGGGCCGCTCCAGGCCGCGCCCCGCCCGGCGCCGCTCGGCCATCTCCTCGGGCGTCGGCAGCGACTCGGCGGCGCGGTCGAGCAGCCCCGTCGCCTCGAGCGCCGCCATCAGGTCCTCGTAGGCGTACATCCGCGACGTCGTGGCCGCGACCTCCTGGGAGAGGATCTGCGCCTGGAGGAACGAGTCGTAGAGGACGTGGTCGACGACGTCCTCGGTGACCTCGAGCAGCAGGGCGTCGCGGCCCGGGCGGTCGAGCTCACCGCGCCGTTCGGCGAGCCCCAGCAGGATCTTGAGGTTGACCTCGTGGTCCGAGCAGTCGACGCCGCCCGAGTTGTCGATGAAGTCGGCGTTCACGAGCCCGCCGCCGGCCGAGAACTCCACCCGGGCGGACTGCGTGAGGCCGAGGTTGCCGCCCTCGCCGATCACGCGGCAGCGCAGGTCGCGCGCGTCGACGCGGATCGAGTCCGAGGCGCGGTCCTTCGCGTCCGCGTCCGTCTCGTCGGAGGCCTTCACCACCGTGCCGATGCCGCCGTTCCACAGCAGGTCGACCGGCGCGCGCAGGATCGCGCGGATCACGTCGTTGGGCGTGAGCTGCTCGTCCTCGATCCCGAGCGCCGCGCGCGCCTGGGGCGACAACGTGATCGACTTGGCCGCGCGGGGGAAGATGCCCCCGCCCTCCGACAGCGTGGCGCGGTCGTAGTCGTCCCACGACGAGCCGGGGAGCTCGAACAGCCGCTTGCGCTCGGCGAAGCCGACCGCGGCGTCGGGGCTCGGGTCGATGAAGACGTGGCGGTGGTCGTAGGCGGCGACGAGGCGGATCTGGTCCGAGCACAGCATCCCGTTGCCGAACACGTCGCCGGACATGTCGCCGATGCCCACGACGGTGAACGGCTGGCTCTGGACGTCGTGGTCGAGCTCGGAGAAGTGGCGCTTGACCGACTCCCAGGCGCCGCGCGCGGTGATGCCGAGCGCCTTGTGGTCGTAGCCCGTGGAGCCGCCCGAGGCGAACGCGTCGCCGAGCCAGAAGCCGCGCGCCTCCGAGACGGCGTTCGCCGTGTCGGAGAACGTCGCCGTGCCCTTGTCCGCGGCGACGACGAGGTACGTGTCGTCCTCGTCGAGCACGCGCACGTGCTCGGGGTGCACGACCTCGCCCTCGACGAGGTTGTCCGTGAGCTCGAGCAGCCCGCCGACGAAGCGCACGTACTGGCGCTCGACCTCGGCCTTGAGCTCGTCGCGGCCCGCGGGCGGGCTCTTGAGGTAGAAGCCCCCCTTCGCGCCTGCCGGGACGATGACCGCGTTCTTCGTGACCTGGGCGCGCATCAGCCCGTAGACCTCGGTGCGGTAGTCCTGGCGGTCCGACCAGCGCAGCCCGCCGCGCGCGACCTTGCCGCCGCGCAGGTGGATGCCCTCCATCGCGGGCGAGTAGACGTAGATCTCGAAGAGCGGCGCGGGCTGCGGGATCGCGGGCACGTCGTGCGAGCGCAGCTTGAAGGCGATCACCTCGCGGCCCGGCTTGTAGGCGTTCGTGCGCAGGGTCGCGTCGATCAGCCCGAGCTGGTTGCGCAGGATGCGGTCGTGGTCGAGCGAGGCGACCGCGTCGAGGTCGGCCAGGATCTCGTCGCGCAGCGCCTGCTCGGCCTCCTCGTCGCGCGGGCGCGCCGGGTCGAAGCGCGCCTCGAAGTACCGGACGAGCTTGGCGGTGACGCCCGCGTTCGCCGCCAGCACGTCGTTCTGGTAGCCCTGCGTGAAGCGGGAGCCGATCCGCTGGCGGTACATGCGGTACGCGCGCAGGACGTTGATCTGGCGCCAGTCGAGGCCGGCCACGAGCACGAGCCGGTTCAGCGTGTCGGACTCCGTGTCGCCGCGGCGGACGGCCGTGATGCAGTCGGCCACGCGCTCGCCGACCGCCTCGAGGTCGAGCGGCGCCCCGTCCGGCCCGAGCACGCCGAAGTCCTGCACCCACGTCTCGCCGTCGCCGCCCAGGAGCCGCGACGGCACCTCCTCGACGACCCGCAGGCCGAGGTCCTCGAGCGTCGGCATCGCGTCGCCCAGCTCGACCTTCCCGCCCGGCTTGTAGATCGCGACCCGCGTGCGGTCGGCCTCGTTCTGGAGGCCGACGAGGAACGGCAATCCCTCGCGCTCGAGCTCGTCGAAGCGCCGCACGTCGGCGACCGCCAGCTGGGGCGTCTGCGAGGCGCGGTAGTACTCGGGGAAGCGCGGGCCCCAGTGCGCGGCGAGCTCCGCGCCGCGCGTCGGCCCCTCGGCGGCGATGAGCTGCTCGCGCAGCTCGTCCTCCCACGTGCGCGTGAGCGCGATCAGCTCCTGCTCGAGCTCGGCCAGGGGCACGTCGGGCACGCCCTCGGGACCGTGCACGGTCGCGTGGATGCGGACCTGCTCGGACTCGCCGAGCACGGTGTGCGTCTCGACCGAGCCGGAGCCGAAGCGCTTGCACAGGAGCGCCTCGAACCGCTCGACGAGCTCCGCGTCGTAGCGGTCGCCGGGGAGCGCGGCGATCAGCGAGACCGCGCGCCCGTCGGGGCTGCGGCGACCGAGCAGCCGCACGCGGTCGCCCTCCAGTGAGAGCAGCGAGACGACGGCGCGGCGCAGGTCGTCGGTCCGCGCCGAGAACAGCTCGTCCTTCGGGAAGGAGTCGAACAGCGCGACCGCGGTCTTGTAGTCGTGCGAGCCCTCGATCAGGTCCTCGTGGCGGAGGATCTGGCGCAGCTTGCGGTTGAGCAGCGGCGTCTGCGAGGCGGGTTCGGCGTACGCCTTGCTCGTGAACAGGCCGAGCATCCGCGCCTCGCCCGTGACGCGGCCGTCCGGGCCGATCTTGCGGATGCCGACGTAGTCCATCCGGGTGCGCCGGTGGACCGTCGAGAGCCGGTTCGTCTTGGAGACGATCAGCAGGTCGCCCTCGAGCGCGCGGTCGCGGACGAGGCCCGGCAGGTCGGCCAGCGGCCGCGGCCGGGCGTAGGCGGAGGAGGCCTCGTCGGCGAGGATCCCGAGCCCGGAGCCGGGGACGACGCTGAGCAGGTCGTCCTCGATCCGGTACTCGCGGAAGCCGAGGAAGATGAAGTGGTCCTGGAGGAGCCACTCCAGGAAGGCGACCGTCTCGTCGACCTCGTCGTCGGCGTAGCGGGCGGCGCCGGCGCTGGCGAGCTGCACCATTCGGCGGCCGCGGTCGGCCATCGCCGGGAAGTCGAGGACCGCGCGGCGGACGTCGCCGAGCACGGAGCGCGCCGAGCTCGCGAGCTCCTCGAGCTGCGCCTCGTCGAGCCGGCGGTCGAGCTCGAAGTGCATGACCGACTCGCGCGCGGTCGCCTCGCGCGGGTGGAGCACGCGGACGATGCGCCCGGCGTCGTCGCGCTCCAGGCCCAGGATCGGATGGAGCACCCGGACGATCTTCAGCTCGGCGGCGTGGAGCGCGCCGGTGACGGAGTCGACGAGGAACGGGAGGTCCTCCGTGTTGGTCTCCAGCACGGAGCCCGGGCGCTCGTAGCCGTGCTCCTCCGCGGTCGGGTTGAAGGCGCGCACGAGGATCGGCCGGTCGCCGCGCCCGGCGGCGAAGTCGAACGCGCCGACCGTCTCCGCGTAGAGCTCCTCGACGGGCGTCGACTGCGCCGAGTCGACGGACAGCCGGCGCAGGTAGGCGGTCGCGAATTCCGCCAGCACGGGGCCGTCGGCCGGCCGCCGCGCCGCGATCAGCTGCAGCAGCTCGGCCCGGACCGGGCCGAGCGTGTGCTCCCTCGTCTCCGTCGAGATCGACACCGATTGCTGATCATCGCACCACCGTAAGGTGCCGTGTGTGACCGGCGAGGACGCCCTCTCCGACGTGGTGCTGGCGCTGGCCGCGGAGCGCGAGGTGGAGCCCGTGCTGCAACGGCTCGTGCACGTCGCGCGCGACCTCGGCGGAGCGCGCTACGCCGCGCTCGGCGTGCCCGACGGCGAGGGCGGGTTCGCGCGCTTCATCACCTCGGGCATGAGCGACGAGTTGATCGCCTCGATGGGGCCGCTGCCGCGCCAGCACGGCCTGCTGGGCGCGATGCTGGAGTCGCCGGTCCCCTATCGGACCGGCGACGTGACCGCCGACCCGCGGTTCCGCGGCTGGTGGCCGCGCGGCCACCCGCGGATGCGCTCCTTCCTCGGCGTGCCGATGGTCGCGCGCGGCGAGATCATCGGCGCGCTCTACCTCACCGACAAGGTCGGCGCGATCGCGTTCTCGGAGGGGGACGAGCGGCGGATCGTGCTGCTCGCCGCGCACGCCGCGCTGGCGATCGACAACGCCCGGCTGCACGAGCGCAGCCGCGAGCTCACGATCGCCGAGGAGGGGAACGGGGTGGCTCGCGAGAGGCACGACTCGGTCGTCCAGCAGCTCTTCGGCGTGACGCTGGCGGCGGAGTCCGCGGGCTCGCTGCTCGCGCGCGACCCGGACGCGGCGGCGGCACAGCTCGCGCGGGCGCAGGAGCTCGCCCGCGGGGCGATCGAGGAGCTGCGCTCCGTGGTCGCCGCGCTGCGGCCGGCGTCCGTCGAGGCCGAAGGGCTGGCGGGCGCGCTGCGCAAGCACGTGGAGGTGCTCCGGCGGGTGACGGGACGGGAGATCGCGCTGCGTGACGCGGGCGCGGCGGAGGCGGCGCCGGCACTCGGCGACGACGACGCCGCGCAGGTCTTCCGGATCGCCCAGGAGGCGCTCCAGAACGCGCTGCGCCATGCGGGCGCGGAGCGGATCGAGGTCCGGCTGGAGCCCGGCCCGCCGCTCGTGCTGACCGTGGCCGACGACGGCTGCGGATTCGACCCGGACGAGGCGTCCGTGCGCTCGCAGCGGCTCGGGCTGACCTCGATGGAGGAGCGGGCCGCGGCGCTGGGCGCGCGGCTGGCGATCTCCTCGCGCGAGGACGAGGGCACCACCGTGCGGCTGGAGGTGCCGGCGTGATCAAGGTGCTGATCTGCGACGACCACGCGGTCGTGCGCCAGGGGCTGCGGACCTACCTCGAGCTGCAGGAGGACATCGAGGTCGTCGGCGAGGCGGCCGACGGGCAGGCGGCGATCGACGCCGCGCGGCGGGAGGCGCCCGACGTGATCCTGCTCGACCTCGCGATGCCCGACCGCGACGGGCTCGGCGCGCTGCCGCAGCTCAAGGACCTCGGGCGCGTGATCGTGCTCACCTCGTTCGGCGAGGACGACCGGCTGTTCGCAGCGCTGCGCGGCGGCGCGGTCGGCTTCCTGCTCAAGGACACGGAGCCGGCCGAGCTCGTGCGCGCGATCCGGACGGCCCACGCGGGCCAGTCCCCGCTCTCCCCCGCCGTCGCCGCGCGCGTCATCGACCAGCTCGCCCAAGCGGGCCGGCCGCGGGCGATCGACCAACTCACCCCGCGCGAGCGCGAGGTGCTGCGGCTGATCGCCGACGGGCTCTCCAACAAGCGCATCGCGCGCGAGCTCGGCGTCGCGGAGAAGACGGTGAAGACGCACGTGGGGCACGTGCTGGCCAAGCTCGAGCTCACCGACCGCACGCAGGCGGCGCTCTACGCCGTCCGCGAGGGCTTGGCCGATTGAGGCCGTTCGGCGATGGCGGGCGATCCCTCGGAGCGGTTCGTGTGGGCGGTGGACACCCTCGCGCCCGATCCGGCCGATCGCGTATTGGAGGTCGGCTGCGGGCATGGCGTCGCCGTGTCGCTGGTCTGCGAGCGACTCACCAGCGGGCGGATCCTCGCCATCGATCGCTCGCCGAAGATGATCGAGATGGCGACGCGGAGGAACCACGACCACGTGGCGGCAGGAAGCGCGGTACTGAAGACCGCCGCGCTCGAGGCGGCCGACTTCGAGGACGAGCGATTCGACAAGATCTTCGCCTTCAACGTCGCGCCGTTCTGGCTTCAGCCGAAGGAGGCGCTCGGAATCGTCGGGCGGCAACTCTCCGCCGATGGAGCGGTGTATATCTTCTGGGACGCTCGCCACACTCCGTCCGGCCGGGCTCGTGACCTGGCGGAGGATCTGCTCGCGCGGGTCCACCTCGCCGAGTTCTCCGTGAGCCAGGTGCTGGTCCAGGAGCTTCGCCCCGTTCCGGCGGTCTGCGTGATCGGACGGCCCTGACCTCAGGAACTCAGTCGGGTGGCCGCGTGTGGCCGACGCCGTCGTGACGTTCTGAGGCGCGGTCGCGGCAAGGACGCGCCATTGAGCCGTGTATCGCTACTCGCGCAAAGCGACAGCCCGTTCTCGGGAGTCCGACCCCGGACGGATCTCGTGAGCCGCAGCTGCAGCTTGACGAGGCTACGCGCGTCGTCGCCGCCGCGGGCCCACGAGGCCCTCCGCGAGATGCGATCAAGGGCTACCAGTCCGGGTAGCGATCGCCGTCCGGATCGTCACCGTCGTAGCGACAAGCCGGGAACCACGGATACCAGCTTGCCTCGAAGTTCCAGTTGCCGTACTTGGCCATGATCGATTCCGGGTTGTAGCTGTGGCGCCTCCCCACCAGGTGGCCCCACTCATGGATCACCGTCGCACAGACGTTCCACCATTTGGCACGGTTCCCGTCGCCGTTCCAGCCGGCGTTCGTGTTGAGGAAGATCGTGCAGTAGGCGCCGGGGTAGGTGTGCCCGTACTCGGACCTGCCGCGGTAAAGAACCGTGCTGATGCGCCGCGGCGGGCAGCCGAAATCCTCGGAGTACCGGCCGCGGTCTTCCCAGTACGCCTTCGCGAACCGGAGGGCGTCCTGACGGTCCTGCTTCGGAGGCACGTTGGCTGACGCGACGGCGGGGACGGCGAAGCCGAGCACGATTCCGATGCCGGCTGCGGTGGCGAGCGTCCTGCCTGCCCCGTGGGCGGCGCTGAGCAAGCGGCGCATCAGTAGCCGACCGCCTCGACACCGGAGGCGGCCTGGGCCTGGGTGAAGCCCTCGAACTTGAGCTGGTCGATCAGACCCGCGCGCGAGAACGCACTCGTGTCCAGGTACGACTCGGCGGCCTTTGCGGCCTGCTTCTTCCAGTTAACGGTCAGTGCACCGACCGCATAGGTGGCGTCGGCGGTCGAGAAGTCCTCGAACTTCAGCTGGTCGATCAGCCCGGAGCGCGAGAACGCGGCGGTGTCCAGGTACGACTCGGCACTGCGCCGCGCGTTCGCCTGGGCCATCGATTCGGAGGGCGCGGCGGCCTTCTTGGTCTTCTGCTCGTCCTTGCTGTGCTTCTCGGCGAGCTTGGTCGACGTGCCCTGCGTTGAGCCGCTCGTCGGCTCGGCTTCGTACTCGCATGCGGCGAGCGTGGCGGCGACCGCGAGGCCGCTCATGATCAGCGCGAACTTGCGCATAGTCGTTGGTTTTCCTTGTGATTGGGGGGTTGCTCCGGCATGGCGTCTGGCCACCCGCACGCACCCATGTGGGATTCGCGCGGCGGATGGTCAGGCCACGAGCTCGGTCCGGTCATGTCTTCCGGCGAGCAGCGCCCTTGTCTTGGAGCGACGCTCCTGGGCGTCGCCGCTTGGGCGCATCTGTTGGAACTGACCCGCGTCCGGGCGCGCCGTTACGCGCCGACGCGAACACTGCGGCGAAGTACGGATCGACCTGCGGAGTAACCCGCAGGGCATTGCTACGAGGCGCCAGGCGCGGCAGCAGCGACCACCGACGGCGCCTCGGCTCGCCCCGGGCTCACGCCGTTGGAGGATGATGCGGGGGTGTCCGCGATCGATGACTACCTCGCTGGCCTATCACCCGCAGACAAGGCGGCGCTCGAGCGGGTGCGCGCGGCCGTCCTCGGCGCGGTGCCCGAGGCCCAGGAGGGCAGGAGCTACGGCATGCCCGCGTTCATCTACGCAGGTCGCCCGCTGCTCGGCTTCAGGGCCGCGAAGAAGCACCTGAGCCTCTTCCCCTTCAGTCCCGCGGCGATCGACGCCGTCAGGGACCGCCTCGTCGACTTCGACGTTGCCAAGGGCACCGTCCGGTTCACTGCCGAGAACCCTGTGCCCGAGGACGTCCTGATCCTCCTTGTCCGGGAGAGAGAGCGCGAGATCGACGCAGCGCGATGATGGCGCCCGTCGTCGAGTACACGGCTCCGGAGCGGTCGCATGATCATGGCCATGTCCGCCGGCTTGGCCGGCGTCCGGGTCCGTGACATCGCAAACCTCCGGGTGAGGCCACGCCGAAGACTGTCGCTTGTCGCGCAAAGCGGCACTCCTGCGCATCGCGGAATGACTGCTGGGGAGCCGGCGCCGAACGTCCCCAGCGCGCCGCGACGGTTCGCGAGCTTCTTGAGGTCGTCGTGGCAGGCCGTCTCCGTAATCGTTTCACCAGGTGTGATCCAGGCCGGCAGATCCTGGGAGCGTTCTGTGATCGCGGGGCGAAATGCGCTGAGGCTGGGGGTCGTCGGACGCTGGCCGCCGTGCAGCCGGGACGTATCGAGCACTAAGGTTGCTCGTCCATGCGGACCTTGCACGCCGGCCTTCGCGTCGCCGACCGCGAGCGCTCGCTCGCCTTCTACACGGCGCTTGGCTACGAAGTGATCGGCGAGGTTCCGGAGACGTCCCTCGGCCATCTGACGATGCTCAAGCTCCCGCAGGATCCCTTCGTCACCCTCGAGCTGGTCCACGACGGCGCCCCGGTCGACCTCGGCGACGGCCTGAGCCACCTCGTCGTCCAGGTCGACTCCATCCGCGAGCTCGACGCGAAGGGCGTCGAGATCGAGCCGCCGACCTCACCCGACGGCACCGAGGACTTCCTCACCGCCTGGCTCACCGACCCCGACGGCCGGCGCATCGAGATCGTCCAGTGGCCGCCCGGGCACACCGACGGCATGACCGCGGCCGACTTCTCTCAGCGCAGTCGGTAGCGCACATGCAGCCCGCTGCGGCGCACGAGTGTCGCTTCGGATAGCGTCAGCGCGCGCGGGCTTTCCGGCTTCGGCGGGTAGTGCTCGCTGCGGTTCGAGCTCGTCCGCGACTGACAGCCTCTGCGCCGATGATCGAAGCCCGACAGGTCGCCCACGCGTACGCCCGGTGGATCGCCGACGGTGATCGGGACTTCCAGGCGATGATGAGTCCCGCTTTGCACGACCACGTCAGCGGCCGCACCGGCCCGGAGACGTGGGACATGGTCTGGAGCTGGATCGAGAGGTCCTTCGAGGAGCGAAGGGCGGAGCTTCACGGCTGGGGGACGCTCGATGACCACCGGATCGCAGTCTGGGTCACCCTGCACGGCAAGCACATCGGCAGCGCGATGCCCTGGCTCGCAGGCCGGCCGCCGAGCGGGGCCCGGATCGCCTGGAAGCAGCTCCATGTCTTCGCCGTCGAGGGCGACCGCCTGACCGAGCACTGGGCCGTGCGCGACGACCTGCGGGTGATCGAGGCCATCGACGCCATGCGCTGACCGGGCGCCATCGCGGCCGGCCGCGAAGCTCCGCGGCACGCGCGAGCCACGCCGTCCGCGCGCGACCCTGGGCACAGGCGTGATCAACCCCCCCAGCCGGGCCAGCCGCAGCCCTGAAGGTCGCGGACGCTGACGTTTCATACGCTTACCGGCATGTCTCGGCTCGCAGCCGCGGCCAGGTTTCAGCGCTGGCGTCTGCCGTGGAAGGAGCGAGTCTGCGAGCACGCGAGGCCGTTCTCGCACGGGATGGTCTTCCGCAGCCCACGCCACCCCGACTTCTGGGAGTACAACTGCATCCGGCTGGACCGGCCGATGGACGCCGACGAGATGATCGCGGCGGCCGACCGTGAGCTGTCCGGCTGCGCCCACCGCTTCGTCGAGTGGACGATCCCGATGCCCGACACCGTCGGAGCTGAGCTGCGCGAGCGGGGGTGGATGGCCGATCCGCTCGTGTTCCTGCTTCATGATGGCCGCCAGCTGCCGCAGGCTCGCGGCGAGTTGGTCGCAGTGGACTATGACGCGGTGCGTGAGCTCCGCGACCTCTGGCATCGTGAGGATTTCGGCGAGCACACGGAGGCCGAGACCTTCCATGCCCAAGCGCGAGAAGTCGCCGAGCTCGCTGACGTGCAGGTCGTAGCGGCGATCGAGGACGATCGCCCGATCGGTTTCGCCCAAGTCGAGACACACGATGGCGGTAGCGAGGTGAGCGGGGTGTTCGTGCATCCCGAGCGGCGCGGCGCCGGCCTCGGCAGCGCGCTCACGTCGCGGGCGATCGGCCTGGGCGCCGTTGCCGCACCGGATGTCTGGATCTGCGCAGATCGCGACGGCCGCCCACGCCGGCTCTACGAACGCCTCGGTTTCTACGAAGTCGTTGAGACGGGCGTGGCTATCCGGCTACCGAAAACGTGATCGTCAGCGGGGCCTCTGCCAAGGCATGAAAACACCGTGGCGATCTCGGCCGTTTCCGCGACCGTTTGGCGTCGCTGTCGGCACCGGACCTCGTGCGGGAACCACTTCGCCACAGCTGACGTATCACTGGGCTTGCTTACGCCGGTGGCGAGCGAGATCGCGACGGGCGCGTCTCGGCAGGGGCGGAAGCCAACAACGAAGTCATGATCGGAAGGAGAGTCGGACGTTGAAGCTGACAAGCACCACATGGGTCTCCGTCGACGGTGTCATGCAAGGGCTTGGTGCGGCCCAGGAGGATCCGCGCGGCGGTTTCGAGCGCGGCGGGTGGGCGATGCCGTACGCCGACCCGGAGGTCGAAGCGGCTCTCAATGATGTCTACACCCAGGCCGACGCGTTCCTCTTCGGTCGCTGGACCTTCGACGTCTTCGCAGCGTCCTGGGGAACTGTGCCCGCGATGCGGGACTCCGCAATTGGCGAGGCGTTGAACTCCAAGCCGAAGTACGTCGCGTCGACGACGCTCGCGAACCCCGAGTGGGCCGAGACGACCGTCCTGTCCGGGGATCTGGAGACGGCGATCGGCCAATTGAAGGCCGAAGGGGACGGTGTACTGCTGGTCCCGGGCAGCCGCACGCTGACTCGCTGGCTGCTCGAGACGAACCAGTTCGATGAGATCAACCTCTTCACCGCCCCGGTGGTCGTCGGTCAGGGCGCGCGTCTCTTCCCCGAGACCGGGCCGGACCTGGCGCTGGAGCTGACCGAATCGCGAGCCACCAGCAACGGAGTGATCATCCGGACCTACCGGACGAACGGGCGCCCCCAGTACGGGGTGACAACAGAAACCACGTCGGCCTGGGAGTGAGTGATGCACTCGGCAAGCTGCACGAGCCGAGTTGTGCGCAGGCCGCTTGCCGTTCCCAGCTAGTGCTTGTCGCGCAACGCGATGGCGCTTCCGGAGTCTCGCGCGGAGCGGCGGTACGGCTTGGGCCGGCTGCGAACATGCCGTCATGCCGTCGCTCCGTGCCAAGGAGCGCGCTGGGCTGCCGGACAGCGCCTTCGCCTATATCGACTCGAGTGGCCAGCGGAGGTTGCCGATCCACGATGCGTCACACGTTCGCAACGCGCTGTCGCGCTTCAATCAGGTGGCGTTCGAGGACGACGCGGCACGTGATCGGGCTCGCAACCGGCTTCTCCGCGCGGCCAAGAAGCACGGGATCATGCCGATCGGCTTCATCAGCGCGCAGCTGCAACCGCAGCTCAAGCTGCCGACGGGCCTGCTCACGTTCTTGCTCACCGATATCGAGGGATCGACTGCGCTCCTCACGCGCCTCGGTGACGGGTATGCCGTGCTGCTGGCGGACATCCGCAGGATCGTGCGCGCGGCGGTGCGTGGTGAGGGCGGCCATCAGGTGTCGGCTCGCGGCGACGATGTTTTCGCGGTGTTCGAGCAAGCTCCCGCGGCGCTGGCGGCCGCGGTCGCGATCCAACGGGCGATGCGTGATGCCAGCTGGCCGGACGGATCGTCCGCCCGGCTGCGGATCGGCCTGCATCGCGGGCGTCCGGCGCTGACCGATACCGGCTACGTCGGGATCTCGGTGCACGCCGCCGCGCGCATCTGCTTCTCGGCGCACGGCGGGCAGATCGTGATGTCCGGTGCAGTCCGCGGCGCGATCCTCGAGTCGTCGCTCGAGGGCATGAGCCTGCGGAACCTCGGAGCGTGGCGGTTTCGCGGGCTGCCCGAGCCGCTCGCCATGTTCCAGGCCGAGGCGCCGGACCTTCCGGCCGACTTCCCACCCTTGCGATCGGCCGTTCCCGCGGATCGGCGGGCCTGAACACCCCGGCCACGTTCGTCGTATCAGGGCGCGGCGACGATCAGGAAGAGTTGCCGGTGCACCGGCGTCTGCTTGTCGCGCAAAGCGACACTCGGCTGAGCTGCCGGCTCGAGTGCTTCCCGGCAGGCGAACGGAGCAGCGGAAGACGCGGATAAGGCGTCAATCCTCATCGACAGCTCGGTCAGCGAGGCTGGTCCGGTCCTGCTGTCGAACTTTGGCGCGGCGCGTGCCTTCGCGGCTTTCGTCGGGTCAAGGGTGCGTGTTGGTCCACCGGCGCCCCGAGGTGGCAAGCTCAGGCCGATGGGACGGCGCGCACTCGATGCCGTGATGCAGGTAGGTGCAGCCGTCGTGCTGCTCGCGCTGCTAGCGCCGATTGTTTCAGCGTGCGGAGGATCCGGCTCATCCGGCCCTGACACCGATGCGCGACGCCTGCCTCGCACGCTTGATCTCGATCAGGTCGCGGGGATGCGGATACCCGGCTCGCCGCACTGCAAGTTCGAGGCTGAATCCCGCACGTTCCTGAGAGGGGCCCGAGGCTCGGCCCAGGATCTGCTGTTCACCTGTGGTTCGGCACCGCACAGCGGCAACGTCCGGACCTTGAGCGGAGCGGCCGAGCGCACGATCCCGCAGCAGATGCGATGCCGGAGGGAGGAGAAGGGCGACAGGACCGTCATGTGCCTCGTGCGCCACGATCGCCTGCTCGTCGGCTCCGACGCGCATTGCATCGATCCGGATCCGGATTCGTACTGTCTCGACGACTGGGCTCGCATCGAGGGGAAGGCGCGCGCGGCGATAACGCGGGTCATCGAGCTGCTCGAGCTGCTAGCCGAAGGAGCAACGCCTGCCAGCGAGATCGATCCCGCGGCGCTCCCCGCGACGATGGTCGATCCGAACCGGCTGGCAGGCCGCTCGACTCCGGGCAAGCCTTTCGACGGCTGCGCGTTCGACGATGACCCCCGCGACGCGACGATCGGCCTGCGCTGCGGCTCGTCGACGATCGGCACCGTGGGGCTCAACGCCGCCAGCGCCGAGGCGATCTCCAGAGCCGATCCGGGAACCCCCGACGACATCGTTGTGTGTTCGCGTGGCGCTCGAAAGAGTGATTGCTACCTGCGTCACGGCACCGCGCGGCTGAGCACAACGGTCGACTGCCCGGGCAGTTGCCGCGACGGCGCGACGCCGAGCGCGCTGATGGCGCTGGTTGCGCAACTCCTAGCGTCACCGTAGGGCTGCGTCGGAACGATACGCACACCGGCCTCGGGCGGACACGCCGACGCTCGCTCCTGATGACCCGCGATGCTCGCAGCTCCCGCTGTGAGGAGTCCCGAGAGCGCCGGCCACGGCTTGCGCGCTATTCGCGCAAAGCAACAGCCGCCGGGCAACCGCGCCAGCTCTCGCCAAAGTTGCGACA
>JBEVIG010000007.1:0-10941 GCA_040510855.1 Solirubrobacteraceae bacterium
CCCGACCGCCCGCACGGCACCGGCGCGGGCCTCGGCCTCGCGCTGGTCGCGGCGCTCGTGGAGGCGCAGGGCGGCGCCGTCCGCGCCACCAACCTCGCCTCGGGCGGCGCCGAGGTGACGCTGCTGCTGCCGCGGGCCTAGTCGGTGCGCAGGCGGTAGCCCGCGCCCCGGACCGTCTCGAACGAGTTGCGCCCGAACGGCCGGTCGAGCTTCTCCCGCAGGTAGCGGACGTAGACCTCGATCACGTTGGAGCGGTGCTCGTAGTCCGTGTCCCACGCCCCCTCGAGCAGCTGGTAGCGGGAGATCACCTCACCCGCGTGGCGCATGAAGACCTCGAGCACCTGGATCTCCTTGACCGACATCGGCACGTCCTGGCCCGCGCGGCGCACCCGCTGCGTCGCGAGGTCGAGCTCGAGGTCGCCCACCTGCAGGATCTCGGACGACACGGCCGCCGGCCGCCGCGTGAGCGCGCGCAGCCGCGCGAGCAGCTCGCCGAAGTCGAACGGCTTGATCAGGTAGTCGTCGGCGCCCGTGTCGAGCCCCGTGATCCGGTCCGTCACGTCGTCGCGGGCGGTGAGCATGAGGATCGGGATCGCCACCCCGCCGGTCCGCAGCCGCCGGCACGTCTCGAAGCCGTCGATGCCCGGCAGGTTCACGTCGAGGCAGATCGCGTCGTAGGGCGACGCCTCGGCCATCCACAGCGCGTCCTCGCCCGTGACGGCGACGTCGGCCAGCATCCCCTCGGTGCGCAGCCCCTGGCGCACGAGCTTGGCCAGCCCCACCTCGTCCTCGACCACCAGCACGCGCATGAGCCCAAGGGTGACATGGCGTCGCTCTCATATTCAGCTCAGCTACCGCCGTCACAGTGGTTCGCGCAGACCCGGAGCCTGCAGGTCCCTCCCCCCAGCAGGCCCACGCGATCCCGGCCCCACGCCGGGATCGCGCGTTTAAGGGGTCTCCGCGGCCAGGACGGCCGCCAGCTCGGCCCGCGCGTGGACGCCGAGCTTCCTGAAGACCTTGTGCAGGTGGTACTCCACGGTGCGCGGGCTGAGGTAGAGCGCGGCCGCCGCATCGCGGTTGCTGGCGCCGCGCGCGACGAGCCGCGCGACCTGGAGCTCCTGCGGCGTGAGCCGGTCCAGCGGGCGTCCGCCGCGCCGCGGTGCGCTCTCGCCCGCGGCCCGGAGCTCGTCGCGGGCGCGCTCCGCCCACGGGGAGGCGCCCGCGTCCTCGAACGCCTCCAGCGCCGCCCGCAGCGGCGCCCGCGCCTCCGCCTTGCGCCGGGCGCGGCGGAGCCGCTCGCCGGCGAGGAGCTCCGTCCGCGCGCGGTCGAGCGCCCGGCGGTGACGCTCGTGGAGCGCGAGCGCCGCGGCGAACCGCGCCTCGGCCTCCTCGTCGCCGGCGGCCGTGAGCGCGAGCCCCCGCTCGGCCAGCGGCAGCGCCCAGCCGGACCCCGTCGCCTCCGCCCAGCTCGCGAACGCCTCGGCGTCGCCGCGCGCGTCCGCGGCCCGGCCCGCCCGCGCGGCGGCCTCGACGAGCGCGGGGAGGACGCCGAAGCGATGCGCGATGTGGGTGCCGGGCCCGTGCGCGAGCCGCTCCAGCCGCGCGTACGCGGCGTCCGGCGCGCCGAGGGCGAGCTCGAGCTCCGCCAGCGCCGTGGTCGCCGCCCCCTCGACGAGCACGAGCCCGCGCGCGGCCGCGGCCGTCCGGGCGCCCTCGGCCAGCTCGCGGCAGCCCGCCTCGTCGCCGCGCAGCGCCGCCACGCCGGCGAGCACGGCGTCGACCTGTGCGCCGAGGTTCTCCTGGCCGGACTCGGCGGCGAGCCGCCGCGCCTCGCGCCCGTCGGCCTCGGCGACCGCGAGCCGGCCGCCGAGCAGGTGCGCGGTGGCGAGGAAGGTGAGCGCGAAGGGGAGGACCGCCGCGTCGGCGGCCGCGCGCGCCAGGTCCGCGGCGCGCTCGTGCAGCGCGGTCGCCGCGTCCTCGTCGCCCGCGAAGAACGCCGCCGCGCCGGCCCACAGCACCAGCTGCGGGTCGTCGAGCGCGGCCCCCTCCGCGGCCGCCGCGCCGAGCGCCGCCGCCGCGGCGGGCTCGTCGCCCTCGACCCGCGCCGTGATGCCGGCGACGAGCGTCGGGAGGAAGCCGTCGCCCTCCGCCGCGATCGGCGGGAGGAGCGGCTCGCCCGCGAGCGACGCCGCCTCCATCGCGCTCACGGAGAGCCGCAGCGCCCGCGACGGATCGGGTTCGCGCCGGGCGGCCTCGGCCAGCAGGCGGTGCGCCCGTGCCGGCGCGCCGTGGTTGAGCTCGATCGCGCCCCGGATCCGGGCGACCTCGCCGGGATCCGCCTCCGGCCCGGCCGCGTCGAGCAGCGCGAGCGCCCGCTCCGGCCGCCCGGCCGCCCACGCCGCCGCGGCCGCCTCGACCCGCCGCCCCGCGGCGAGGCCGGGCTCCGGGGTGAGCTCCGCCGCCCGCGCCAGCGCGTCCGCCGCGGCCGCGTGCCCGCCGCGGGCGCGCGCCGCCCGGCCCGCCTCCGCCAGCGTCCCCGCCACGTCCTCGTCGGGCGCGACCGCGGCGGCGGCCCGGTGCCAGGCGGCGCGATCGGGCGGCGTCACCGCGGCCAGCGCGCGATGGGCGTCCCGCACGGGGCCCGGGCCGGCGGCGTGGAGCACGGCCTCGCGCGCCAGGGGATGGCGCCAGGCGAGCCGGTCGCCCGCGACCGCGACGAGCCCCGAGGCCTCCAGCGCCTCGAGCCTCCCGGTCCCCGCGGCGAGCACCGGCGCGACCGCGCCCGTGCCCTCGGCGGCGGCGAGCAGGAGCAGCTCCCGCGCGGCGGGCGGCAGCGCGGCGATCCGCTCGCGGTAGACGGCGTCGAGCCGCTCGGGCACCGGCAGGGCGCCGTCCGGATCGCCGTCGAGCGCGGCCGGGAGCTCGACGAGCGCGAGCGGGTTCCCCGCCGCCGCGGCGAGCACCGTGGCGCGCGCGGCCGGATGCGGCGCCTGCTCGTCGAGCAGCGCCGCCGCGGCCGCGTCGTCGAGCGGGGCGAGCACGCGCTCCGGCAGGTCGAGGCGCGGCCCGTCGTCGCGCACCGCGGCGAGCAGCGCGACGCCCTCGCCCTCCAGCCGCCGCGCGGCGAAGGCGAGCGCGGCCAGCGACGGCGCGTCGAGCCACTGGGCGTCGTCGACCAGCACGGCCGCGGGCGCGGCGTCCCCCAGCGCCTCCAGCAGCGCCGCCCCGACCTGCAGCGGACCGGGCGCGGGGCCGTCCTCGCGGCCGAGCGCCCGCGCCAGCGGCGCCGGCACGTCGCGCGAGAGCAGCAACTGGTGCAGTGCGGCGAAGGCGAGCCCGGTCTCGGCGGGCGAGCCCGTCGCCCGCAGCACGGTGAGGCCCTCCGCCCGCGCGGCTGCGTCGTCGAGCAGCGCGGTCTTGCCCAGCCCGGGCGCGCCGCGGAGCACGAGCGCGCCCCCGCGACCCTCGCGCGCGCCGCCCAGGAGGGCGCCGAGCGCCGCCTGCTCCTCCTCGCGACCGTGCAGCACGGGCCGATCCTTCCGCACCCCGCGCGCCGGTGCCACTAGGCTTGTGTCCCGAATGTCCCCTATCCCGGTCAACATTGCGGATCACGTCGGCCGCACGCCGATGGTGCAGCTGCAGCGTCTCGTCCCCGACGAATGCGACGCGCAGGTCTTCGCGAAGCTCGAGATGTTCAACCCCGGCGGCTCCGTCAAGGACCGCATCGGCGTGGCCATGATCGAGGCCGCGGAGGCCGAGGGGAGGATCGAGCCCGGGCGCACCACGATCGTCGAGGCGACGAGCGGCAACCCCGGGATCGCGCTCGCCTTCGTCTGCGCCGCCAAGGGCTACGACCTGATCCTCACGCTCCCGCAGGGCATGAGCCGCGAGCGCGAGGGCCTGCTGCGCCTCTACGGCGCCACCGTGCAGGTCACGGAGTCGATGGGCGGCATGAACGAGGCGGTCGCCGCGGCCCGCGCGCTGGCGCGCGACAGCGACGTCTGGCTCCCCGACCAGTTCTCCAATCCCGCGAACCCGCTCGCCCACTACACGGGCACCGGCCCGGAGATCTGGGAGGCGATGGAGGGCGACGTGGACTGCCTCGTGGCCGGCGTCGGCACCGGCGGCACGCTGACCGGCGCCGGGCGCTACCTCAAGGAGCGCAACCCGGACTGCCGGATCGTCGCCGTGGAGCCCGCCTCCTCGCCCGTGCTCTCCGGCGGGCCGCCCGGGCCGCACAAGATCCAGGGCATCGGCGCGGGCTTCGTCCCGCCCGTGCTCGACCGCGACCTCGTCGACGAGACGCTGCCCGTCGACGACGAGGACGCGCTGGAGACGGCGCGCCAGGTCGCCCGCCGCGAGGGCGTGCTGGCCGGCATCTCCTGTGGCGCCGCGCTGTGGGCCGCGCTCCAGGTCGCCGCGCGCGACGACGCGCCGCGGCGGATCGCCGTCGTGCTCGCCGACTCCGGCGAGCGCTACGTCTCAACGCCCTTCTTCGCGCCCGAGCCCGCCGCCACGGCCTAGGCACCACGCCTCGACCTCGGGCCACGGCCCGAAGCCGGCGTCGACGTTGACGTGGCCGCCGCGGACGATCACGTGCGTCTCGATCCCCAGCGGCGCGCCGTAGACGGCCGCGGCGTCCTCCGGGCAGTACGGGTCGTCGGGCGCGGACACGAGCTCCGTCGCGCCCGCCGCGGCGGCGACCGCGCCCGGGTCGAGCGGGACGGGGAAGAAGCGCCGGATCGCCCGCGGCGCGCCGGCCTCCGACGGCGGCGCCACGAGCAGCACGCGCTCCGCCCGCCCGCCTTCGAGCACGGGGGCCGCGGCGTGGTGGCACCAGAGGACGCAGGCGAGCGAGTGGCAGAGCACGACCGGCTCGTCCGGGAGCGCCCGCAGCTCCGCCTCCAGCGCCGCCCGCCAGGCGGCGAGGTCGGGCGCGTCGGGCGAGGGGAGATGGGGATAGGAGACCCGCTCGCCGGCCCTGCGGAGCCGCCCGGCGAGCCACGTCTGCCAGTGCTGCGGGCCCGAACCCTGGTAGCCGTGGAGGATCAGGAACGAGCGCACGCGGCCGCTACGGTACTCGTCGGGTGGCCGTCCGGACACTGGACATCACGCCGTACACCTGCCCGATGACCTGGGTACGGACGAAGCTCGCGCTCGAGGCGCTGGCGCCCGGCGACGAGCTCGACGTCCGCTGCCGGCCCGGCGAGGCACTGGAGAACGTCCCGCGCTCGGCGCGCGAGGCCGGGCACGCGGTCACCGTCGACGGCACCACGATCCGGATCGTCCGGGCATGAGCGACGGCGGCGCCAGCCGGCGGGGCTTCTTCCGCGACCTCGGCAAGGCGGTCGCCTCGACGCGGGACGCGCTGGCGCCCGACCCGCCGCGCGAGCCCGCGCCGCCGCCCCCGCCGCCCGACTTCGGCGGCCTGAGCGACGCCGAGATCGAGCGCTACGCACGCCAGCTCGTCCTCCCCGAGTGGGGCACTGCCGCCCAGCTCGCGATCTCGGAGGCCAACGTGCTCGTCGTCGGCGCCGGCGCGCTCGCCGCGCCCGTCGCGACGTATCTCGTCGGCGCGGGCGTCGGCCGCCTGGGCATCCTCGACCCCGACGACGTCGAGCTCTCCAACCTGCACCGCCAGACGCTCCACTTCACGCCCGACCTCGGCGTGCCGAAGGCGGAGAGCGCAGCCGCGAAGCTGCGCTTCCTCAACCCCGACGTGATCGTCGAGCCCTACCAGGTGCGCCTGGAGGAGGAGAACGCCGCGGCGCTGATCGAGGGCCAGGACGTCGTCGTCGACTGCTCGGACTCCTTTGCGACGCGCTACGCCGTCAACGCCGCGTGCTGCGCGGCGGGCGTGCGGCTCGTCGAGGCGGGCGTGCTCGGCCTCCAGGGCATGGTCATGAGCATCAAGCCGGGCCGCACCGCGTGTTACCGCTGCGCCTTCCCGGCGGCGCCCGCCGACGCGCCGAGCTGCGCCGACGCGGGCGTGCTCGGCCCGGCCGCGGGCGTCATCGGCTCGCTCCAGGCGCTGGAGGCGATGAAGCTCGTCACCGGCGTCGCGCCCGCGATCGCCGACGGCTTCCTCCAGGTCGATCTCGCGTCGGGCGACTTCCTCCGCGTGCACGCCGCGCGCCGCGCGGACTGCCCGGACTGCGGGAAGCTCTAGCCTTCAGTCCATGCTCGGTCTCGGCACCCTGCGCCGCGTCGCCGGCGAGCTCCGTCGCGACGTCGCCGCCGCCCACGCCCGCGACCCCGCCGCGCGCGGCGTCTCCTCGCTGGAGATCCTCGCCGCGTGGCCCGGCGTGCAGGCGCTGCTCGCCCACCGCGTCGGCCATGCCCTGCACGAGGCGGGCGTGCCGCTCGCCCCGCGGATGCTCGCGCTCGGCTCGCGCGCGTTCACGAACATCGAGATCCACCCGGGCGCCGACATCGGCGACGGGCTGTTCATCGACCACGGCACCGGCGTGGTCATCGGCGAGACGGCCGAGGTCGGCGCCAACGTGACGATGTACCAGGGCGTCACGCTCGGCGGCACCGGCTTCGCGACCGGCAAGCGGCACCCGACGGTGCAGGACAACGTGACGATCGGCTCCGGCGCCAAGCTGCTCGGGCCGATCACGATCGGCCACGGCGCGAAGATCGGCGCGAACTCCGTCGTGATCCACGACGTGCCGCCGAACTCGACCGTGGTCGGCGTGCCCGGGCATCCCGTCCGCGTCGAGGGCCGCAAGGTCGAGGGCCCGGACGCCGACTGGCTGCACCTCCCGGACCCCGTCGCCGACGCGGTGAAGATGCTCTCCGCCCGCGTCAGCGAGCTGGAGAAGCGGCTGGCCGAGGCCGGGGGAGAGCCGCCGCCCGCCGACGTCCTGCCGCTGCGCCACCGGCGCGGGCCGAGCCCCGCGGGCGGCTGAGCGCCGTGCGCTGCGAGAGCACGACGACCGTCGCGCGGCCGCCGGCCGACGTCTTCCCCTGGCTGATCGAGCCCGACAAGGTGCGCCAGTGGATGACCGGGCTCGAGGTCTACCAGCCGCTCGACACCGGGCCGATCACGATCGGCTCGCGGATCCGCCAGGAGCTCACGGTCAGCGGCCAGCACCTGAAGTTCGAGCTCGAGGTCACGCGGCTGGAGCCGCCGTCGGCCGCGGAGCTGCGCTTCGAGGGCTCGGGCTTCAAGGCGGTCAACGAGTACACCGTCACGTCCGCGAACGGCGGCTCCGGCGCCGCCGTGACGTGGGTCATCTCGGGCGACACGACCTCGTTCAAGGCCAAGCTGCTCGCGCCCATGGTGCAGGCCAAGCTCGAGGAGAAGCTCGACACCGACCTTGTACGGCTTCGATCGCTGCTGGTGTAGGGCGGAATCGGGATGGGAAGGCCGATCGTGATGCGCCTCCTCCTCGCCCTCGTGCTCCTGCTCGTGCTCGCGCCCGCCGCCCGGGCGGGTGAGCTCATCGACCGTGCGGCGAGCCAGCTGCAGCAGGACAACGTCTACGTCGACCCCGACGCGGACCCGACGATCACCGACGACGAGGCGGACGCGCTGCGCGCGCGGATCGCGTCGGAGGGCGCGGGCCCGATGTACGTGGCCGTCATGCCCGGGGAGATCGCGAACGAGACCGGCGGCTCCGCCCGTGCGGCGATGGCGCAGATCGCGCGCGGGGTCGGCGACCCGCAGGGCACGTACGTCCTCGCCGCCGGGCGGAGCATCCGCGGTGGCTCGGGCTCGCTCGAGGAGGGCGTGACCAACGAGATCATCGACGGCGCGATCGAGGACGGCGGCGGCGACCTCGACACGATCCTGCTCGACGTGACCGACCAGGTCGGTGAGGCCCAGGCCAACGGCGGCTCGCTGCCCGGGAGCAGCTTCCCCGGCGGGCTCGTGATCCTCGGCCTGCTCGGCGCGGGCGGCGCGGCGATCGCGATCTCCCGCCGCAACCGGCGCCGCCGCGAGGACGCGGAGTTCCAGCAGGCGAAGACGAACGCCCGCGACGACCTCGTCGCGCTCGGCGACGACATCCGCGCGCTCGACCTCGACGCCTCGATGCCGGGCGTCGACCCGGACGCGCGGGCGGACTACGACCACGCGGTCGCGCGCTACACGGAAGCCGACGACCAGTGGGAGCGCGCCCGGCGCCCGCAGGACCTCGCGCCGGTCGGCGAGGCGCTCGAGGAGGGCCGCTGGGCGATGGCCTCGGCGAAGGCGCGGTTCGCGGGCGAGGCGCCGCCGGAGCGCCGGCCGCCGTGCTTCTTCGATCCGCGCCACGGGCCGTCGACGCGCGACGTCGAATGGTCGCCGCCCTATGGGCAGCCGCGGACGGTCCCGGCGTGCGAGGCCGACGCGCTGCGCCTCGAGGAGGGCCTGGACCCGGAGGCCCGCGAGGTCGAGTGGAACGGCCGCCGCGTGCCGTACTGGCAGGCGGGCCCGGCGTACGCGCCGTTCGCCGGCGGGTTCTTCGGCGGTTTCGGCGGCGGGCTGTTCCCGGGCCTGCTCGTCGGCTCGCTGCTCGGCAGCGCGTGGTCGGCGCCGATGGCCTACGGCGACTACGGCGACGGTGGCGGCGGCGGAGGCGACGGCGGCGACTTCGGCGGTGGCGGCTGGGGCGGGGACTTCGGCGGCGGAGGCGACTTCGGCGGCGGCGACTTCGGGGGCGGCGGCGACTTCTGAGCGCGGTTAGGGTGCGCGGCGTGCGCGCCACCCTGTTCCGCGAGCCGCTGGACGCCGACGCGTCGCCCGCCGACGCGGCGCGGGTGCTGCGCGGCGAGGAGCGGCCGTTCGCGCTGATCGGCGCATGGGCGGGCGGCGGCGCGCTGCTCGGCTCGCGCCCCGTACGCGTCGCGGTGCCGGGGACGGACCTGTTCGGGCTGCTCGACGACCAGCCCGAGGTGCTCGTACCGGAGGACGTCCCGGCGGACGTCGTCGGCGGCGGGTGGGTGGGCTTCCTCGGCTTCGAGCTCCGCCACGCGGTCGAGCGCGGCCATCCGCCGCCGCCGCGCCCGATCGCGGTGCCGGACGGCGACCTCGCCTTCTACGACCACGTGCTGCGCCGCGACGCCGGCGGCCGCTGGTGGTTCGAGGCGCTCGTCACGCCCGAGCGCGAGGCGGCGATCCTCGCCCGGCGCGACGAGCTGGCCGCCCGGCTCGCGCACCCGCCGGGCGCGCGGCCGTTCGCCACGGGCGAGTGGGCGTGGACGCCGTCGCCGGCCGGGCACGCGCGCGCCGTGGACGCGTGCGTGGAGCGGATCGCGGCCGGCGACCTCTTCCAGGCCAACCTCTGCACCCGGCTCGACGGCCGCCTGACCGGCGACGCGCTCGACCTCTTCGCCACCGCCGCGGCGGCGCTGCCGACGGACCGCGCGGCGTTCGTCGCCGGCCCCTGGGGGACGGTGGCGAGCCTCTCGCCCGAGCTCTTCCTCGCGCGCCGCGGCCGCGCGGTCCGCAGCGCGCCGATCAAGGGCACGCGCCCGGCCGGCGGCCGCGAGGAGCTGGAGGCCTCGGCGAAGGACCGCGCGGAGAACGTGATGATCGTCGACCTCGTGCGCAACGACCTCGGGCGGGTCTGCGTCCCGGGCGGTGTCCGCGTCACGGCACTGGCCGAGGTCCGGCCGCACGCGGGCGTGTGGCACATGGTCTCGGAGGTCGAGGGCGAGCTGCGCGAGGACGTCGGGCACGCCGACCTCCTTCGCGCGACCTTCCCGCCCGGCTCGGTCACGGGCGCGCCGAAGCTCGCCGCACTCGACGTGATCGCCGAGCTCGAGTCCACGGGCCGCGAGGCCTACACCGGCTCTGTCGGCTTCGCGAGCCCGCTCGCCGGCCTGGAGCTGAGCGTCGCCATCCGCACGTTCGAGGTCCGCGGCCCGCGGATCTGGCTCGGCGCCGGCGGCGGGATCACCGCCGACAGCGTGGGGGAGGACGAGGCGCGCGAGGCCGCCGCCAAGGCCGCGCCCCTGCTCGCCGCGATCAACGCGGGCGGGCCGCCCGACGCCCGCGGCGAGATCGGGCCGCCGCGGATCGTCCGGCGCGGCCCGCGGCCGGTCCCGCGCCCCGATCCCGCGGCCGGCCTGTACGAGACGATCCGCGTCGTCCACGGCGAGGCGCAGGCGCTGGGCGACCACCTCGCGCGCCTCGGCCGCTCGCTGCGCGCGCTCTACGGGCTGCCGCTCCCGGACGCGCTCGCCGAGCGGGCCACGCGCGCCGCGGTCGGCCACCGGCGCGCGCGGCTCCGGATCGACGTGTTCCCCGGCGAGGACGCGCAGCTCGCGATCACGCCGCTCGGTGAGATCCCGCCCGCGGTGCTGCGCCCCGTCGTCGTCCCCGGCGGCCTCGGCGCGCACAAGTGGCGCGACCGCCGGCTGCTCGAATCGCACGAGGACGACGACCCGGGCACCCTGCCGCTGCTCGTCGACGCCGACGGGCTCGTGCTCGAGACGAGCCGGACGGCGATCGTCGTCCGCGGCGCCGACGGCCGGCTCTACGCGCCGCCCACCGACGGCCGGATCCTCCCGAGCGTGACCGCCGCCCACGCGGGCGCGCGGCCACGGCCGCTCACGCTCGCCGACCTCGACGCGGCCGCCGAGGTGTACGTCGCGAGCGCGCTGCGCGGGCTCAGTCGAGCAGCTCGTACGCCGGCAGGGTGAGGAACTCCGGGAACTCCTCGCCCAGCGAGACCTGCTCGAAGACCCGCCGCGTCTCGTCCGGCCGGCCCTTCTGCCACGTCTCCTCGCCGACCTCGTCGCGGATCCTCGCCGTCTCCTCGTCGAGCACCTCGAGCACCTGCTCGCGCGTGAAGCGCCCGTGGCGCACCCACTGCCAGATCTGCGAGCGCGAGATCTCGGCCGTCGCGGCGTCCTCCATGAGGTTGTTGATCCCGGCCGCGCCGCGGCCGCCGAGCCAGAACGAGATGTACTGGAAGCCGACGTTGACGTCGCTGCGCAGGCCCTCCT
>JBEVIG010000008.1:0-13290 GCA_040510855.1 Solirubrobacteraceae bacterium
GGTCGCGGGCGACCTCGTGGAGGCGCTCGTGCTGGCCGGTCGGCCGGAGGACGCCGAGCCGGTGCTGGCGCGGCTGGCGCGGCTCGCCGCGGAGCAGGACCACCCCTGGGCCCGCGCCACCGCCGCCCGCTGCCGCGAGCTCGTCGGGACGGACGACGGCGCGGCAAGGCGGGGCCGACGGGACGGCGACGCCGTCATCGCCGGGCTCGGTGGGCGGTGCCGACGGGCCGGCGGAGCCGGGCGCGGCCGATGCGTTCGAGCGGCTCGGCCTCCCCTTCGACGCCGCCCGCTGCCGGCTCGCGGCCGGCCGCGCGGCGCGGCGGCGGCGCAAGTGGGGCGCCGCGCGCGAGCAGCTCGAGGCGGCGGCCGCGGGCTTCGACGCGCTCGGCTCGCGCGGCTGGGCCGAGCTGGCGCGCGCCGAGCTGGCCCGCGTCGGCGCCCGCCGCCCGCGCGCCCGCGGCGAGCTCACGCCCGCCGAGCGGCGCGTGGCCGTGCTCGCGGCCGGCGGCGACTCGACCAAGGAGATCGCGCAGGCGCTGGTCGTGAGCACCCGCACCGTCGAGGCCCACCTGCGCCGGATCTACGCGAAGCTGGGCGTCCGCTCCCGCGCCCAGCTGGCCGCGCAGCTGGCCGGGACAACGTCGACACCGGCCGGGTAGGGCGGCGGGCCGAAGGCCCAGGGTCGGTCGATTCCGCTTTCTTCCGACTATGTCCGCACAAGTCGGAATCGAGCCGCGCCGGCGGCCAAAGATCGGTGATCCGCGCGATTGATGTGGGTGGGCGGGCGGCCGTACCGTCTGGCCATGCATCGCTCCCCGCTCCCCCAGGAGGCCCTATGACGTTCCTCGTCGTCGGGGTCGACCGCGCCACGCTCGCCCGCTGGCACGGCAACATCACCGCGGACGACGCCGCGGAGGCCACGGAGATCGCCCGCCGCCGCGCGTCCGAGCGCGGCATCGCACTCCACATCGCGGCCGTGATCGGCCCGAACTCGAGCGTCGTCCCGCTCAGCGACGGCGCGGCCGCCACGCGGACATCGCAGCGTCGAGCTGCGCTGTCGTGAGCGGCGCCTCGGGCAGCGGCGTCCGGCCGTCGCCCGCTCGCAGGCCGTCGAGCAGCAGCGCGAGGTAGCGCCGCCACAGCTCCGGCGCCTGGTCGCCGCTGAAGTCGATCACCTGGCCGAGCATCAGCGAGACCATCGGGAGGTCGCGCGCCCCGACGTCGGGGCGCAGCGCGCCGGCCGCGTGCGCGCGGGCGACGAGCTGCTCGATCAGGGGCAGCACGCCCTCGCGCACGCGGATCACCCGCTCGAGCGAGTGGCTGTGGCTCATCAGCAGGTCCTTCAGGCCACGGTCCGCGGCCTGCATCGCGACGCCGCCCCCGAGGAAGCCGACGAGCCCCTCCCACGGGTCGTCGGCGGCGAGCGACTCCTCGGCGAGCGCCACGTAGTCGTGCATCCGCGCCTCGAAGAGCGCGCCGATCAGCTCGTCGCGGTGGCCGAAGCGGCGGTACGCCGTGGCCACGCCGACGCCCGCGTGGCGGGCGATCTCGTCCATCGTCACCTCGAGCCCGCGCTCGGCGAACAGCTCGCGCGCGGCCTGCAGCACGCGCTCGCGGTTGCGGGACGCGTCGCGGCGCAGCGGGCGCTCGGAGGTGCTCACGCCGAGCAGTCTAGACGTAAACGGAGGAACGACCTCCACTTCGCTGCTACCTTGGGGCGCCATGTCCTCCCCCGCCTCTCCATCGCCCGCCGCGGACAGCGGCAAGGGGCTCGACCGCGACCTGATGCTGGTCGCGTCGGTGGTCGTGCTCGGCGCGATCATGTCCATCCTCGACGTCACCGTCGTCAACGTCGCGATCAACACGCTCGCGAAGGAGTTCGACACGACGCTGACGACGATCCAGTGGGTCGCCACGGGCTACACGCTCGCCCTCGCCACCGTCATCCCGCTCACGGGCTGGGCTGCAGACCGCTTCGGCACGAAGCGGCTCTACATGATCTCCCTCTTCCTCTTCGCGCTCGGCTCCGCGCTGTCCGGCCTCGCGTGGTCCGAGGGCTCGCTCATCTTCTTCCGGATCCTGCAGGGCTTCGGCGGCGGCATGATCATGCCCGCCGGCATGACGATCCTCACGCGCGCCGCGGGCACCGACCGCGTCGGCCGCGTCATGGCCGTCATCGGCATCCCGATGCTGCTCGGCCCGATCTTCGGCCCGATCCTCGGCGGCTGGCTCGTGGACAACGCCTCGTGGCGCTGGATCTTCTTCATCAACATCCCGATCGCCGTCGTCGCCCTCATCGCCTCGCAGCGGATCCTCCCGCGCGACGTCCCCAAGCACGACGAGCGGCTCGACTGGCTCGGGCTCGCGCTGCTCTCCCCCGGCCTCGCGCTGCTGATCTACGGCCTGGCCGAGTCCGGCTCGGCCGGCGGCTTCGGCGAGGCGAAGGTGCTGCTGCCGATGATCGTCGGCGCGTTCGCCCTGACCGCCTTCGTCTGGCACGGCCTGCGCACGAGCAACGCGCTGATCGACCTGCGGCTGTTCAAGAACCGCACGTTCAGCGTCTCGGCCATCGCGCTCTTCCTCGTGATCATCTCCGTCTTCGGCGGGATGTTCCTGCTGCCGCTCTACCTCCAGGTCGTGCGCGGCGAGTCGGCGATGGACACGGGCCTGCTGCTCGCGCCGCAGGGCTTCGGCGCGATGATCTCGATGCCGATCGCGGGCCGCCTGACCGACCGCACCGGCGTCGGGCGGATCGTGCCCGTCGGCCTGACCGTGGTCGCGCTCTCGTTCCTCGCGCTCACCCAGCTCGAGGCCGACACGTCCTACTGGGCGTTCGGCGTCGTCCTGTTCGTGATGGGCCTGGGCATGGGCGCATCGATGATGCCCCTCTTCTCCGGCGCGATGCAGACGCTCCGCCAGGCGCAGGTCGCCCGCGCGAGCACGACGCTCAACATCAACCAGCAGGTCGGCGCCTCGGTCGGCACCGCCCTGCTGTCCGTGCTGCTCGCCAACGCGCTCAGCGCCCGCCTGCCGGGCTCCGGCGGCGGGATCGGCGCCGCGGCGGAGGTCGCTCCGGACGTCCGCGCGCAGATCGTCGGCCCGATGGCCGACGCGTTCGCCTCGACCTACTGGTGGGCGTTCGGGCTCGTCGTCGTCGCCCTGGCCATCGCGACGCCGCTGCTGCCCAAGGACAAGCCGCCGCCGGTCGAGGATCCGGAGGCCGAGGCCGAGGCCTCGGCCGCGGCGCCGGCCGTGCTCGTCCACTGAGGCACGGCGTGCAGGGGCGCGGGTCGCCGCATGCGCCGGCGGATGACCCGCGCGGCCGCGCCGCGCGGCGCACCCACCGGCTCCCCGGTCAGCAGCCATGAGCCGTCGGGCAGCCGCACGAGCTCCCCGCGCGCGCTGAGCTTCCCGAGCGCCGTCGAGACCGTCGGCCGCCGCGCGCCGACGAGGTCCGCGAGCACGCCGTGGGCGATGTTGAGCGGCACGTGGACGCCGTCGGGCGCGACCCGGCCCCAGCGCTCGGACAGGTGCCAGAAGAGCGCGAGCAACCGCCGGTCGACTCCCGTCAGGCGGCCGATCGCCTGGGCGATCGCCATCCGCTGCATCTGCTGCGCGAGCCGGTCGACGACCATCGCGTGGACCTCGGGGTAGCGGCAGAGCGCGACGCCGAGGCGGGCGTCGAGGACCGCCACCCGCGCCGGCGTGAGCACCGTCCAGCGGCGCTCGGCGCGGAGCAGCTGCCCGGGATCCTCCTCCTGCCAGGGGCGCGCGATGTCGCCCGGCCCGAGCAGGTGGGTGGAGACCGTGTCCTCCATGACCGTCTCGTGGGCGATCATGCCGTCGAGCACGAGGAGGCCGAGGTGGCCGTCGCCGACGCGCTCGAGCCGTAGGTCGGCCCACGGCCCCGGGGGCACGACGTGGCAGCGGGCCACGAGCAGATGGCGCGCCTCTGCGACACGCTCGGGCGGGAGCAGCCGGCCCAGGTCGGGGTCGGCTTCGAGCAGCGGGATCGATGTCGGGACGTGCGGTGGCACCAAGAGGCTTCCTCCGTTTCGCGGGAAGGACAGGCCTCGCCGCGGCCTTTGTCGCCAGCCGCGGCGCCACGTGTCGCGTATGCGGTGCCGGACACGCCGCTGGAGACGGTCCGGCAACGGCGCAGTATGGCGCGGGAAACTGCGGCTCCCGGCAGCGTTCAGATCGATGACCACGTCCGAGGACCGGGCGCTGACATGGGTAGGACCGGAAGATGCCCGATTGGCACCGCGACATGCCCGCGCCCGCCCTGCCGCTGCCCGCGCAGCCCGGCGCGGCGCTCACGAGCGTCGACATGAGCGACGAGGCCGACATCGAGCGGCGCGCCGGCCGGCCGGCGGAGGTCTCCAACGCGATGGTCGCGCTCAAGAAGCGCTTCTACGGCAAGGGTCCCGAGCGGGCCCGCAGCTACATCGTTGACGACTACATCTTCTGCGCGATGGAGGGCGGGCTGACCCGCAACGAGGAGGTCCTCGTCGACGCGGGCCAGGAGCAGGCGGTGCGCCAGTACCGGCTGCTCTTCCAGGAGGCGATGACCCAGACGGTCACCGAGGCCGTCGAGGAGATCACCGGGCGCCGCGTCGTCGGCTACCACAGCCAGATCACCTTCAATCCGACGCGCCTGTTCGAGATCTTCGTGCTCGAGCCATAGGCTCGCGGCATGCTCGCCGTCACCTCGTACTCCCCCGACAATGTCGCCGCGTGCCGTAACCGCATCGCGGCGGACGTCGCCGCCTACGAGGCCGCGGGGCCGTCGGCCATGCTCGAACCCGTCTTCTACGGGATGATGGTCCTGGCCCTGGACCGCTGGTTCGTCCACCGCCAGCGCTCCATCGAGGGCGAGGACGGCAACGCGCTCAACGAGGTCCGAGTGCTGAGCGACTCCATCGTCGGCCACGGCGGGATGCTCGTCATCGAGCCGTCGATCAAGCTCGACCCCGGCAGGTCCGTGCTGGGGATCGAGCCGGGGGCGACGATCATGATCGACAAGGACGGCTTCCACCGCCTCTCCGAGGCGTTCCTCGGGGAGATCGAGGCGCGCTTCTGCTGACGCGCCGTGCCGGCGCGGGCCGGGTCGGGAGCCCGGCCCGCACGCGGTACGTTCGTCAGCCGGTGATCTCCGGCGCCTTGGCGGTCTCCCAGACGGTCGCGCCGCCGCGGTCGACGTTCGCCGCGCAGTGGACGACCTTGCCGACGTCCTCGGCCGTGGGCGTGTAGTGCGGCCCCTGGCCGACGATCAGCGAGTCGAGCCAGGTCAGGTCCTGCGTGCCGTACTGCGGATCGGCCGGGGTCGTGAACGAGCCCAGATCGATCTGGCTGGGCGCGCGGTAGTGCGGATGCTCCGGACCGATCGTGTTCGAGCGGTACCAGGTGAACCACGAATCGCCGTGGCCCGCCCGCTTCCAGCCGCCGCCCGTGCACGTGAGGGGCTTGCCGACCTCGCCGTTGCCGGCGACCTTCGGCTTGCTCACGTTCTCCGGGATCTCGGACGCGTCGATGTCCTTGACCTGGATCTCGCGGTACGAGATGCGGTCGTTGCCGCCGTGCGTCTGCAGGCCGATGTAGCCCTCCGCGAACTGGCGCGCCATCGTCGTCGGGTCGCCGTTGCGCGACGCGATCTTCGGGACGGCGTTGTCGAACTGGTTGATGATCTCGCCGTCCACCAGGACCGTGAACTGCTGGCCGATGGTGCGGATCTCCATGTTGTGCCAGACGCCCTTCTCGAGGCGCTCGTACGTGCCTGACTGCTTCGCGTTGAGGTTGCGGAAGCCGTAGACGGAGCCCGTCTTGATCGGGTCGGAGGACGGCTGCGGGCCGCCGCCGGTCAGCGTCTCGTTGATCTGGATCTCATGGCCGCAGAAGACCTGGGTCCAGTGCTGGTGGTTGTTGGCGTTGGTGCCGTGCGTCAGCGGACCGGTGCCCGCGAGGTTCGTCACGTTCTCCTGGCCGTCCCGCGCGCAGTAGGCGCCCGAGTACTCGCCCGGAGGCGCGAAGGGCCCGTCGGCGCCCTCCCACTGGTACGTCGTCGACGGCGCCGGCGTGGTGCGACCGCAGCGCGCGAGGGCGCCCGGGCACAGGTCGTAGTTGAAGCCGGTCGGCTTCTGCGCGAGCACGGCCGCGGTCGTCGCGCCGTCGTAGCGGATCTCGGGCGAGCGGATCATGACGCCGCCGTTGCGGGTGGCCTCCGGCGTGTTCTGCACCGTGTACTGGAGCCTCAGAACGGCGTCGCCGAGCGGCCGCTCCGGGTACCAGTACGAGCCGAACGGCGACGGGCCCATGAGGAACGAGCCCTCGACCGGGTCGAGCGTCGCGCGCCCCTGCGTGGCGGACTGTGCCGCGGTGCCGCTGGCGAAGACCCACTTGTCGAACGACGCGTCCGAGCCGGTGGCCGAGCCGTCGAAGATGTACTCGAAGCCCGGGTCCGGCGGCGGCGCGACGTACTGCGCCTGCGCGGAACCCGCGACGAATGCGGTCGCCGCGCACGCGGCGACGATGGCCGGCGCCGCGCCCCTGCGCGCGCGCCACAGCAACTGCTGCATCGTCCTTGTCCCCTCCCTAGTGGATTCGGATTCCGCCGGACGCTATCCAAAAGTGCCGACGTATGCCAGCAGAAGTGTTCAGGCCCATACCGTGCCGGCCCGCTCCGGGCGGCGCAGACCGGCCGCGGCGCAGACCAGCGCGAGGACCGCGAGCGCGAGGCAGCCCCACAGCGCGGCCTCCAGCCCGCGCGCATCGGCGAGGGCGCCGAGGACCGCCGTGCAGCCCGCGCCGATCCCGACGCTGACGCCGATCACGACGCCCGACGCGAGCCCGATCCGGTCGGGGAGCGCGTCCTGGGCCACGATCACGAGCGGGTAGAAGTTCGCGTCCATCGCCACGCCGATGACCACCAGCAGCGCGACGGCGGGCACCGCGGGGATGAACGGCAGCAGGGCGGCGAGGGGCACGACGAGGGCGAGCGAGACGAGGATCACCTTCGCGCGGCCGTAGGCGTCGCCCAGCCGGCCGCCCAGGTAGGTGCCGGCCGCGCCGGCGACGAGCATCGCCGCCACCGCCGCGCTCCCGAGCGCGAGGCTCGAGCCGAGCTCGGCCGCGAACCAGCTGGGGATGAAGGCCATGAGCCCGAACGCGAACCCGGTCCGGGCCGTGGCCGCCGCCGAGGCGAGCGAGAAGACCCGCCAGTCGCGCCCCGTCGCCGGCAGCTCGGCCGCGCCCGCCGCCGCCTCGCCGCGACGGCGCCGGCTCGCGCCGGCCACGAGCGCGGCCGCGGCGAGGGGCACGAGCGCGACCGCGCCGGCGGCCTCGATGCCGAAGGCGGCGGCGAGCGGCACGACGAGCGCCGGGCCGAGCGCGAATCCGAGGTTGCCGCCGACCGCGAACACGGCGAGCGCGCTGCCCGGGGCCGGCCCGGCCGCGAGGCGCGCCGCCCGCACCGCCTCCGGATGGAAGAGCGCGACGCCGAGGCCGCCGACCAGCAGCGCCGCCGCGATCGCGGCGAAGGTCGTCGCCGCGGTGCCCGCGGCGAGCCCGGCCGCCGCGAGCACGAGCCCGAGCGGCGGGAGCCACGGCGCGCGCAGGCGGTCGCCGAGCATCCCGGCGAGCGGCTGCAGGAACGACGACGCGAGGCTCCCGGCGAGGACGATCAGCCCGGCGTCGGCGTAGCTCAGCCCGCGGTCGCGGACGAGGAACGGCACGAGTGCGGGCACGGCGCCCTGGAACAGGTCCGCGCCCAGATGCCCCACCGTGAGCGAGGCGACGGCGCGGCGGTCCACGCCGGCGCCCGGCAGCACCCGCTGCGCCAGCGCGGTCACGGGCGGACGCCGCCCACGGCGAGATCGATCACGGCCCGCGTGGCGTGCTCGGCGGACCAGCGATGCTCGCGCCGGAGGTGCGTGAAGGTCCAGCAGACCTGGTTGTAGAGGACGGTCGCGGCCTCCTCGACGTCTCCGAACGCGCGCAGCGACCCGTCGAGCGCGCCGTCGCGCAGCAGCCGGACGATCGGCGCGGCGAACTCCGAGCGCGTGAGCGCCTCCTCGCCGGCCTCGTGATAGATCGCGTCGCGGGCCGCGGCGTCGAGCCCCCCGAGCAGATCGGCGCGCGCGTCCGTGCTCGCGCACAGCGCCTCGAGCGCGCGCGTCAGCCTCGCGCGGGCGTCGCCGTCGCCGGCCAGGATCGGCAGCAGCAGGTCGCGCTCCTCGCGGGCCAGCTCGTCGCGGAGCGCCGCGAGGATCGCCGCGCGGGTCTCCCCGCGCCGGTAGAGCGTGACCCGCGAGATGCCCGCCTCGCGCGCGATCTCGTCCATCGACGCGGTGGCGAGGGCATGGCGCTCCGCCAGCCGCTGGGCCGCGGCCAGCACGGGCTGTGACACCGCTGTTGCCAAGACGATACAGACTGTAACATCGCCGCGGGATAGGGTGGTCCCATGGCACGCACCGTGGCCGTGCTGGGCGGCGGCGTCGCCGGGCTGAGCGCCGCGCACGAGCTCGCCGAGCGCGGGTTCGCGGTCTCCGTGTACGAGTCGCGCGACCTGTTCGGCGGCAAGGCGCGCTCGTTCGGCATGCCCGGCTCCGGGAGCGGCGGCCGCGCTGACCTCCCGGCCGAGCACGGCTTCCGCTTCTTCCCCGGCTTCTACCGGCACCTGCCCGACACGATGCGGCGGATCCCGTTCCCCGGGCGCGCCGACGGCGTCGCCGGGAACCTCGTCACGGCCACCCGGGCGCTGCTCGCCCAGGCCGGCGGTCGCAACGAGCTGCTCGGCGTCACGCACGCGAAGGGCTCGCTCGACGACCTCTCGGCGGTGAGCCGCTTCCTGCTCGGCTGGGCGACGCAGGTCGGGGTCCCCGCGCACGAGCATGCGCTCTTCGTCGAGCGGCTGCTGACGCTGCTCACGAGCTGCGACGAGCGCCGGCTCGAGCAGTTCGAGCGCCAGAGCTGGTGGGAGTACTCGGGCGCCGAGCGCCGCAGCCAGCCGTACGGGAAGTTCCTCGCGGACGGGCTCACGCGCACGCTCGTCGCGGCGCGGGCGCGGGAGATGAGCGCCCGCACCGGCGGGTCGATCCTGCTGCAGCTCCTGTTCGACCTCACGCGCGTCGGCGGCCGCGCCGACCGCGTGCTCGACGCGCCGACCCAGGAGGCCTGGCTCACGCCGTGGGTCGAGCACCTCACCGCCCGCGGTGTCGGCCTCCACGCCGGCGCGCCCGTCGCGGGGATCGAGTTCGACGGACGGCGGATAACCGGCGTGCGCGTGAGCCGCGGACCGGGCACGCCCGCCGAGCGGATCACCGCCGACCACTACGTCGCGGCGCTGCCCGTCGAGCAGCTGCGCCTGCTGCTCACCCCCGAGCTGCGCCGGGCCGAGCCCGCGCTCGCGCGCCTGGACCGGCTGGTCACGCGGTGGATGAACGGGATCATGTTCTACCTCGACCGCGACGTGCCGCTCGTGCACGGCCACGCGATCTACATCGACTCCGCGTGGTCGCTCACCTCGATCTCCCAGGCGCAATTCTGGGGCGGCCGCACGCTCGCGGAGGACTACGGCGACGGCCGGGTCGAGGGCATCCTGTCCGTGGACGTGTCCGAGTGGGAACGGCCCGGCCCGCGCACCGGCAAGGCGGCGGCGAAGTGCACGCCCGAGGAGATCCGCGCCGAGGTGTGGGGCCAGCTCGCCGATCACCTCAACGACGGCCCGAAGCCCCTGCTGGACGAGGCGAACGTGCTCGCCTGGTTCCTCGACCCCGCGATCGAGTTCCCCAACCCGACGGAGGCGACGAACCTCGAGCCGCTGCTGATCAACACCGCCGGCTCGTGGGCCGACCGCCCCGAGGCCGCGACCGCGATCCCGAACCTCGTGCTCGCCTCGGACTTCGTGCGCACCCACACCGACCTGGCCACGATGGAGGGCGCGAACGAGGCCGCCCGCCGCGCGGTCAACGCCATCCTCGAGGCGACGGGGTCGGGCGCGCCGCGCTGCCCGGTGTGGAAGCTCGAGGAGCCGGCGATCTTCGCGCCGGCGCGGGCGCTCGACAAGGTCCGCTGGAAGCTCTTCAAGCGGCCGCCCAAGTCGCCGCTCCGCGTCACCGCCGACGGCGGCGTCGAGCCGACGGGCCCGCTCGCGTCGGCGATGACGTCCGTGGCCGCCCGGCTCGGGAAGCGCTAGACGACCGGCGCGAACGACTGGCGGATCACGTCGTTGGCGCCCGAGGGCTGGGTGAAGCGCTCGAGCAGCGAGGTCCCGCCGGCCGGGTTGGAGATGTCGCTGTAGCGGTACTCCATGACGAGGTTCGCCGGGTCGGCGGTGAAGATGGCGTAGCCGTGGAAGCTGCCGTTGTACTGGCGCACCCACGGCGACTCCACGCGCACGTCGTTCTCGGGCTTCACGAGCCCGGGCGAGGTGACCGAGCCGCCGACGTACTCGACCGCCGAGGGGCGCGCGGTGCCGTCTCCCAGCGCCTCGAAGTTGCTCGCGACGCTGTTGCAGGCGAACACGTGCGCATCGCCGGTGAGGAAGACGACGTCGGCGATGCCGTTGCGCTCGATCTCGCCGAGCAGGAGCCCCCGGTCCTCAGGGAAACCGTCCCAGGCGTCCGTCCGCGCGCCCTGGCCGGTCGGCGCCGCGGCGATCGGCATCTGCTGGACGATGATCTTCCAGCGCGCCCGCGACGACTTCAGCGCGGCCAGGAGCCAGGCCATCTGCGTGGGCCCGAGCATGCTGCGCGGCCGGCCGTCGGCGCTGCCCTGCCGGTACTGGCGCGTGTCGATCAGGAACAGCTCGGCGTTCGCGTTCAGCGGCACCCGGCGGTAGATCCGGTAGCGGTCGCGCTTGTTGACGACGCGCGGGATCCACTCGGACGCCGCGCGGTAGCCGGCCGTGCGCTGCAGCGGCTGCGGCGGCGGCAGGTTGTCGCTGTAGTTGTTCTCGACCTCGTGGTCGTCGAGGACGTGCAGCGCGGGATGCAGGCGGTGCAGCTCCTGCAGGCCGGCGTCGGCCCGCGCGAGCGCGTACTTGAGCCGGTAGGAGCCGAGGTCGACGGCGTCCGTGCGGTCCGTGCGCACGTCGCCCGGGAGCGGCGAGCGGCCCTTCTCGTAGATGTAGTCGCCGAGGAAGAGGTAGAGGTCGAGCTCCTCGGCGGCCGCGTGGGTGTGCGGCGTGAAGAAGCCCGCCTGGTACTGCTGGCAGGACGAGAAGGCGATCCGCAGCGGCTCGGCCGAGTCCTTCGGCAGCCGCGTGCGCGTGCGGCCCACCGGCGAGCTGCCGGCGCGCGTCTCCCAGACGTAGAAGTACTCCCTGCCCGGCTTCAGGCCGCCGACGCGCGCCTTGAGCGTGTGGTCGACCCCGCGGCCCGTCGGGACCACGGCGGTCGCCACGACGCGCCGCATGTCCTCGTCGCGGGCGACGATCAGCCGCGCGCCGGAGCGCAGCCGGTCCGTGCGCAGCCGTGACCAGAACGTGACCGCGGTCGGCGTCGGGTCGCCCGACGCCACGCCGTCGCGGAAGCGGCCGGGCCCGACCTTCGGGCGGCGGCTGAGCAGGCTCCCGTAGGCCGGCGGCACCGCGGCGGTGAACGCGCCGGCGGCGCCGGCGACGACGAGCTCCCTGCGTGTCGGCTGCCTCATCGCAGCCGCCCCTGCACGTTGCCGCGGACCTTCACGCGCTCGCCCAGGCGGTCGATGCCGGTGATCTCGAGCCGGTAGCGCCCGCGCGCGAAGCCCCGTCGCCGGTCGAGCCGGACGGTCCGCCGCCCCTTCTTGAGCTGCGGCATGATCGCCTTCGCATAGAGAAGGCCGCGCGGGCCGAGGAGCCGCAGCTCGGCGTCGCACACGCGGGCGCCGCGGAGGTTGACGACGATGGGCACGCGCGGCACGTTGTAGCGGGCGGGCGGGCCGGACAGCCGCGGGCCTGCGACCCGCGCCCGCTCGATCTTCGGCGTGTCGCAGGCGGCCGGGAGCCCACCGCCGGGGCCGCCCGGCGTCGGGTCGGCGCCGCCCGGGCCGCCGTCGACCACGCGCTGGTCGCGCGCCTCGGCGACCCGGAGCGTCGCCGGGCCGGCGAGCAGGTCGTCCGTGCCGACGCGGATCCACAGCGTCCGCTCCTTGCGGGCCGGGACGATCATCTCCATCCGCCCCCGCGCGTCGCGGATCACGCAGTCGAGCGCGCGGCCGCCCGCGGGCGTGTCGCCGGTGAAGACGGCCAGCGTCGAGACGTCGCCGCCGGAGACGGAGATCCGCCGCGGCACGGCGTTGCCGGGGATGAGCCGCCGCCACACGGTGCCGAGGCTCGGGCAGGGCGGCGTCGCCGCGTCCTCCCCGGTGACCGTGGCGTTCGCGAGCGGCACCTCGGTCGGGCGCTTCGCCCGCGCGACCGGCGTGAGCGGTTCGGCGCGGTCGCCGAGGACCGGCGTGAAGGTCGGGATCGGCGCGACCCGCAGCGAGAGGACCACGCGCTCGTCCTCCGGCGGGCCGGCGGCCCCGCGGTGCCCGACCTGGACGAACACGGGATGGTTCGGCGGCACGCGGACGCTCGCCGCGTTCCCGGGCTCGACGGCCTCCGACGCACCGCCGTCCCCGAGGCCCGCGCACGCGTTCGGCACGGTGTGGTTCACGCCGCCGGACACGGATGTGACTTCAGGCTGCACGAACAGCGCCAGGTCGATCGGGTCGAGCGTGCGCCCGCTCGCGTCGACGGTCACCTCCGCGGCGACCGGCGAGGCGGGCACGAAGAACCAGACGGTGCGCTGGAACGACTCGTCGCCCAGGCAGCGCAGCAGCCCGGGGTCGGGCGTGGCCTCCCCGAGGTCGGCGAGCGCCTGCTGCTCGAACGGCGCGCCGTTGGCGGCCGTGTAGGGCGTGAAGCCCGCGGCGGCGCCCGGCAGGTCGTTCGACGGCGGCGCGGCCCGCGCGGCCGCGACGGGCGCGAGCAGGGCGAGGGCGGCCACGGCGGCCATGAGCGCGAAGCGAGCTGCCATCAGGGTCAACGAACCCGGCGGGGGGCGGGGAGTTGCCCTGCCGGGTCGGGTGCGATGGTAGGAGCCTCGGTGGATGCGGCGTGGCCGGCCGGTAGCGTGCGGCGTCCCATGGCCCTCGTGATCCGCCCGGCCGAGCCGGCTGAATTCGCCGCCGTCGCCGACCTCTGCGTCGCCGCGTACGCGCCGTTCGTGGACGCGGACACCGACGGCTACGCCGACGTCCTGCGCGACGTGGCCGGCCGGGCTGCGGTGGCCGAGGTGCTGGTCGCCGAGGAGGGCGGCGAGCTGCTCG
>JBEVIG010000009.1:0-9347 GCA_040510855.1 Solirubrobacteraceae bacterium
CGCTGTGGGTGCGGCGTCCGTGACGGCCCAGGTCGCACTGAGGCCCGCGGCAGTCGAGCGTGGGGTGAGTGACGGGACTCGAACCCGCGACGTCCTGGACCACAACCAGGTGCTCTACCAACTGAGCTACACCCACCACGAAGGGTGGCGGACCACCCGTTCGATGTGCATGCACAGCATAGCCGATCAGCGGGGTGGTTCCGCGACGCCTTATTCCGCCACGGGAGCCCCCGCGGCGGCGTGCGCGACGGCCGCCGCGGCGAGCGCCCGCACGATCGGGTGCGGCCGGGTGCCGTCCCCGTACAGCTCCGGCTGGAAGAGCGTCGCGAGGAAGAAGGGGTGGCCGGGCAGCTCGACGCCCTCGACGCCCGCGTCGGGCGCACGGGCGGAGATGACGACGCCCGCCGCCTCGAGCGCTTCGACGCGCCCGGGTGCGAGCCCGAAGCCGCAGAAGTGGAAGCCGGTGAACGGCTCCGTGCCGCAGATCGCGGCGAGCCGCGTGCCCGGGACGCACGTCACCTCGCGCTCCTCGCCGTAGAGCGAGCACGCCAGCGGGGCGATCAGCGGGTCGCCCGCGCCCGGCTCCGTCTCGGCGTGCGCGGCGTCGAGCCCCGCGCGGCGGGCGAGCGCGAGCACGGCGTACTGGAAGCCGCCGCACGTGCCGAGCAGGGGCGTGCCGTCGTCGATCGCGCGGCCGATCGCTGCGAGGACCGCGTCGTCGTCGGCGTAGGGCGTGCCCGGCGCGATCCAGAGCGCGTCGGCCCCCGCGGCCTCCGCGGCGCGTGGGCTGGGCAGCCAGGCGGCCTCCACGCCGGCCGGCATGCGCGCCAGCTCGGCGTCGAGCTCCCGGTGGGTGACGAAGCCGAGGTCCCGGTCCCCGACGACGGCGATCGCAGGCATGGGCCGGAGCCTATCCGGCCGCCCCATCAGCGCCGCTTGCCACGGGTGCAAGGGATCGGACTGGCCCGGCGGCGCCCGCCCTGCTGTTAATGCGCCGCATGGTCTCGGGCATGTCGGCGCGCGGATGGACGCTCTTCGCGATCGTCGCCGTGCTCTGGGGCATCCCCTACCTGTTCATCAAGGTCGCGGTCGACGAGATGTCGCCCGCGATGGTCGCCTTCGGGCGGATCGTCGTCGCCTTCGCCTTCCTGCTGCCGTACGCCTGGTACAAGGGCGCGTTCCGCGGCCTGCGCGCGCGCTGGAAGATCATGGTCTTCTACTCCGTCGTGGAGATCACGCTCCCGTGGCCGCTGATCGGCTTCGGCGAGACCCGCGTCTCCTCCGGGCTCGCGGCGATCCTGATCGCCGCGGTGCCGCTCGTCGTCGCGCTGCTCGCGATCCGCTTCGACCATGCGGAGCGCGCGCACGGCTCGCGCCTCGTCGGGCTCGTCGTCGGCTTCCTCGGCGTGGTCGTCCTGCTGGGCCTCGACGTCGCCGGGCGCCCGGGCGAGCTGCTCGGCGCGGCGGCGATCCTGCTCGCCGCGGTCGGCTACGCGGCCGGGCCGATGATCATCAAGCAGCGGTTCTCCGACCTCGACCCGCTCGGGCCCGTGACGGCCTCGATGGGCATCTCGATGGTCCTGCTCGCGCCGTTCGCGTTCGGCACGTGGCCGGACGAGTCGCCGGGCGGCGACGCGATCGCGTCCGTGATCGTGCTGGGCGTCGTCTGCAGCGCGATCGCGTTCCTCGCCTTCTTCGCCCTGATCGCCGAGACCGGGCCGGGCAAGGCGACGATCATCACCTACGTGAACCCGGTCGTCGCCGTCACGCTCGGCGTGATCCTGCTCGACGAGTCCGTCGGGCCGAGCGCGGTCGCCGGCCTGCTGCTGATCCTCGCGGGCTCCTGGCTCTCCACGGGCGGGAAGCTCCCGCCCGGCCTCACGGCGCGGCGTCGCGGCGTCGCGGCGGCCGCCATGGCGCCGGCGCGCGACTAGCGCCCTGCTTCCATGGAGCGATGGGCTGGACGCGGCGTGAGGCGATCGCGGGCGCCGGCGCGGCGCTGCTGGCGCTCCGCGCCGGGACGGCGGGCGCGATGCCCGTCGGCGCGCCGGCGCCGCTGCGGATGGCGCGCGGGTTCGACCTGCGGCCGTCGGGCGTCCGCTGGCCGGGCGTCGTCGAGGACTACCGCGAGTTCCGCAAGCAGCCCTGGGCGCCGCCGCTCATCGCGCGCGCCTCGCTGATCCGCTTCTGGGCGGACTGGCCCGTCCTGCAGCCCGAGCCGACGCCGCTCGAGGACCCGGCGAACCCGGGCTACGGCCACCTCGTCGCGCTCGACGGACAGATCGACGCCGCGCGCGCGGACGGGCTCGACGTGATCGTGATGCCCTACCGCTACCCGCTCTGGGTCACGGGCGCGACGCGCTGGCGCTGGGGCGTGGCGGAGCAGTACCAGCTCCCCGGCTCGGGCCACGGCCCGTACTCGCCGTGGGCGGCGTTCTGCGAGGGGCTGTGGCACCGCTACGCGGGGCGGATGACGCACTTCGAGGTCGTCAACGAGCCCAACCTCCAGCTCATGCCGCAGGACCAGATGCCCGAGCGGGTCGCGGTGATGGTCACGACCGTCGACGCGATCGCCCGCCGCCACGGCCTCGCCGCCACCTGCCTCGCGCCGTCGTGCTCGGACGCCGACTCGCTGCGCATGCCGCCGCGGATGACGCAGCTGCCGGAGTTCGCCGACCGGATGCTGCACGCGCTCCGCGCGGCGGGCTTCGAGGGTGGCGACCACTGGGTCTGGTCGTTCCACAACTACAACGAGTCCGAGGGCGGCGGCGACCGCTCGACGCGGATGCGCGAGCGGATCGCGGGGCGCTGGCCGGGACGGCTCGCGCCCGACGGGCTGCCGCTCATGTACGCCACGGAGGGCGGGGTGCGGCTCGCCTACATCGCACGCCGGCGCGGCCCGGGCGCCGACCTGCGCGCGGGCCAGGCCGAGGTGCTGGCCCGGGCCCTCGAGCGCGCGGAGGCCACGCCCGGCCTCGGCCTCTACACGCAGTACACGGTCAACGCCGACCCGGACTACGACTGCGGGCTGCGGGAGACCGACGGGCGGGCGCGGCCGTCCTTCGGCGTGTTCGTGGCATAGCGTTGTCGCCCATGCTGCTCCTGCACGGCGGGACGATCCGCACGATGGATCCGGCGCGGCCGACGGCGGCGGCGCTGCTGGTCGACGGCGACCGGATCGCCGCCGTGTTCGACGACCCGGGCGACGCGCCGCGCGGCGCCGACCGCTTCGACCTCGCGGGCGGCTGCGCGCTCCCGGGCTTCACCGACGCGCACGTGCACTTCCCCTCCTGGGCGCTCTCGCGGCGCGAGCTCGCGCTGCTCGACGCGGGCTCGCGCGCCGAGGCCGTCGCGCGGGTCGCCGCCGCGGCGCCGTCGGGCGGCTGGATCCGCGGCCGCGGCTGGCGCGACGAGCTGTGGCCGGACGGCGACCGGCCCGACCGCCACGCGCTCGACGCCGTCCTCGCGGACACGCCCGTGGCGCTGCGCGCGCACGACAGCCACTCCCTCTGGCTCAACTCCGCCGCGCTCGCGCTCGCGGGCGGCGACCTCGAGACGCCGGGAGGCGTCGTCGAGCGCGACGCCGCCGGCGAGCCGACCGGGATCCTGCGCGAGGAGGCCGCCTGGCGCTACGAGGCCCGCTTCGCGCCCGAGCCCGCCGAGGCGCTGGACGCGATGCGCGCCGCGATGCCGGCGGTCGCCGCGGCGGGCGTCGTCGCCGTCCACGACAAGGACGGCGGGAAGGACGCGCCGGCGCTGTTCGCCGCGGCCGGGCTCGCGCTCCGCGTCTGGCAGTCGGTCCCCGCCGACGCGGAGTCGCTCGAGGGCGGCGACTACGTCAAGGCCTTCATGGACGGCACGCTCGGCTCGCGCACCGCGCGGCTGCTCGACGGCACGGGCGTCGAGATCACCTCGGCGGAGGCGCTCGCACGCCTGATCCGGCGCGCCGCCGCGCACGGCCTGCCGCTCGCCGTCCACGCGATCGGCGACCGCGCGAACCGCGACGCGCTCGACGCCTTCACCGCCACCCGCGCGGACTGGCGGGGGCTGCGGCCGCGGATCGAGCACGCGCAGTGCATCCATCCCGCCGACGTCCCGCGCTTCGCCGAGCTCGGCGTCGCCGCCTCCGTGCAGTTCACCCACGCGACCTCGGACCGCGACGTCGCCGACCGGCTGTGGGCCGACCGGATCGGCCACGCCTATCCGTACCGCGCGCTGCTCGACGCGGGCGCGGTGATCGCGGGCGGCTCGGACGCGCCGATCGAGCCGCTCGCCCCGCTCGACGGGCTGCGCGCCGCGGTGCTGCGCACGCTCGGCGACCGCCCGGCGTGGCGCCCGGAGCAGGCGCTGCCGCTCGACGCGGCGCTCGCCGCCTTCACCACCGCGCCCGCGTGGCTGGAGGGCGCGGAGGAGCGGCGCGGCCGGCTCGCGCCCGGGCTCGCCGCGGACGTCGTGGTGCTCGACCGCGACCCGGGCGAGGACCTCGCGGCCGCGCAGGTCGCCGCGACGATGCTGGCGGGGGAGTGGCGGCACGCGTGAAGGTGCTCGTGGTCGACGACGAGCCCGCCGTGCGCCAGGCGCTCGAGCGCGCGCTCGCCGCCGACCACCACGACGTGCGGACGGCCGCCGACGGACGCGCCGCGCTCGACCACCTCGTGGAGCACGCCGTCGACGCGGTCGTGCTCGACGTCGCCATGCCGGGGGTCGACGGGCTGGAGGTCTGCCGCCGGCTCCGCGCCGCGGGCGACCGCACGCCCGTGCTGATGCTCACCGCCCGCGACGCGGTCGACGACCGCGTCGCGGGCCTCGACGCGGGCGCCGACGACTACCTCGTGAAGCCGTTCGCGCTCAAGGAGCTCAAGGCGCGGCTGCGCGCGCTCGTGCGCCGCACGGAGCCCGCGACGGGCGGGCCGCTGCGCTTCGCCGACCTCGAGCTCGACCGCGGCGCCCGCGAGGTCCGCCGCGGCGGCCGCCGGATCGAGCTGTCGCGCACGGAGTTCGCCCTGCTGGAGCTGTTCCTCGAGCACCCGCGCCAGGTGCTCACCCGCTCGGCGATCTTCGAGCGCGTCTGGGGCTACGACTTCGGCACGTCCTCGAACTCGCTCGGCGTCTACATGGGCTATCTGCGGCGCAAGACCGAGGAGGGCGGGGAGCCGCGGCTGCTCCACACGGTCCGCGGCGTGGGCTACGTGCTGCGCGAGGGGGGCTGAGTGGGCCTGCGGCGGCGGCTGACGCTGCTGACGACGCTCGTCGTGGGCGGCGTCGTGCTGCTCGCGGCCTTCGCGTGCTACGCCGTGATCCGCTCCGAGCTGCGCGGCCAGGTGGACGACCAGCTCAAGGGCCAGGGCGCGCTGCTCGGCCCGTTCGGCCGCGGCGACGGGCCGGGCTTCGGTCCCGGCCGCTTCGGCCCGGGCGGCGGCGGCCTGCCGGGGCTCCCGCCGCGCGCCGGCGGTGCCGCCCCCTTCGCCCAGCTCGTCGGCGCCGACGGCACGGCGGTCGCCGTCCGCGGCTCGGCCGCGATCCCCGTGACCGACGAGGACCGTGCGATCGCCGCGGGCGACGCGCCCGGGCGGCTCTCGGACCGCGACGCCGGCGGGACCCATCTGCGCGTGCTCACGGAGCCGCTGCCGCGCGGCCAGGGCGCGGTGATGCTCGCCCGCTCGCTCGGCGGCGTCGACGACGCCCTGTCGCGGCTGCGGCTGGTGCTCCTGCTGCTGTGCCTCGTCGCGACCGGGCTCGCCGCGCTGCTCGGCGCACGGATCGCCGACCGCTTCGCCGCGCTTCTCGAGCGGGTCGAGGCCGCCCAGGAGGCGCAGCGCGCGCTCGTCGCCGACGCCTCGCACGAGCTGCGCACGCCGGTCACCGCGCTGCGCACGAACGCGGAGCTGCTGCGCGAGGACCCGGGCGGCGACCACGCGGCGGTGCTCGACGACGTGGTCGAGCAGACGGAGGAGCTCTCGGCGCTCGTGACCGACCTGATCGAGCTCGCCCGCGGCGACCAGCCCGGCGACGAGCTGCAGGACGTGCGGCTCGACGCGCTCGTCGCCGAGGCGCTGGAGCGGGCCCGGCGGCACGCGCCCGGCGTCGAGTTCGCCGCCGACCTCGAGCCCGCGGCGGTCGACGGCGTGCCCGAGCGGCTGGGCCGGGCGGTCAACAACCTGCTCGACAACGCGGCGAAGTTCTCGCCCCAGGGCGGGCGCGTGGAGGTGACGCTCCGCGGCGGGGCGCTCACGGTGCGCGACCACGGTCCCGGCGTGCCCGCGGCCGACCTCCCGCACATCTTCGACCGCTTCTACCGCGCCGGCAACGCGCGCGAGCAGGCGGGCTCCGGCCTGGGGCTGGCGATCGTCCGCCAGGTGGCAGAGCGCCACGGCGGCAGCGTGGCCGCCGCGGCAGCGGATGGTGGAGGGCTGGCCGTCACGCTCACCCTCCCGGGGGCGCGGCCGATAGAACCTGCGTGATGCTCGCCCCGATCGCGACGGCCGCCGCGACGCTCGCCGGCTGCCCGCTCTTCCCCGCCGACTTCTCCACCAACCAGCGCGTCGACGCGCTGCCGGTCGCCCCCGACTCGGCCGCGATCGTGCGCTCGATCGGCCTCGACGGCTCGATCCACGCCGACTTCGGCTCCGGCCTGTGGGACGGCGGGCCGATCGGCATCCCCTACGACGTCGTGCGCCGGCACACGAAGCGATCGAAGGTGCGCTTCGAGTACGCCTCGGAGTCCGACCGCGTGCGCTACCCGATCCCGCGCGGGGTCAGGATCGAGGGAGGGCCGGAGGCCGACGGCGACCGCCACGCGCTGCTCGTCGACCGTGACCGCTGCAAGCTCTTCGAGCTCTTCTCCCTGCGCAAGGAGGGCAGCCGCTGGACGGCCGGCTCGGGCGCGACCTGGAACCTGCGCAAGACGAAGCTGCGCCCGCGGGGCTGGACGAGCGCCGACGCGGCCGGGCTGCCGATCCTGCCGCTGCTCGCCCGCTACCAGGAGGTCAGGAAGGGCCGGATCACGCACGCGCTGCGGATGACGGTGTCGCAGAGCCGCCGCGCGTTCGCGTGGCCGGCGCGCCACTTCGCGTCCTCCGACACCGACCCGGCGCTGCCGCGGATGGGCGAGCGGCTCCGGCTGAAGGCGTCCGTCGACATCTCGGGCCTGCCGCGCCAGGCCCGCGTCGTGGCCCGCGCGTTCAAGGAGTACGGCCTCATCGTGGCCGACAACGGCTCGGACTGGTACGTCTCGGGCGCCCCGCACCGCAGGTGGGACAACGACCAGCTGCACGCGCTCGACGCGCTCGAGGGCCGCGACTTCGAGGTGGTCAAGGTCGAATAACGAAACGAGACGCTTGCGTTTCAGATAAGGAGGGAGTACGGTACGCGAAACGCCCCCGTATCGTTTCGTTATCCAAGGAGCCTCCCCACCATGTCCGACGCCACGCCCGACCCCCGCCGCTGGTGGACGCTGGTCATCCTCTGCTTCTCCCTCCTCGTCATCGGGCTCGACAACACGATCCTCAACGTTGCTCTGCCCACGGTGCAGGAGGATCTGGGCGCCAGCGCGTCGCAGCTCTCCTGGATCGTCGACTCCTACATGCTCGTCTTCGCCGCGGTCCTGCTCACCGCCGGCGCGCTCGGCGACCGCTTCGGGCGCAAGAAGGCACTGACCTTCGGGTTGATCGTCTTCGGCGCGGCCTCCGCGCTCTCGGCCGTCGCGCAGTCGTCCGAGATGCTGATCGCCACCCGCGCGCTCATGGGCGTCGGCGGCGCGTTCATCATGCCCTCGACGCTCTCCATCCTCACCGCGACGTTCCCCGCGGCCGAGCGCGCGAAGGCGATCGGCATCTGGTCCGCAGTCGCCGGGCTCGGCATCGTCATCGGCCCCGTGACCGGCGGCTGGCTCGTGGAGCACGGCGACTGGAGCCTGATCTTCCTCGTCAACGTCCCGATCGTCATCACGGCCCTCGTCGCCGGCCGCTGGCTGGTGCCCGAGTCGCGCGACCCCGCGAAGCCGCGGCTGGACGCGGGCGGCTTCGCCCTCTCCAGCCTCGGGCTCGCCGCGCTCGTCTGGGCGCTGATCGAGGCGCCCTCGCGCGGCTGGACCGACGCGATGATCCTCGGCGGCTTCGCCCTCTCGGCGCTCACCATGGCCGCATTCGTGCGCTGGGAGCTGCGGGTCCGCGAGCCGATGCTCGACGTCCGCCTGTTCCGCAACCGCCGGTTCTCGGCGGCGAGCGGCTCGATCACGCTGGCCTTCTTCGCCCTCTTCGGGACGATGTTCTTCCTCACGCAGTACCTCCAGCTCGTGCTGGGCTACGGCGCGTTCGAGAGCGGCGTGCGGCTCATGCCGGTCGCCGCCGGGCTCATCGTCGGCGGCCCGATGTCGGCGAAGCTCGCCGAGCGCGTCGGGACGAAGCGCGTCGTCGCCGCCGGGCTCTTGCTCGTCGCGGCCGGCCTCGGGCTGCTGAGCTTCGCGGAGGTCGACTCGGGCTACGGCCTCGTCGCCGCGGTGCTCGGCGTGCTGGGGCTGGGCATGGGCATGACGATGGCGCCGGCCACGGAGTCCGTCATGGGCTCGCTGCCGATCGCCAAGGCGAGCGTCGGCTCGGCGGTCAACGACGCGACCCGCACGCTCGGCGGCGCCCTCGGCGTCGCGGTGCTCGGTTCGCTCGTGTCCAGCGGCTACCGTGCGGGCATGGACGGCATCACCGGCCCCGCGCAGGACTCGATCGCGGGCGCGCTGGCCGTCGCCGGCCAGGCCGGCGGCGAGCAGGGCGCGCAGCTCACGGCGCTCGCGCAGACGGCCTTCGTCGACGGGATGCACGCCGCGGTGCTGGTGGGCGCCGCGATCGCCGTCGCCGGCGCGGTGCTCGCCCTCGTGGCGCTGCCCGCCCGGGCGGCCGCCCCGATGGCCCTCGCGCCCGAGCCGCTGCCGGCATGAGCGAAGGCGCCGAGACCGGGACCGCGCGCCGCCCGCCCGGGCGGCCGCGGTCCGAGCGCTCCCACCAGGCGATCGTCGTCGCGACCCTCGAGCTGCTGGCCGAGCAGGGCTTCCAGCAGCTCACGATGGAGCAGGTCGCCCGGCGCGCCGGCGTCGGCAAGGCGACGATCTACCGCCGCTGGGCCGCCAAGGCGGACCTCGTCAAGGACGCGATCCGGTACTTCAGCGCGGAGCTGCCGGTCCCCGACACGGGCACGCTCGCCGGCGACTACGCGCAGCTGGCCCAGGCGGTGATCGCGGTGGCCCGGAGCCGGAACGCGGCGCTGCTGATGCCGCGCCTGCTGTCGGAGGTCGCGCAGGACCCCGAGATGCACGCGGTGTTCTCGGCCTGGCTGGTCGAACCGCGCCGCCAGGTCCT
>JBEVIG010000010.1:0-10010 GCA_040510855.1 Solirubrobacteraceae bacterium
CGCCTCCTCGGGCAACGTGGCCGCCAGGGCCGCGCGCGTGGCCACCGCGAAGGCGATCCCGCTCGGCGTGCGCAGGTTGTCCTCCAGCACGGCGAGCTCGCCGTCCGTGCCGCGCACCACGTCAAAGCCGGCGAGGCCGATCCAGCGCCGCCCGGGCGGGCGCAGGCCGGCCAGCTCGGGCTCGTAGTGATCCGCCCCGCCGAGCACCCTGCCGGGCATCACCCCGTCGGCGATGATCCGCTGCGGGCCGTGGACGTCGGCCACGAAGGCGTCGAGCGCGCGCACCCGCTGCTCGAGCCCGCGCGCGAGCCACGCCCACTCGTCCGCGTCGATCACCCGCGGCACCGGGTCGACGACGAATTCGCGCTCCCGGCCCTCCGCGTTGAACGACATCCCCGCGGCGCGGGTCTCCTCGTGGACCAGCGCCCGCAGCGCGCGCAGGTCGTGCGCGCCGACGGCCCCGAGGGCGGTGCGGGCGACCGGGCGGACCTCCCCGCCCGGATCGAAGGCCTCGTCCCAGGCCGGGGACGAGTAGGCGGACGGCGCGGCGGTCGGCATCTGGATGAAGGATCGACGCGCGGCACCCGGATGACCCTGTGCGCCCGGGCCAATCCTGCGCCACGGGCATTCGCCCGCCGGTCGGTATCGTCAGCCCGCGTGACGACGACGCCCGAGGCCCCCGCCCGCCCACCGGCGATCCTCGTGGTGGACGACGAGCCGACCGTCCTGCGCGCGGTCCGGCGCGACGTCCAGTCGAAGTTCAGCCCGGACTACCGCGTCTACGCGGCGCCGTCGGGCGCCGAGGCGGAGGAGCTGCTCGGCGAGCTGGCCCGGCGCGGCGACACGGTCGCGCTCGTGCTCGCCGACCAGCGGATGCCGGGGATGACGGGCGTCGAGCTGCTCGACCGCGCGCGCGGGCTCTACCCGAAGGCCAAGCGCGCGCTGCTCACCGCCTACGCCGACACGGACGCGGCGATCGCGGCGATCAACGACGCGCAGATCGACTACTACCTGCAGAAGCCCTGGGACCCGCCGGAGGAGAAGCTCTTCCCCACGCTCGAGGACCTGCTCGGCGACTGGGAGGCCGACGCGCGGCTCAGCGACGCGGCCGCGCGCGTCGTGGGGCACCGCTTCTCGCCGCAGTCGCACGAGGTCCGCGACTTCCTCGCCCGCAACCGGGTCCCCTACGCCTGGTACGACCTCGACCGCGACGCCGAGGGGCGGCGGCTGCTCGACGTCGCGGGCGTGCCGGCGGACCGGCTGCCGGCCGTGTTCCTGCGCGACGGCAGCGTGCTCGAGGCGCCGACGCCGCTCGAGCTCGCGGGGCAGTTCGACCTCCCGACGCACGCCGAGCTCGACTTCTACGACCTCGTGATCGTCGGCGGCGGCCCCGCCGGCCTCGCCGCCGCCGTGTACGGCGCCTCGGAGGGGCTGCGGACCGTGCTCGTCGAGCGCGAGGCCCCAGGCGGCCAGGCCGGCCAGTCCTCGCGGATCGAGAACTACCTCGGCTTCCCCAACGGGCTCTCGGGCGCCGACCTCGCGCGCCGCGCCCACGACCAGGCGCGCCGCTTCGGCGCGGAGCTGCTCACGGTGCAGGAGGTGCGCTCGCTCGAGGCGCGCGGCCCGCAGCGCGTCGTGACGCTCATGGACGGGACGGAGCTCGCCGGGCACACCCTGCTCGTGGCCACCGGCGTGGCCTACCGGCGGCTCGGCGCGCCCGGCGTGGAGGAGCTCAGCGGCCGCGGCGTCTACTACGGCGCGGCGCTCACCGAGGCCGAGGCCTGCAAGGACCAGACCGTGGTGATCGTCGGCGGCGCGAACTCGGCCGGCCAGGCCGCGGTCTTCCTCGCCAAGCAGGCCGCGCGGGTGCTGATCGTCGTCCGCGGCGAGGGGCTCGAGGCCTCGATGTCGCACTACCTGATCCAGCAGATCGAGAGCATCCCCAACATCGAGGTCCGCGCGCGCACGCAGGTCACCGAGGCGCGCGGCGACGGCCACCTCGAGCAGCTCGTGCTCAACGGCGACGAGGAGCTCGACGCGAGCGCGATGTTCGTGTTCATCGGCGCCGCGCCGTACACGGACTGGCTCGGCGACCAGGTCGCCCGCGACGACCGCGGCTTCGTCCTCGCCGGCCCGGACGTGCTCGCCCACGCGACGTGGCCGCACGAGCGCGACCCGTTCCTGCTCGAGACGTCGCTGCCCGGCGTGTTCGTCGCCGGCGACGTCCGCCACCGCTCGATCAAGCGCGTCGCGAGCGCCGTCGGCGAGGGCTCGATGAGCGTGCAGTTCATCCACCAGTACCTGGCCGACCAATGACCGTGACGCTCGCGGAGCTCCAGGCGATCGACCTCTTCGAGGACGTCCCCGAGGAGCAGCTCGGCCCCTGGGTCGACGCGGCGGTCGAGCGGTGCCTGGAGCCCGGCGACGAGGTGCAGCGCTTCGGTGAGCGCACGCAGACGTTCACGCTCCTGCTCGAGGGCCGGCTCGACGGCTACCTGCGCCGCGACGGCCGCGAGGAGCACGACCACTACCACCAGGCGCCGACCTGGCTGGGGGCGATGAGCGTGCTCACCGGCGACGACTCGATCGTGACGATCCGCGCCAACGAGAAGAGCCGGGTCGCCCAGCTCCCGGCGGACGCGTTCAAGGCGCTGCTGTTCGCCACGCCGGTCGCCTTCCAGCGCGTGATGCGGACCTTCCGCCCCGTGCTCAGCCGCTTCTCCGCGATGGAGTCGCAGCGCGAGAAGCTCGCCGCGCTGGGCCAGATGTCGGCCGGGCTCGCGCACGAGCTCAACAACCCGGCCGCCGCGGCGAAGCGGTCGGCCCAGGCGCTCGCCGGGGCGCTGGACTCGATCAACACCGTGATGGCGTCCTTCATCGAGGCGGGGATCGAGCGCGGCGAGGCCGCTGAGCTCGTGCGCCTGCAGCAGGAGGCGCTGACCCGCGCCGCGTCCGCGACGCCGCGCGACGCGATCGGCGCCGCCGACGCGGAGGACGAGATGGGCGAGCTGCTGCAGGCCCACGGGATCGAGGACGCATGGCGGATCGCCGAGCCGCTCGCCGCCGCGGGGCTCGACCGGCAGTGGCTCGAGCAGGTCCAGCAGCACTCGCGCGGCGCGTTCCCGGCCGCCGTCGACTGGGTCGCGACGTCGCTGACGGCGCGCTCGCTCGCCGACGACCTGCACGAGGCGACCGGCCGGATGTCGAAGCTCGTCGGCGCGATCAAGGCCTACACCTACATGGACCAGGCCGACCTCCAGGAGGTCGACATCCACGACGGGCTCGAGGCGACGCTCACGATCCTCGGCCACAAGCTCAAGCACACGAAGATCAGGGTCCGGCGCGACTACGGCGACGCGGTCCCGCGGATCTGCGTCTACGGCTCTGAGCTCAACCAGGTCTGGACCAACCTGCTCGACAACGCGATCGACGCGCTGGGCGAGCACGGGACGATCACCGTGGCGACCGCGTGCTGGGAGGGCAACGGCGTCGAGGTCCGGATCTCCGACGATGGGCCGGGGATCCCCGAGGCGGTGCAGCGGCGGGTGTTCGACGCGTTCTTCACCACGAAGGGCGTGGGCGCCGGCACCGGCCTCGGGCTCGACGCGACGCGGCGGATCATCCACGACCGCCACGAGGGGGACATCGGCTTCACGTCGCGGCCGGGCGCGACGACGTTCACGGTCCGCCTGCCCCGCGCGCCCCACAAGGCGCCCGCCTGAGCTCCGTCAGCGGGCCGTCGCCCGCCAGCGCACGACGCCGTCGTCGCCGGCGCGCTGGGCGACGCGCCCGCGCTCCTCGAGCAGGTCGAGGTGGCCGAGCACCTCGGAGAGCACGAGGTAGGCCTGCGTGACCGGGACGTGGCGCCAGAGGTCGCGGCCGACCTCGGCGGCGGTGCGCTCGCCGTCGAGCGCGCGCAGGATCTTGTTCGCGCGCCGATCGCTCATCCCGGCGCGCTTGCGGACGAGCTCCGCCGCGCCGGTGAAGGGATCGCCGTGGCCGGGCAGGATCAGCTCGCCGAGGTCGGCGGCCGCCGTCGCCTCCAGGGAGGCGAGGTAGGTGAGGAGCGTCCGCGGCCGGTCGGGCGAGGCGGCGAGGCCGACCGGGTCGGGCGCGCCGACGGGCCAGTGCGCGATCGGGTTCGAGGAGATCTTCTCCAGGAGGTGGTCGCCGGCGAGCAGGATCCCGTCCGCGGCGAGCACGGTGTCGGTCGGTGAGTGGCCGGGCCGCTCGGCGATCCGCCAGCGCCGGCCGCCCGCCTCGAGCTCCCCGCCGTCCTCGAGCAGCCGGCCCACCGCGACGGCCTCGCCCGCGTAGCGGCGGTAGGCGCGGCTGACCTCGCCGAGCGTGGCGATCGTGCCGGGCGCGACGCCATGGCGGCGCATCAGCGCGACCGCGTAGTCGTCGTCGGCCTCCAGGCTCTCGTCGAGGTCGCCGAGGTAGGCGGCGAGCTTCGCGGTGCCCGCGACCTCGGCACCCGAGCGGCGGGCCAGCTCGGCCGCGAGGCCGACGTGGTCGTCGTGCTGGTGGGTGAGCACGAGCAGCTCGAGGTCCTCGACGGCGACGCCGAGCGCGGCGAGCCCGGCCTCGAGCCGCGCCTCGCTCTCCTCCATCAGCGGGCCGGCGTCGACCAGCGTGAGCGGCGTGCCCCGGAGCAGGTAGGTGTTGACGTCCCCGACCTGGAACGGCGTCGGCAGCGGGATGCGGTTGACGTCCTCGGGCAGCACGTTCTTCGCCGATTCTTACGCACGGCCGGGGCGGGCTCTTACACCCGCCGCCGATCCTCCGGGCATGAGACGCACACGCATCGCCGCCGTCGCCACGGCCGGGGCGCTCGCCGCCGCCGGCACGGGGGTTGCCGTGGCGACCTCCGCCTCCGACGACGCCAAGCAACGCGAGCAGGCCGTGCTCGAGGACGCGGCAGGCAGGCTGGACGTCGACGCGGACGAGCTCCGCGACGCGCTCTCCGCCGCCGAGGACGCCCAGCTCGACGCCGAGGTGAAGGCCGGGCGGCTCACCCAGGCACAGGCCGACGCGATCAAGCAGATGCGCGAGCGCTCCGGCCTCGTGCTCGGCGGCGGCCCGGGCCATCCCGGCGGGCCGCACGGCTCCGGCTTCCGCGGCGACCGCCACGGTGGGCCGGGCGAGGTCATGGGCGCCGCCGCGAAGGCGCTCGGCATCAGCGAGCGCAAGCTCTTCACGCAGCTGCGCAAGGGCAGGTCGCTGCAGCAGATCGCCAAGGCGCAGGGCAAGGACTACGCCGACGTCAAGGCCGCGATCAGCGACGCGGTCAAGACGGAGCTCGACGAGGCCGTGAAGGACGGCCGGCTGACGCAGTCGCAGGCCGACGACATGCTCGAGCACCTCACCGAGGGCCTCGACGACGGCTTCTTCGGCCGTGGGCCGGGCGGCCCGCGCGGCGGCTTCGGCCCCGGCGGGCCGGACGACCACGGCCCGGGCGGCCGCTGGGACTAGCGGTGCGCGAGGCGCGGGGCGGGTACGCTCCGCGCCTCGATGCAGGCAGAAGCCGTCCAGGTGCTGCAGCGGCTGCTGCGCTTCAACACGGTCAACCCGCCCGGCGCCGAGCGGCCGGCGCAGGAGTACCTCGCGGGCCTGCTGCGCGAGGCCGGCCTCGAGGTGGACCTCGTCGGGCCCGACCCGGAGCGGCCGAACCTCGTCGCGCGCCTGCGCGGGCGCGCGCCGGGCCCCGTGCTCGGCCTGCTCTCGCACGTCGACACGGTCGGCGCCGACCCGGCCGGCTGGCGCCACGACCCGTGGTCGGGCGCGCTCGACGACGGCCACGTGTGGGGCCGCGGCGCGATCGACATGAAGTCGCAGACGGCGGCGGAGGTCGTGGCGGCGGCGACGCTCGCTCGCTCCGGCTGGCGGCCGGCCGCGGGCGACCTGCTCGTGATCTCCGTGATGGACGAGGAGGTCGACGGCACGGGCGCGCTCTGGCTGTGCGAGCGCGCGCCGGAGCTCGTCCGCTGCGACTACCTGCTCAACGAGGGCGACGGCGGGCGGGTGCTGGTCGGCGACGAGCGCTTCTACGGCGTGTCGCTGGGCGAGAAGGGCGTCTTCCGCTTCACGCTCCACACGGAGGGCACGGCGAGCCACGCCTCGCTCCCCGGCATCGCGGACAACGCGCTGCTCAAGCTCGCGCCGCTGCTCGAGCGGATGGGTGCCCGCAAGCCGGGCTGGGACGTGACGCCGGGGCCGGCCGCGCTGTTCTCGCGCCTCGGGCTGCCCCTCGACGGCGGCGGGCCGGAGGCGTCGCTCGCGGCGCTGGCGGCGCGGGCGCCCGGCCTCGCGCCGCTCGTGGAGCCGATGCTGCACGTCACGCTCGCGCCCACCCGCGCGGCGGCGGGCGGCGACTACAACGTGATCCCCGCGGCCGCGCGGATCGACGTCGACTGCCGGGTGCCGCCCGGGATGTCCGAGGCGCAGGTGCTCGCGCGCGTCCGCGAGGTGCTCGGCGACGACGGGTACCGGCTCGAGTTCACCGAGATCTTCCCCGGCACCTCGTCCGTGCCGGAGTCGCCGCTGATGGACGCGCTCGACGCGTGGGTCGGGGCGACCGACCCGGGCGCGCGCTGCCTGCCGGGGATCTCACCGGGCTTCAGCGACTCGACGACGTTCCGGGCCGCGTTCCCCGACCTCGTCGCCTACGGCTTCTTCCCCCACCGGCACATGCCGGTGGAGCAGGTCGCCGCGCTCGTCCACGGGCGGGACGAGCGCATCGACGTGCGCGACCTGGCGCTGGCGACCGACTGCTACGCGTCGGTCGCCAGGGCCATGCTCGGCTAGCGCTACTTCGGCGCCTTGATGGAGAGGACGCGGCCGGCGCCGACGGCGTACTTGCCGGAGGCGTCCTGGGCCACGATCCGGAACTTGCCGCTCTTGCCGATCCGGACCTTCTTCTTGAAGGTCACGCCGGACGAGCTCACGGTCCACTTGCCGGCCGTCGCGATGGTCGTCCACACGCCGTTGCGCTTCTTCTGCACGGCGAGCGAGGGCGTGCCGGGCGCCGGGCTCACGACGCCCTTGAAGCGGACCTTCTTGCTGTGGCGGAACGTCTTCACCGTGCGGATGTCGGTCTTCACCGACAGGGGGACGGAGACGAGGACCACCGGGCTCACGACCTCGGGCCGCTGTGCGAGCGCGACGCGGAACTGGGTGTTGAAGGGCACGTTCAGGACGTTGAACGTGAAGTTGCCCTGGCTGTCGGTGACGATCTTGTTGCCGATCTGCTTGAAGCCGGCGACGTAGGGCCACTGGCTGGCCTCGATCCGGACGTCCCGGTTCGCGTTGTTCGTGCCGGTGAGCTGGCCGGTCAGCACGCTCGGCGCGTTCGGGGCGACCGAGCTGGGCGTCGCGACGAGCGTCACGCCGAGCGGCTGCTTGCGCGTGCGGAACGTCTGGTCCTTGCTCCGCGTGATCGCGCCGTTCTCGTTCACCGCGAGCACGCGGTAGTGGTACTTCGTGTCCGGCGCGAGGCCGGTGAGCGGGACGGTGACCGCGACCGGCGCGCCACCCGACCCCGCCTCCTGGTGCGTGGTCTCCCCGCCGTACAGCTTCGTCAGCCCGTAGCGGACGAAGTACGTCGTCCGGATGTTGTTCGGGTCGATCCTGGCGTTGACGAACGCGCTGTTGAACGTGATGTTCGACTCTGCGCGCACGGACACGCCAGGCGCGGCGGCCGAGGCGGTGGCCGGCGCGACCAGCGCCAGCACCGCCGCGAGAACTACTGCCCCTCTGATCACGGTGCCTCCCGTCGAGATGGTTCCCGGTATTCCCGCTGCAACACGGGACGGAACCATTCGCTTCGGCGGGTGGCGGAAGCTGGCCTACGTGCCTGCCTGGAGGTGGTGCGGCCAGCGGACGGCGGGCTCGTGCGAGACGGCGCGCGGACGCTGCCGGCGCAGCTGCCGCGCACGCTCGTGGAGCAGGCTCACGAGCTCGCCCGTGGGGCGGAACGGGTCGGCGACGGCGTCGCCGTGCTCGACCGAGACGGCGGCCCACATGTCGCCGTCGACGGTCGCCGCGAGGACGGTGCCCTCGGGGGTGTGGGAGGAGTCGAGCTGGGCAAGACGCCGGAGGGCGTCGGCGTCCGCGGCGGTCGCGTAGCGGAGCGTCAGCTCGTGCTCGCCGGGGTCGACGCGCTTCGCCGGCCCCAGCAGGGTGGTGAGGAAGGAGATGGAGGCCATGGGAACAGTGTCGGGCTGAGGCGGCCTTCGCACATCGGGCGTTCCCCTCTCATCACCCCTTACCTCAGCGGTTCGACCACTTACCTCCGCAAACCGCGCTGCAGCGCGGTTTGCGAGGATCCAGGGCGTGCTCGCCGAGCCCATTCTCGCCTTCCGGCTGGCCCGCTCGGGGCTGGCGTCCCGTGAGGCGCCCGATCTGGCCGCCGCGGCGCGCTGCCCGGCCTCCGACTTCGCCCGCGACGCGGCCCTGCTCGCGCTCGCCGCGCGCGCCGAGGACGTGACCCGGGAGCGCTTCGACGCGGCTGTCGACGACGGGTCGCTCGTCGTCGCCCACACCCTGCGGTGCGCGATCCACGCGCTCGATCCAGACGATCTCGCGCTGTACGGGCGCGCGCTGATCGCGACCGACGACGGCGAGCTCGCGGCCGAGATCGGCGGGGCCGTGCCGGGGTTGCTCGAGCGTGCGGGGATCGCGCCGGGCGAGGCACTCGCGGAGGTCGCGGCGGCGATCGCGGACGCGCTCGCCGGCGGCGTCGCGCTCGACAAGAACGGCTTGCACGATTCGTTGCGCGAGCGCGTCCGCCCCGAGCTGCTGCCCTGGTGCCCGAGCTGCAAGAGCCATCACGTCGCCGGGAACCTCTGGCGCTACGGGACCAGGAAGACCGGCGCGGTGCTCGACTCGGAGCGCCGGTACGTCCTGCGCCGGCGTGCGCGCGTGCCGGCGGCGGGCGAGGCCGTCCGCCGCTTCCTGTCGTTCTACGGGCCGGCGACGACGGCCGACTTCGCCCATTGGGCCGGGATGACCGGGCGGCACCTGAAGCGGCTGTGGGCGGACGTCGCGGAGGAGCTGGTCGAGGTGCGGCTCGACGGCAGGACGGCGTGGCTGCTCGCGGCCGACGAGGCCGCGCTCGACGATCCGCCCGACGCCACGGGCGTCCGGCTGCTCCCGCCCGGCGACCCGTACCTGCAGATGGCCAACCGGTCGCTGCTCGCACCCGAGGCGAGCCTGCGCAAGGACCTCTTCCGCGCGGTCGGGAGCCCGGGCGTGGTGCTCAAGGACGGCCGGCTGGTCGGCTCGTGGAAGGCGACGCGGAAGGGCCGCAAGCTGGAGCTGGCGGTGCGCAAGCTCGGCCGCGTCGCCCGCGCGGACCTGGAGGAGGAGGCCGCGCGCGTGGCGGCCCTCCGCGGGGCCGCCGACGTCGCGGTGATCCTCTAGGCCGGGACCGGCTCCTCGGCGGCCACGTCCTGCTCGGTGAAGACGTGCATCTGGGAGCACTTCGGGCAGTGCAGCGCGAGCCGCACGCCGGGCATGCCGGCCGCCTCGTCGTCGAGGGCCATCTGCTGGAGGGCCAGCCCCGTGGTCGGGCAGGTGAATTGCATCGTGGTCATGGCACCACCCTGCTGCGCCGCGCACACGGATCCAATGGCCGCCGGGCCGAACCGGTTTGGCCCTGCGGTCGGAGCGACCGGTTAGCGTTCCCGACCGTGCCCGGCTACGACGTCAACGTCGGCGCGAAGCGCGCCCGCGCGGCGCGGGCGGCGCTCGGGCTCGCGGCGGAGGAGCCGTTCGCCTGCCTGCTGACGGCGATCGAGCGCGATGCCCGCGTGCCCGTCGTGGTGGCGGGGATGCCCGACGAGGTCGCGGGCTTCTGCCTCCGGCCGGGCGATGGCAGCTCCTGCTTGTTCGTCAACGGCTTGCAGTACGCCGGCCGGCAGCGCTTCACGCTCGCCCACGAGTACGGGCATCACGTCATGCGGCACGAGGGCGTCCCGCCCGACTCCACCCGGACCGTGATCCACGGC
>JBEVIG010000011.1:0-44562 GCA_040510855.1 Solirubrobacteraceae bacterium
GGTCCGGCGACGAGCCGGCCGAGCCAGCGGGGGATGCGCCGCGGTGGCCCGGCATCCAGCGCGTTCGCCAGCACCGGCAGCCACTCCCGCACGGGGGCGGGCTCGTCATCGACCACGTAATAGACGCCCGGCCGGCCGTGCTCGACGGCGATCGCGGTCGCGGCCGCGGCGTCGTCGACGTGGACGTACGACGAGATCCCTCCTCCGTCGCCGATGATCGGGAGCAGCCGCCTGCGGATCGGCGCCGCCATCTGCGCATCGGGAGCCAGGCTGATCGACGTGCCCGGACCGTAGAAGCCGCCGTAGCGCAACGCGAGCCCCTCGCCCCAGTCGATCGACGTGACCGCCCGCTCGAGGTACAGGTATCCCGCTTGGACGCTGCGCAGAGCCGCCGGCGGATCGGTGGGCTCGAGGGGGTCGGCCTCGGTCCGCACCGGCCCGCCCGTGCGGTCGAACCGGAATGCGCCGAAGCTCTGCGCGACCACGCGCCGCGCGCCGACAGCCCGGCCGGCGGCGAGGAGATGATCCGTCGCCTCCGTGCGCAGCCGGTTGGTCATGATCGCCGCGGAGGAGCGATCGGGCCGCCGCGCCTCGCGGACGCTCATCGGTCCCGACAACGCGGTGAGCTGATGCACGATGACCTCCGGCTCGGCGGCCGCCACCGCGCGGCCGACCGCGTCGGGATCCAGCGCGTCGGCCACGATCGGGCGAGCTCCGAGGCTGCGCACCAGATCCTGCTTCGCTGCGCTCCTGGTCATGCCGACCACCTCGTGGCCCCGGGCCACGAGCTGCGGGATGAGCGCTCTGCCGAGCACTCCGGTGGCGCCGGCCAGGAAGACCTTCATGGGTTGCTCCTCTCGTTCCGCTTGCTCTGTTGAGACGAGGAGCGGCGCCGTCGTGTGACATCGCCGCGGCCGCGGCCGGCGTCGACGGGGTAATCCATGTCACGCCCGACCGGCGTACGTCGTCAGTCCGGCATGAACAAGATCGTCATCACCGGATCCACAGGTGTCATCGGGCGGCGCGCCGCCCGCGAGCTGCTCGCCGCCGGCCACCACGTGACGGGGGTCACCCGCTCCGCTGCCGGTCGCGAGCTGCTCGAGGGTCTCGGCGCGCGCGCCGTCGAGGCCGACGTGTTCGACGAGGCGTCGCTACGTCGCGCGTTCGCCGGGGCGGACGCCGTCGTGAACCTGCTGACGCACATCCCGGCTGTCGAGCGGATGGCGGACCCGTCCGCCTGGGAGGAGAACGACCGGGTGCGCACCCTGGCCTCAGCGGCGATCGCTCGCGCCGCACAGGCCGCCGGCGTGCGAAGGCTCGTGCAGGAGTCGATCGCGTTCGTGTACGCCGACGGCGGCGACGCGTGGCTCGAGGAGGATGCGGCGGTCGCCGGCGGCGGCGTGACCACGACCGCCCTGACGGCGGAGCGCAACGCGCGCGAGCTGTTCGACGGCGACACGGTCGTGCTGCGGTTCGGTCTGTTCCTGGGACCCGGGAGCGAGTCCAGCGAGGCTGCGCTGGAGGCCGCGCGCGACGGCGCCTCGATCGCGGTCGGGCCGCCCGGCGCCTACCGCCCGACGCTCTGGCTCGATGACGCGGCGACGGCGATCGCCGCGGCGCTGCGCGCCCCGGCCGGGACCTACAACGTCGCCGACGCCGACCCGGCGACGAACGCCGAGATCGACGGCGCGCTGGCCGCCGCCGTGGGGCTCCGAGCGCTGCGCGCGCGGTCGCCGCAGGACGGGCCGCTCGCGCGGTCGCAGCGCGTGTCGAGCCGCCGGCTGCGCGAGGCGGGCGGCTGGACGCCGCGCGTGCGCGCGGGCCCCGAGAGCTGGGGCCGGATCGCGGTAAAGGTCAGAACTTCGGACCATGGACGGATGTCCGGTTCCCCGACCGCAGCGGCCCGGCTACACCTGCAGTAACGCGCCGGGGAAGGGCGCAGATCGGAGGACGAACGCCAGCGGGGCCAGGGAGGGCCCCGACGTCCGCCCGGTCGGGATCGCCGAGACACCTCCTACGCCGTCTCGCGCCGGTACGGCCCCGGCTTCGGGCGCGGCCGGCCCCCGGGCAGCGCGAGGCGCAGGATCGTCCGCTGGACCGTCCCCCACTGCTTGAAGAACGGGCCGGTGTTGTAGGGCAGCTCGTAGCGCTCGCAGATCTCCCTGACCTGCGGCGCGATCTCGGCGTAGCGGGTGCTCGGCATGTCGGGGTAGAGGTGGTGCTCGACCTGGTAGCCGAGGTTGCCGCTGATGACGTGGAAGAGCGGGCTGCCCTCGATGTTCGCGGCGCCGAGCAGCTGGCGGACGTAGAAGCGCCCGCGCGACTCGTCCGCGGTCTCCTCCTGGCTGAACGTGTACGTCTGGTCCGGGAAGTGGCCGCAGAAGATGATCGCGTGCGCCCACACGTTGCGCAGGACGTTGGACGTGAAGTTGGCCGTGAGCGTGCTCTTGAAGCCCTTGCGGCCGGAGAGCAGCGGGTAGGCGATGTAATCCTTGGCGATCTGCCGGCCGGCCTTGCGCGCCATGCCCTTCAGCTCGCGCTTGAGCGCCTTCTTGGGCTTCTGGCCCTTGCGGATGGCGTCGAGGTCGAGGTCGTGGAAGGCGACGCCCCACTCGAAGAAGGCCATCAGCAGCAGGTTGTAGAACGGCTGGCCCAGGTAGACGGGGACCCACTTCTGGTGCGGGTCGATCCGCATGATCTTGTAGCCGAGGTCCTTGTCCTTGCCCCGGATGTTCGTGTACGTGTGATGGATGTAGTTGTGCGAGTGCTTCCAGGCCTCGGGCGTCGACGCGGAGTCCCAGTCCCATGACGACGAGTGGATGTACGGGTCGTGCATCCAGTCCCACTGGCCGTGCATCACGTTGTGGCCGATCTCCATGTTCTCGAGGATCTTGGCCATGGTGAGCGTCGCGGTCCCGGCGACCCACGCCGGCTTGTAGCGCGCGGCGAAGAGGAGCACCCGCCCGAGCACCGCGAGCCGGCGGTGCATCTCGATCATGCTCGTGATGTAGCGGCGATCGCGCTCGCCGAGCTCGGCGAACACCTCGTCGTGGATCGCGTCGAACTCGCGGGCGAGCTCGTCGAGCTGCTCGTCGCTCAGACCCGCGAGGGGGTTGTCGATCATCGTGCTCATGTCGTCTCTCGATCGTGTTTCACAGGTCGATCTCCACGGGGCCCTCGGGCGCGTTGATGCACGTGCGCACCATCTCGCCCTCGCTGCCCGACACCCGCCCCGTCCGCAGGTCGCGTACCCGTCCCGAGCACAGCCGGCCGACGCAGGTGTGGCAGATGCCCATCCGGCAGCCGAACGGGAGCGCGGCCCCGGCCGCCTCGCCGGCGACCAGGATCGGCACGGTCCCGTCCGACGCGCCGCGCTCGCCGCTGGCCAGGAAGGAGATCGGGCCGCCCTCGCCACCGTGCGCATCGCCGCCGATGACCGGCTGGAAGCGCTCCATGTGCAGGCGTGAAACGTCGCCCTGGTGCTCCCAGTGCGCGGTCATCGCGTCGAGCATCCGCGCCGGACCGCTGAGGAAGGCCTCGCGCTCCCGCCAGTCGGGGCACAGGTGCGCCAGGTCGCCGGGCGCGAGCCGTCCCGACTCGCCGGTGTGCTGCAGGTGCAGCCGGTACCCGCGATGCCGTCCGGCCAGGGCGCGCAGCTCCTCGCCGAAGATGACCGACTCCGCGGTCCGGGCCGAGTGCAGGTGCACGACGTCCCGGAGCGCGTCGCGCCGGGCGAGGTCGCGGAGCATGCTCATGATCGGCGTGACGCCGCTGCCCGCGCTGATGAACAGCAGCTTGCGCGGGAGCGGGTCCGGCAGCGTGAAGGAGCCCTCCACGCCGCCCAGGCGCACGATCGTCCCGGGATGCGCGTGCCCGACCAGGTAGGGCGTCACCTTCCCCGTCTCGACCAGCTTCGGGGTGATCGAGATGAAGCCGTCCGGGCGCGCGGGATCCGAGGTGATCGAGTACGCGCGCCAGTGATGCACCCCGTCGACGACCACGCCGACGCGCAGGTACTGGCCCGGCTCGTGCCCCTCCCAGACCCAGCCCGGCCGGATCGTCACCGTGACCGTCTCGGGCGTCTCGCGCGCGACGGACTCGATCCGGCCGCGCAGCTCGCGGCTCGACCACAGCGGGTCGATCAGCTCGAGGTAGTCGTCGGGGAGCAGCGGCGTGAAGAACACGCGCGCCGCACGCAGCAGCCGCCGGCGGGTCGCGGGCACCCGCGGGCGAGCGCCGTGCTCAGCCATGGGCAGTGCCTCGCTTCACCATCGGCCCGCCTCTCGCTTCGGATCCTTCGAAACAGAAGTCAGGCGGTGCTGCCTCGCGGCGGAGACCTCAGCGCGGATGCCCTCTTCCACCGACGATAGCGCGGCGTCCGCATCGCCACGGCTAGGCGGCGTCGGCCTGCGACTCGCCCGCCAGGGTCTCCTCCCAGAACTCCGCGGCGGTGCGGGCGAGGCGGACGCCGAGCTCGGCGGTCCGCACCCGCGAGGCCAGATCCGGCCGGTCTCCGAACCGTGCGATGAGCGACTCGTAGTGGGCCTGCTGGGCGCGCTGGGCCGAGGCTTGCTCGTGCGCCAGGGCGAGCACGTCGCCACGCTCCGCGAGCTCGGAGAAGAAGAACTTCAGTAGCCCGAGGTCGCGGTACTCCGTCGGACTCCGCACGGGGTCGCTCAGCCACGCGGCGAGCCGCCGGCTGCCAGCTGTCGTGATGGCGTAGTGGCGCCGCCGCCGGCCCGTCTCCTCGCGCGTCTCCTCGAGCAGGCCGGCCTCGGCGAGGCGAGCGGGCTCGGCGTAGAGCTGGGTGTGGGGGAAGGGCCAGAAGTTCCCGACCGTCAGCTGGACGAAGCGCTTGAGGTCGTAGGGCGTGGACGGCCCGCGCAAGGCGACGATCCCGAGCACGAGGTAGGAGGTCGGGCCGAGCCTCGGTTCGGTTGACATGGTGCGAATAGTACCGTAGTGTCGTACCGTTCGAACCGAACGGTTCTTACGGAACGACAGGAGGTCGGTCATGTCGTCGCTTCGGGTGCAGCCACCGTCGGTCGCGGAGCGGGTGGTGCGCAGCCCGTGGCCCGAGCCCGACGTGCCCGGCGTCGACGTCGTCTCGTTCGTGCTGCGTCACGCCGGCCGCCTCGCCGGCCGCCCGGCGGTGATCGACGGCGCGAGCGCGCGGGCCGTCACCTACGGCGAGCTCGCCGACGGCATCGACCGGGTGGCGGCCGGCCTCGCCGCGCGCGGCTTCGGCCGCGGCGATGTGCTCGCGCTGCATCTCCCGAACCTCCCCGAGTTCCCGATCGTCCTGTACGGCGGCCTGCGCGCCGGCGGCGCGGTGACGCCCACGAGTCCGCTCTTCACCGCCCCTGAGCTCGCACACCAGCTGCGGACCTCGGGCGCCGGGACCCTGATCACCGTCGGCCCGCTGGCCGCAGTCGCCCGCGAGGCCGCCGCGGAAGCCGGCGTCGACGACGTCATCGTCCTCGGCGAGCCGTCGTTCGCCGGGTTGATGGCCACCGGGATCGCGCCGCCGGAGTCGCGGCCGGATCCCGACGAGGTCGCGGTCATGCTCTGCTCGAGCGGGACGACCGGGCTGCCGAAGGCGGTCCAGCTCACCCACCGCTCGCTCGTGGCCAACCTCGTGCAGATGGCCGTGCCGTTCCCGGTCGAGGAGGGGGAGCGGGTGCTCGGCATCGCGCCGTTCTTCCACAGCATGGGCCTGAACTGCGTGCTCAACCACGCACTGGCGAGCGGCGGCACGGTCGTCGCCCTGGCGCGCTTCGACCTCGAGGTGATGCTCCGGGCGATGGAGGCGCACGGCGTCCAGCAGGCGCTCGTGGCGCCGCCGCTGCTGGCGGCGCTCGCCCACCACCCGCTCGTCTCGTCCGTCGACCTGTCCGCCCTGCGCACGGTCGGCAGCGGCGGTGCGCCCGCCGGCGCCGCACTCGAGCAGGCCGTCGCCGAGCGGCTCGACTGCTTCGTCGGGCAGGGGTACGGCATCACCGAGGCATCACCGCTGGTCGCGGTGGCGCCGCTCTCGGAGCCCTCGCGCATGCGACCTGGATCGGTCGGCCTGCTCGTCGGCGGCACCGAGGCCAGGGTCGTCGACCCGCGGAGCGGGGCGGCGCTGCCGGCCGGCGAGGACGGCGAGCTGTGGGTGCGCGGCCCGCAGCTGATGGCCGGCTACCGCGGCGCCCCGGACGCCTCGGCCGCCACGATCGACGCCGAAGGCTGGCTGCACACCGGCGACCTCGGCCACATCGACGAGGACGGGAGCATCTTCCTCGTCGACCGGCTGAAGGAGCTGATCAAGGTCCGTGGCTTCCAGGTCGCGCCGGCCGAGCTCGAGGCCCTGCTCGTCACGCACCCGGCGGTCGCGGACGCCGCGGTCATCGGCGTGCCCGACGAGCGCGACGGCGAGCGCCCGAAGGCGTTCGTGGTCGCGCGCGGGCCGCTCGACCGCGAGGAGCTGAGCGCCTACGTCGCCGAGCGCGTGGCGCCGTACAAGCGCCTCGCCGCGATCGAGGAGATCGACCAGCTGCCGAAGTCGCTCACCGGGAAGCTGCTGCGCCGGGTGCTGGTCGAGCGCGAGCGGGCGGTGCGATGACCGATCGGCGCGGCGGACGCTACGCTGATGGGGTCAGACAGCGAGGGCAACCAGAGGGCGAGACCTTCACTGAACGTCCCCTTCCCGCGAAAGCCGCCTGATCTTCTGATGGCCGAGAGTCCACCCACGGGTGGGCTTTCCGCGTTAATGGGCGCGGGTCAGGGCAGGATGTCGTCGAGCGTCGCCGTGAAGCGCTCGCCGGACTCCTCGAGCTCGCCCTCGATGTGCAAGCGGGCCGGGCCGGTCTCGGTCCACAGCTCGAGGAAGTACGCCCAGCCCGGCACGTCCGGCTCGTCGGACTTGGTGATCGCCTCGACCCGGTACACGCCGCGCGGCGGGATCACGAGCGACTCAGGGCACTCGTCCTCGACGCGACGGCGCATGTCCTCGATCTCGAGCCGATCACGGGACAGGACGCGGAGCTCCTCGTAGTCGCCGTCCACGACGAGCTCGACGATGTCCTCGAGCACCCGGTACATGGGGTCGGGCAGCAGCTCGAGCCCTTCCGGGATCCCGTCCTCCCGTCCGCCCAGCTCGTCGCCCGGCGTCAGGCTGAGCCGGCTGTAGAAGTAGTCCTCGCACGCCGCGCGGGCCTGGCGGCGGATGCCCTTGGACAAGCCGGCGGCACCCAGCGCGAACATCCCCGCGTCGATCGCTTCCTCGAGCGTCCCGTGCCGGCGCGTCAGCTGCGCGGTGATCGCGCGGCCGTGCTCCGTGTCGCGGGCCAGCGATGCGCCGTCCAACACGATCGACGGAGCCTCGTGGCGGCTGTAGCCGGCACAGGCCCGGACCGCGGAGTGGAGAACGATGAGGTGGTCGCCCACGACCGTGCATCCTAGGCGCACTGTTGACCGCTCCCGGCGCCGGTGAGAGTGTGGGATGGTCAGGCCCAGGCGTCGGGCTTGGGCCGGGAGGAGAAGGAGGCCGGAATGGCCGACCGGATCCTGTTCATCGGATGGGGCGCCACGGTCCGCGGACGTGAGGAGCGCGGCCTCGAGGTCTTCAACCAGGCGGTGGGCTTCTACGGCCGCTGCCAGCAGGAGGGCCGGATCGAGTCGCTCGACGTGATCCTGCTCGACCCGCACGGCGGTGGGCTGGCCGGGTACATGGAGCTGCACGGATCCGTGGACCAGCTCGCAGCACTGCGCGAGGACGAGGAGTTCCGGCGCATCATGATCGACGCATCGCTGATCGTCGACGAACTGGGCCTCGTCGACGGCTACGCGAACGAGGGGATCGCCCGCGAGATGGCGCTGTTCCGCGACGCGATCGCGCAGGTTCCCCAGCTCGCCGGCTGATCGGGCGCACGCACCGCGGCGGCGGGCCGCGGTTCCGCGCCGTGCGCCTCCCGGAGTGACATCCCGAGAGCGCCAAGGCGTCATGCCGCGCGCGGATCGCGGTGGCGGCTGCCTATCGCGGGTAGCCCGTGGGCTCCGCATGATCCTCCGCTTCGACCGCAGCCACGCATGACGCCGCCGTTACGACTCCAGGGGCGCCGGGTGCTCCTCACGGGAGCGAGCTCCGGCGTGGGGCTCGCCGCCGCGCGCCTGCTCGCGGGCGAGGGCGCCCGGTTGGCGCTCGTGGCCCGCCGCCACGAGGGCCTGCGGGCGACCGTGGAGGAGGAAGGCCTCGACGCCGTCGTGCTCGGCGCGGATCTCGGCGAGCGCGCCGAGGCCGAGCGCGCGGTCGCGCGTGCCGTCGAGGCGCTCGGCGGGCTGGACGTCGTCGTGTCCAACGCCGCGGCCGCCGTCTTCGGGCACGCGAGCGAGGTGCACCCGGACGACTTCGACCGCACGGTCGCCGTGACGTTCACGGGTGCCGTCGACGTGATCCGCGCGGCGCTGCCCCACCTCCGGGCGTCGCGCGGGACGATCGTCGCGACGGGCTCGCTCATGGCGCGCGTGCCGCTGCCGACCTGGTCGTCCTACGCGGCGGCCAAGCACGCGCTCCGAGGCTTCCTCGGCTCGCTGGCCATCGAGGAGCGGGAGCAGGGGTCCGGCGTGCGGGTGGTCATGGTGCATCCGGGTCCGATCGACACGCCGCTGTTCGCGCACGCCTCCAGCGCGACGGGCCGCAAGCCTCGAGTGGCGCCGGACGCCTACGGTCCCGACCTCGTCGCCGCCGCGCTCGTCGAGGCCGTCGTGCGGCCGCGCGGCGAGATCGTGCTCGGCGGCGAGACGCGGCTGCTCGATCTCCTGTACGCCGGTCCACGGCCGCTCGCGACGGCGGTGCTCCTGCTCATCGACCGCTGGTACCGCAGCGGCGAGGAGGACGCCGGCGGGCCCGGCGGGCTGTGGCAGGCGCCGCACGCGACCCAGCTCAGCGGCGGGATCCCGTCGCGCGGCAGCCTCCTGGCTCCGCTGCAGACCGGCCTGCGGGTGGCACCGGACCTCGGGGCGCCGGTCGCCGTCGCGCGCCACATGCTCCGTGCGGTCCGCACCGCCGTGCCGCTGGCCGGGCGGTTGCTGCGGCCGGTCCCCGAGCGTCCGCCCCCGGACGCCGGCCTGCGCCGCCCGGCGCCCCGGCCCGCGGACCCTGGGCAGGTCACGCTCTGAGCGTCGTACGCTCGACGGGCCGATGTGCTTCCGACCCACAGCTTCCCGCCGGTGATCACCCCCGTCGTCGCAGCGCTCGCCTCGATGCTCGTCGGGCTCGCGACGCTGGCCGCCCGCCGGTGGGGCCACGGCGTCGGCGGGCTGCTGAGCGCGTTCCCGCTCATCGTCGGACCCATCCTGCTCATCGCGGCGGAGCGCCACGGCACCGCGTTCGCGGCCCAGGCGGCCTGCGCGACGCTCGTCGGGCTGGTCTCCGTCGCGGCCTTCGCGATCGCCTACGGGCGGTCGGCGCGGCGTCGCGGGTGGCCGGCCAGCCTGCTCGCCGGCTGGGCCGTGGCGATCGTCATGGGGTTCCTCGCCGGCCGCGCGGAGATCGGTCTCGCCGGCGCGACCGCGATCGCGGCGGGGGCGATCCTCGCGGCGCGGTTCGGCCTCCCGCTCGCCCCGCCGCCTCCGCACCTTCCGTCACCGCGCGGCGAGCTCGCGGCCCGCATGGTCCTGACGGCGGCGCTCATCGTCGCGCTCAGCCTCGCCGCGGACCGGTTCGGACCCGTCGTCGCCGGTGCGCTGGCGGCGCTGCCCGTGCTCGCCTCGGTGCTCGCGGTCTTCACGCACCGCAGCTACGGGCGCCACGCGCTCGTCGACCTGCTCCGGGGGATGGTGGTCGGACTGGGCGCGTTCGTGGCGTTCTGCGTGATCGTCGGCGGGCTCATCGATCGGACGGGCGTCGCGGTCGCCTTCACCGTGGCCACCCTGGCGGCGATGGGCGTGCAGGCGATCTCGGTGCGGGCGTCGATCGCGCGGCCACGGATGGAGCCTTCGCCCGCGGGCTGACGCGGGCGGTCGTCACCGATCGCACGCCGCGACGCTGCCCGGACGTCCTTCCGGGAACGGCCCGCAGATGACTTCACGATCCTTCGCCCGCCGATGAGGGCGCTCACGTTCCACGGCCGCCGCGACGTGCGGGTCGACACCGTCCCCGATCCGCGGATCGAGGAGCCGACGGATGCGATCGTGCGCGTCACCTCGACCGGGCTGTGCGGCTCGGACCTGCACCTCTACGAGGTCCTGGCGCCCTACATCGGCGAGGGCGACATCCTCGGGCACGAGCCGATGGGCGTCGTCGAGGAGGTCGGCGCGGAGGTGCCCGGCCTCGCTCCGGGCGACCGCGTCGTCGTCCCGTTCAACATCTCCTGCGGGCACTGCTGGATGTGCGATCGCGGCCTGCAGTCGCAGTGCGAGACCACGCAGGTGCGCGAGCAGGACAAGGGCGCGGCGCTGTTCGGCTACACGAAGCTCTACGGGCAGGTGCCCGGCGGCCAGGCCGAGCTGCTGCGCGTGCCGCAGGCGCAGTACGGGCCGATCAAGGTCCCGGACGGCCCGCCCGACGACCGCGTCCTCTTCCTCTCCGACGTGCTGCCCACCGCCGGGCAGGCCGTGCAGTACGCCGGCGTGCCCGCGGGCGGCAGCCTCGCCGTGATCGGGCTGGGGCCCATCGGCGAGATGTGCACGCGCGTCGCGCAGCACCTCGGCGTCGAGACGGTGATCGGGCTCGACCTCGTGCCGGAGCGCCTCGCGCGGTCCGCGGCCCACGGCGTGCACACGATCGACGTGACCGGCGGCGACGACGTGCTCGAAGCGGTCCGCGCGCTCACCGGCGGCCGCGGGCCGGACGGCGTCATCGACGCGGTCGGGATGGAGGCGCACGGCGCCCCGCTCGGCCGGCTCGCCCAGACGCTCGCGGGCTTCCTGCCCGACGCCGTGGCGCGCAAGGCGATCGAGACCGCCGGCGTCGACCGGCTCGCGGCGCTGCATCTCGCGCTCGACCTCGTCCGGCGCGGGGGGACGGTGTCGCTCTCGGGCGTCTACGGCGGCGCCGTGGACCCGATGAACCTGATGCAGATGTTCGACAAGCAGCTCACGCTGCGGATGGGCCAGGCCAACGTCCGGCGCTGGGTCGACGACATCCTGCCGCTGCTGGCGGGCGACGAGGACCCGCTCGGCGTCGAGGGCTTCGCCACCCATCACGTCCCGCTCGCCGACGCGCCCGCCGCCTACGACATGTTCCAGAGCAAGGAGGACGGCGCCTTCAAGGTCGTCTTCAAGCCCTGAGGTCGCTCGCCCCCGGGGTCGTCGGGCTCAGCGCTCGACGGGGTCGTGGCCGTCGGGTTCGAGGACGAAGAGCTCGATCTCGAGGTCCGGGCCGACGTTGCTGTCGGACATGAAGGCGAGCACCCGGCGCCCGGAGAGCTGCTCGACGGCGCTGATGAACTTGTCCTGCATCGCCAGCTGGAAGGCGTTGCGGGTCTCGGCGACGATGGTGTGGCGCTGCAGCTCGATCATCGTCTTCTCCACCTCGGTGTAGACGCCGCCCATCACGCAGACCAGCAGGTCGCCGCCCATCAGCTGCGTCTTGGCCGTGACCGGCTCGCGGTGGTGATACCGCTGGTGCAGCGCCACCATCGACTCGGTGACCGCCAGGAGCAGAGCGTCGCCCTCGAGGGGGCCGTTCGAGGCCGTCATGGCGGCCTTCCTTCCTCGCTCTCCTGGGATAGGACGCGCTCGAGGCGAAGGGCTGGACCTGACGAACGGTCGCTTCCCACCGTAGCGCGACGGGGGTACGGTGTGATGCATGGCCGAACGCGACGAAACCCGGGCCCGGCTGAGCGACGGCGCGGTCCGTACGGCGGTCTCCGACGGCATGGTCGCGCTGCTCAAGGACTACTACGGGGTCGGTCCGACCCAGACCAAGACGTACTACCACGACGACCTCGTCGTCTGCCTGCTGCGCGGCGGCTTCACCCGCGTCGAGAAGACGCTGCTCGAAGGCGGCCGCGGCGCGGCCGTCATCCAGCAGCGCATGGAGTTCCAGGAGGTCATGCGCGACCGTTTCGTGCACGTCATCGAGTCTGCGACCGGGCGGCGCGTGGTCGGATTCATGAGCGGCAACCAGCAGGACCCCGACATGATCTGCGAGGTCTTCGTCCTCGCCCCGACGGACCTCCTCACGGACCCTCGGCCGCGCGCGGCGTGACGGGCAGCCCGCTCAGGTTCTCCTGACGCTGGTCAGCTCCTCGACCGTCTCACTGGACCGCGGCCGCACCCGGCACCACCCAGACGAGCATGGCGACGAAGTGGCTCGCCGCGGCGACGACGACGAGGCCGTGGAAGACCTCGTGGAAGCCGAAGCTCTGCGGCCAGGGGTCCGGGCGGCGGGTCGCGTACACGGCAGCGCCGGAGGCGTAGAGCAGCCCGCCGCCGGCGAGCAGCACGAGCGGCGCGACCGGGAGCCGTGCCACGAGCTCCGGGATCGCGATGCCGACGGCGCATCCGACCGCGACGTAGCTGAGCGCCACCACGCCGCGCGGCGCGTCGATCCACATGACGGTCATGCCGATCCCGGCCAGCGCACCGAGCCACGCCGCGAGCAGCACGACCGTCTGCGCGGTCCCCGCGAGCACCAGCAGCGCGACCGGCGTCGTGCTCGCCGCGATGAAGAGGAAGATCGTGCTGTGGTCGAGCCTGCGCAGCAGCGGCCGCCACCGTGGATCCCAGCGCCAGCGGTGATACAGCCCGCTGACTGCGAAGAGCGCGCAGAGCGCGACGCCGTAGATCGTCGCGGCCAGCCGTGCGTCGCGGGTCGGCGCCAGCGCGACGAGCGTCGCCGCCGCCGCGAGGGCGAGCCAGAACGCGTACGCATGGAGCAGTCCGCGCCAGGCAGGGACCAGCTCCTCCTCGCCGCAGAGGGTGGTGGGAGCCGGTGCGAGGTGGAGGGTCGGATCGGGCATGGCTTCGTGGACCGTGGTGTGTCCTCGAAGTCAGGCGCCGTTGCCCCGTCCCGGGGCCGCCGTCGCCGATGCCCTCGACCCAGAGCGTACATCCCCCGCGGAAAACGGCGTCGCCTGCGCCCGTGAGTGTCTCGCGAAGTCGGGACAGTGGCTCGGAAACTGTCCCGCCGGAGGTCTGGGATCCGCTCAGCCGCGGTGGGCCCGCGCGGTCGTGGGTAGCGCAGAAGGAGAAACGGAAGCGATCGAAGGAGTCCAAGTGAGCGCACGAGCTGAGCATCAGGGTGGTGAGAAGCGGTCCGGCCGGCGGCCGGAGGGTCCCGAGCACGCGCAGAAGGGATCGCTCGGCCAGACGCTCAAGCGCACCGTCTCCGAGTTCAAGGAGGATGCGCTCACCGACTCCGCCGCGGCGCTGACGTACTACGCCGTCCTCTCGATCTTCCCCGCGCTGATCGCGCTCGTGTCGATCGTCGGCCTGGTCTTCGATCCCGCGCGGATCACGAAGGCGCTGACCGACCTGGTCAGCGAGGTCGGCCCCGCGTCCGCGGTCGAGACCTTCAAGGGCCCGATCGAGACGCTGACGCAGAGCAGCGGGACGGCCGGCGTCATGCTGATCGTCGGCATCGTGGCGGCGCTGTGGACGGCGTCGGGCTACGTCGGCGCGTTCATGCGCGCCTCGAACGTGATCTACGAGGTCGAGGAAGGCCGCTCGTTCGTGAAGATCCGGCCGCTGCAGATGCTCGTGACGCTGGTGCTCGTGCTGATGCTCGCGCTGGTGCTGGCGGCCATCGTGCTCACGGGGCCGCTCGCCGACGCCGTGGGATCCGCCGTCGGCCTCGGCTCGGCCGCCGTCACGGCGTGGGACATCGCCAAGTGGCCCGTGCTGCTGGCGGTCGTGATCGCGATGATCGCGCTGCTCTACTTCGCCTCGCCCAACGCCAAGCTCGGCGGTATCAAGGCGATCCTCCCCGGCGCCGCGGTCGCGGTCGTCGTGTGGCTGATCGCATCGGCCGGCTTCGCGTTCTACGTCGCCAACTTCGGGTCCTACGACAAGACCTACGGCGCACTGGGCGGCGTCGTGATCTTCCTCGTCTGGATCTGGCTCACCAACGTGGCGATCCTGCTCGGCGCCGAGCTCAACGCGGAGCGCGAGCGCTCGCGGCAGCTCGAAGCGGGCGTGACCGGCGCCGAGCGCGAGCTCCAGCTCGACGAGCGCTCCACGGCCGGCGCCAAGCAGCGCGCGCGGACCGCCTGATCGACACCCACCCCCCGACCCGTGAGGTTCCCCATGGAGATTCCGAAGGACAAGATCCTCGACCTGCTCAAGCAGCAGGGCAAGCAGGACCAGGCCCAGCAGGCCGAGCAGGAGCTGCCCGACCAGGTCGACCCCGAGCGCGACTCGGGGCTGCTGGCGAAGTTCGGCATCGAGCCGCAGGACCTGCTGAGCAAGCTCGGGGGCGGGATCCCCGGCCTGTGAGCACCGACCACTTCACAAGACAGGAGACCACGATGGACACCACGTACACCAGCCAGCCGCCGCTCACCGCGCCGGTGACCCCCGAGCCCGGCTCGGACACCTCCACGGCCGACCAGGCCAAGGAGAAGGCGCAGGAGGCGGCCGGCCAGGCGAAGCAGAAGGCCGGATCGCAGCTGCGCTCGCAGGTCGACCAGCGCTCGACCGAGGCCGGCCAGCGCGTCAGCGGCATCGCGTCGGACGTGCGCAGCGTCAGCGAGCAGCTGCGCGAGCAGGGCAAGGACCAGCCCGCCAAGCTCGCCGACCAGGCGGCCGACCGGGCGGAGCAGCTCGGCGGGTACCTGAAGGAGAACGACGCCGAGCGCATCCTGGGCGACCTCGAGGACTTCGGACGCCGCCAGCCGTGGGTCGTCATCGGCGGCGGGATCGCACTCGGCCTCGTCGCGTCGCGCTTCCTGAAGGCGTCGAGCTCGCGTCGCTACGAGCAGCGCTCGACCGTGCCCCCGCGCCCCACCGCGCAGCTCGCGCCGACCACGCCCGCCACGACGGCGGCGCCGACCCCGCCGGCGCCCTACGACACGGTCAGCTGACCCATGGCTGACGCCATGAACGGCGCTCAGGACGCACGCGAGCGGCCGATCGGCGACCTGGTCAAGGAGCTCTCGTCGCAGACCTCCACGCTGGTTCGCCAGGAGATCGAGCTCGCCCGCGCCGAGCTGCAGCAGAAGGGCAAGCTGGCCGGCAAGGGCGCCGGCATGCTGGGCGCCGCGGCCGTGTTCGCGCTGCTCGCGATGGGCGCGCTCACCGCAGCGCTGATCGCGCTGCTCGACAAGGCGATGGCGACGTGGGTCGCCGCGCTGATCGTGATGGCACTGTGGGCGGTCGTCGCCCTCGTGCTCGCCAAGGCCGGACAGGCATCGCTGCAGCGTGCGACGCCGCCGGCACCCCAGACCATCGAAACCGTGAAGGAGGACATCGCATGGGCCAAGAACCCGACCGGATCCGCGCCGAGATAGAGCAGACGCGCGCCGAGATGTCAGAGACCGTGGACGCGCTCGGCTACAAGGCCGACGTCAAGACGCGGGCGAAGGAGAACCTGCAGGACAAGCGCGACTCGGCAAAGGAGAGCCTCGTGGGCGTCAAGGACAAGATCGTCGGCGGTACGCCGGACGCCGATCAGGCCAAGGCCACGGCCAAGCGCGCCGGAAGCGTCGCGCAGGAGAACCCGCTCGGCCTGGCCATCGGCGCGGTCGCCGTCGGCTTCGTCGCGGGCATGCTGATCCCGTCGACCCGCGTCGAGGACGAGCGGATCGGCAGCATCGCCGACGACGTCAAGGACAAGGTCAAGGAGACCGGCTCCGAGGCGCTCGACCACGGCAAGCAGGTCGCGCAGGACGCCGCCGACACCATCAAGGAGAGCGGCCAGGAGCACGCGCAGCAGGTCAAGGACGGCGTGCAGGACGACGCGTCGCCGTCCACCGGCCAGTCGCAGTTCGCGACGCGCTGATCCGCCACCGGCGCACTCCGCCCCGCCGCGCGCCGACCGTCTCCGGACGTTCGCGCGCGGCGGCGCGCCGCGCGGCTTGCGCATCGTCGCCGGATGGCGTCGACTGTCCGTCATGACGAGCCGGCGCACCGGCACGGACCGGACGGCCACGAGGATCATCGAGGCCGGCCGCCGTCTGCTCGACCTGTCCGCCGACACCCCGGTCGCCGACCTCGCGGCCGCGGCCGGCGTGTCCCGGTCCACGTTCTACCGCCACTTCGCCGACCGCGCGAGCCTGCTGGCCGCGATCCGCGAGCAACGGCCCGCCGAGCCCCTGGAGTACGCCGAGCGGCCGCTCGCGACGGGACGGCTCGGACGCGAAGGCCCGGTGCCCCTCGAAGGGATCCACGTCTTCGACGTCGTGGCACCGCCGGTGCTCCCCGAGCAGCTCGCGGCCGAGGCGCAGCGGATCGCCGAGGTGCCCGTGGCGCTCTACGTCATCGACATCGACGGCTCGCATCTCCTGCGCGTCGCCGGCCCCGAACGCCTCCCGGACCAGATCGAGGTGCCGCTCGCGATCGGCCCCGAGCTCGACGCCAAGGGCCTGGCCGAGCTCCGGCGTGGGCTGGCGGATCGCCCCGGCGTCGAGGTCGTCCCGCTCTGGCTGCGAGGGAGGTCGATCGGCGTGATGCTCACGCTCGGCCGCCCGCGCCGCCCGCTCACCGAGCTCGCGCGGCAGGCCGCGGCGGCGATCACGCTCGCTGACCGGTACACGGACACGTTCGCCCGCGCCCAGCGCCGGATCCGGCCGCTTCCCGGGGCCGAGATCCAGCAGAGCCTGCTGCCGCCGCGGATCTCCCGGGTCAGCGGCGGCGAGGTCGCGGGCAACGTGCTCCCGAGCTACGAGGTGGCCGGGGACTGGTACGACGTCGTCGAGAACCTCGACGGCATCTGGATCACGCTGGCCGATGGGCTCGGGCCGAGCACGCGCGCGGCCGCGAGCAGCGCGGTCGCGCTCGGCGCGCTGCGCGCGGCGCGGCGCAGCGGCGCCGGGGCCCACGAGGCGATGATGCTGATGCACCGCACCCTCCGCGAGATGCCCGGCCCGGCGGCGGCGATGACGGCGGTCGCCGCGCGCTGGGACCCGACGACCTTCCGGCTGGAGATCGTCAACTGCGGGCAGGTGAAGCCGATCGTCATCCGGGCGGACGAGCAGATCGAGGTGATCGACATCCCGGTCGGGCACGGACTGGGCGGGCGCGCCGGCCCGCGACCCGCCAGGCGCGAGACCACCCTCGCGCCGGGCGATCGCCTGATCATCTGCTCGGACGGCGTGATCCACGACGGCACAGGCCGGGCCGGACTCGACTACGACGGGGTCAGCGCAGCGGCCCTGCAGTCCGACGACGGTTCGGCCGCCGATACGGTCCGCGAGGTCCACAAGGCCGCCCTCGCCGCGAGCAGCGAGTCGCTCCGCGACGACGCCACGGTCGTCTGCCTCGCTGTCGAGTGAGCGCCGGCGAGCGCCGTGAAGGGCGGTCGGCGCGGGATAGATTGCAGCCTTGACCTCCGCACGCTGGCCGGAACGTGGTCGGGGAGTGCACGCCGCGAAGATCGTCCTGATCGCGGCGGCGTACTACGGATCCGCGAGAGTCGGGCTCGACCTCGCGTTCGCGACCGGCAGCGTGACGGCGATCTGGCCCCCGACCGGGATCGCCCTGGCGGCGCTCGTCCTCTGGGGGCCGTCGGTGTGGCCGGGCGTGGCCCTCGGTGCGTTCCTGGCGAACGCCTGGACCGGAGTGCCGATGATCACGGTGCTCGGGATCACGTGCGGGAACACCGCGGAGGCGGTCGCCGGCGCCTACCTGCTCCGCCGTGTGGCCGGCTTCATGCCATCGCTGGAGCGGGTGCGCGACGTGCTCGCGCTCGTCGCGCTGGGCGCCGTGGGAAGCACGCTGATCGCCGCGACGATCGGCGTGGGAAGCCTCGTCGTCGGCGGGGAGGTCCCGGTCGACGATTTCGGCGCTGTCTGGCGTGTGTGGTGGCTCGGGGACATGGGCGGGAACCTGCTCGTCGCGCCGCTGATCATGGCGGCCGCGGCACATTGGCCCTTCGATCGCGTTCCCGGACGCGCCGGCGAGGCGATCGTCCTGGCTGCCGCGGTGGTCGGGTTGAGCGTCTTCGTGTTCAGACAGGAGACGAACCTCGCCTACCTCGCCTTTCCGCTCCTGGTCTGGGCGGCGTTGCGCTTCTGGCAGCCGGGCGCGGCGGCGGCGAGCCTCGCCGTCGCCACGATCGCCGTCTACTACACGGCGAACGCGGAAGGCCCCTTCGTCCGGAGCAATCCCGACGACAGCCTCCTCCTCGCCCAGACCTACTTCGGGGTCACGGGCGTCACCGTCCTGCTCCTCGCGGCGGTGATCACCGAGCGCCGGCGCGCCGAGGAGACGGTCGAGCAGATCGCGGAAGCGCTCCAGGAGAGCCTGTTGCCGTCGCGCCTGCCCGAGATCGCGGGCATCGAGCTCGCCGCGCGCTTCCGGCCGGTCGGGACAGGCCATCGGGTGGGCGGCGACTTCTACGACGTGTTCGAGTCCGGCGACGGCAGCTGGTCGGTCGCCGTCGGCGACGTGTGCGGGAAGGGCCCGAAGGCGGCGGCGGTCACGGGCCTCGCGCGCTACACGTTGCGGACCGCGGCACTGCACGAGCGAAGCCCGAGCAGGGTGCTGTCCGTGCTGAACGACGCGCTCTGCGACGACCGCACCCCGCGCGAGCTCTGCGGTGTCGCCTACGCTCGCCTGGATCGGGTCGACGGCGGATACCGTCTCGAGCTCTCGATCGGCGGACACCCGCTTCCGCTGTTGCTCCGGCCCGATGGGGACGTCATGGGCATCGGGACGTATGGCGTCGTCCTCGGCGCCGAACCAGATGCACGGCTCGTCGACACGACCGTCGTCCTGCGGCCGGGTGACTGCGTGCTCCTCTACACCGACGGCCTCACCGATGCGTACGCGCCTGCGCTCACGCTCGACCCGGCGGACGTGGAGTCGCTGCTCGCCGCGACTTCCGGCGCCGGCGCAGAGGGCATCGCCGACCACATCTACGGCGCCGTGCTGGACCTGAGCCCATCGGAGCCGCGCGACGACATCGCGCTCCTGGTGCTGCGGATCGGCGAGCCGCCGATATTGTCCGCGTCGTGACCACCGCGCACTGGTCGTTCGAGGCCACTGCCGAGGCTCCGGGACGCGCCCGGCGCGCGATCGGCGAGTTCGCGGCAGCCGCGGGGGCGACGGCCCGGGCGCTCGACTCGATCGCGCTGTGCGTGTCGGAGGCGATGACCAACGGCGTCGTGCACGCGTACCGGAACGACGATCGCCCAGCGTCCTTGGAGATGGCGGCGGAGCACGATGGCGAGTCGTTGTGGGTGCGGATTCGCGACCACGGTCACGGCCTCGTGCCGCGGCTCGACAGCCCGGGGCTGGGACTGGGCCTGCCGCTGATCTCCCAGATCTCCGCGAGCTCGGAGATCCTCTCGCCGCAGCACGGTGGGACGGAGATCGCCATGCGCTTCGTGCTGCACGAGCAAGAGGAAGCCGTCTGATGTGGCGAGGGTCGCGTCGCGGCGCGGGACGGCTCCGGCTCGAGGTCAGCGAGGACGCTCGCACGGCGCGCATGGAGCTTCACGGGGAGTTCGACATCGCGTCGGCCGGCGACGCGAGCCGCGCGCTCCAGGAGCTCCTGAGCCGGGATCTCGATGCCCTGATCATCGATCTCAGCGGACTGGCGTTCATGGACTCGACCGGCGTGAAGTTCCTCGTCGAAGGCCGCGAGACGGCGCTCGCACGTGGCGTCAAGCTCTCGCTCGTGCACGGAGGCGACCCCGTGGAGCGCGTCCTCACCGTGTCCGGCGTCGCGGCCCTCTTCGAGGACGTCGACATCCGCCGATCCGAGTAGGAGAGCGGTCCCGCGCCAAGCGACGTCAGCACCGCGTCAACGACCGTTTGCACGTGCCCCCGACGTGGACAGCCTCATAGGACACGAGCCAAGGAGGCACTCTCATGTCGACCATCGAGCAGTCCATCGAACTCAACGTCCCGGTCCGCGCCGCCTACGACCAGTGGACCCAGTTCGAGGAGTTCCCGAAGTTCATGGAGGGCGTCGAGGAGATCCGGCAGATCGACGACACCCACCTGCATTGGGTCGCGGATATCGGCGGGACCCGCCACGAGTGGGACGCCGTCATCACCGAGCAGCTGCCGGATGAGCGCGTCGCGTGGCGGAACACGGACGGCAAGGACAACGCCGGCGTCGTCACGTTCCACAAGCTGAGCGACGACCAGTCCAAGCTCATGGTCCAGCTCGACTTCGTCCCCGAGGGGATCAAGGAGAAGGTCGGCGACCTGATCGGCGCGCCGGACCGCCGGGTCAAGAGCGACCTGGAGCGGTTCAAGGAGCTCGTCGAGTCGCGCGGCGGCGCGAGCGGCAGCTGGCGCGGAGAGGTGCCGCGCTCGTAGCCGTCGTCGGCGGTCCGTGCGCCTCCGCCCGCCGCGGGGCGGAGGCGCCGGCCGGATCTCAGTAGCGCAGGCGCGGGTCGACGAGCACGTCGTCGATCCGGGCGTCCGCGCCGTCCTCCGCCTTGATCAGCTCGAAGCGAAGCGCCACGAGGCGCCAGCCGCCGACCTTGCGGCCGTGGTCGGGCTTGATGGAGAGCCGCTTGGAGAGCTTCCAGGTGTGCTTGTCCTCGGCGTCGATGTCCGCTTCCTTGCGGACGTTCTTCTCCATGCCGGGATAGACCACCGAGACCCGGATCTTCGCCTTGCGCGATCCGAGCTGCCCGACGGAGACCCGGAAGTGCGGGTAGCGCTCGTCCACGCAGAACGCGGGACTCGTCGCGGCGCCGCCTGCGGGCAGCTGCAGCGACCGCTCGCCCGACCCGAGCGGCGAGAACGCGTTCGAGCCGAAGCCGATCGCGGCGCCGCCCTCGAGCTGCCAGCCCTCGGTGCCATCCTCGAAGTCGCCCCCCGGAGCGACGAAGTACAGGTCGTCGTCCTTGAATTGCTCGAGCAGTGGCGCCACCTCGGGGTCGCGACACGTCTCGAGCGTGCCGGCCGTCGTCTGCGCGGTCACCGTCTCGCCGGTGAACTCGGCGGCGTCGTCGCCCTCCGCCGCGCTCGCGGGCGTGGCGACGGCGAGTGCAACCAGCAGCGCGAGCATCGTGCTCTTGTGCCGTCCGGTCAAATCCAATCCTCCTGCTGCTTCCTTGCGGGGCCTTCCCACCCCCTGACATCCGGTGCATCGGAACGGCGTGAACTGCCCTGAAGAGGGGGCGGACGAACGTCCGAGCCTCAATGGGTGCCGCCGCCGTGCCGATCACATCCCGTGGTACGCGTCATGGCCCTGGACCCCTCGATCGCGGAGCAGCAGCGGCTCAAAGCGGCGCACGATCGCCGCTTCACGCCGTTGAGCGCGCGCGAGCGCCGCGCGGAGGCCATCCTGGGCGGCGGATTCGCGCTCGCGTGTCTTCTGCTGATCGTCGCCGCGCCGCCGTGGAGCGCGACCGTCCAGCCGACGGTCGCCGTGTCCTGCCTGATCGCGCTCGCCGTCGCGAGCCGCGTGCGGTTCAGCGTCGGGCCCGGCTACACCGTGCCGACGGAGCTCGCGTTCGTCCCGCTCGCCTTCGCCACGCCACCGGCGCTGCTCGCGCCGCTCACCGCCGCGACGTTCGCCGTCGTGCAGCTGCTCGACGTCACGCGCGGGCGGCTGCCGCTGAGCCGGGTCGCGCTCGCTCCGGCCAACGCGTGGTTCGCGCTCGGCCCCGCCGCCGTCCTGGCGGCGGTGGACGCGCCGGTGGCCAGCGACGTGGCGCTCTGGGTGCTCGGCGCGATGCTCGTGGCGCAGGTGGCGCTCGACTTCGGGATCTCCGCGCTGCGCGACGCGCTCCACGGCGACTTCGACCTCCGCACGCTGCTCGGCGACTGGTGGCTCTTCGCCGTCGACGTCGCCCTCGCCCCGGCGGGCATGCTCGCCGCACTGGCCGTCGACGAGCGTCCGTGGGCGGCGCTCAGCCTGCTCCCGCTGATCGGCGTGCTCGCCCTCTTCGGCCGGGAGCGGGAGGCGCGGCTGCGGAGCCTGGCTGAGCTCAACGCCGCCTACCGCGGGACCGCGCTGGTGCTCGGCGACGTCGTCGAGGCGGACGACGGATACACGGGTGAGCACTGCCGGGACGTGGTCGATCTCGCCGTCGAGGTCGGGCGGCGGCTCGGGTTGCCCGCCGACCGGATGCGGAACCTCGAGTTCGGCGCGCTGCTCCACGACGTCGGCAAGGTCACGGTGCCCAAGGAGATCATCAACAAGCCGGGCTCGCTCGACGAGGACGAGTGGCGGATCGTCCGCCGGCACACGATCGAGGGCCAGCGCATGCTCGACCGGGTCGGCGGGTTCATGCGGGAGGTCGGCGTGATCGTGCGCGCCCACCACGAGCGCTGGGACGGCGGTGGCTACCCCGACGGGCTGGCGGAAGCCGCGATCCCGCTCGAAGCGCGGATCATCGCGGCGTGCGACTCGTGGAACGCGATGACGACCGACCGGGCCTACCGCGCGGCGCTGCCCGCCGCGGTCGCCGCGCGGGAGCTGCTCGAGCACGCCGGGACCCAGTTCGATCCCGACGTCGCGGCCGCGGTGCTGGCCGTCGTCGCGGTCGAGGTCTCGGAAGCGGGCTCGCGCGCCGTGGCCGTCGCGAGCTGACGCCGGCTGCGGTCACATCCGGCACGACGTCTTGCGGCGCCGCTTCCGCGCGCTACGACTTTCTCCGCGCGTCGCCGCTGTTGGGGGCGGTGCGCGCTGGTCCTCTGGATCGCAGGCCGTTCGCCTGGGGGGTCACGGCCTGCGGCACTTGTCTGCGCTCGCTCCGGCACGGATGCCGGAGCGACGCCGACAGCCGCTCGGCGGAGCGCGCGTAGCGCAGGGCGGAACGGGAAGGATCCGGGGATGACCGGAGCCGTCGTCATCGGCAGCGGGCCGAACGGCCTCGCCGCCGCCATCACGCTCGCCGAGGCCGGCCGCGACGTCACCGTGCTGGAGGCGGCGGACCGCGCGGGCGGCGCGGTCGCGACCGAGGAGCTGACGCTGCCGGGCTTCCGCCACGACACGTACTCCGCCGTCTTCCCGGCCGCCGCCGCCTCGCCGGTGTTCGGCCGCTGGCCCCTCGCGCGCCACGGGCTGCGCTGGATCCAGCCGCGGCACTGCTACGCGCACCCCCTGCCGGACGGGCGCGCCGTGGTCCTCACGCGCGACGTCGACGAGACGGCCGCCTCGCTCGATGCGCTCGCGCCGGGCGACGGCGCCGCATGGCGCGAGTTCGCGATGCCGTACGTCCGCCACTTCGACGCGTGGCGGTCGACGCTGATGGGCGGGTTCCCGCCCGTCGCGGGATCCGCGCGGATGCTCACGGCGCTGGGGCCGAGGGCGATGCTCGACTGGGCCCGGCTGTTGCTGATGCCGGCCGACGCGCTCGCCCGGCGGCTGTTCCGCGGCGACGGCGCGCGCGCGTGGCTCTACGGGTCGGCGATGCACGGCGACGTGCCGCCTGAGGGCGCCGGGAGCGCGATCGCCGCCGTCCACCTCAACCTGATGGGCCACGCGGTCGGATGGCCGAGCCCGGAGGGCGGCGCCGAGCGGCTGGCCGCGGCGCTGACGGGCCACCTGCAGGAGCTCGGCGGCCGGATCCGGACGGGCGCGCCGGTGACGCGGGCGATCGTCGAGCGCGGGCGCGTCACGGGCGTCGAGGTCGCCGGTGAGGAGCGCGTGCCCGCGCGGCTCGTGATCGCCGACGTCACGCCGCACGGGCTGCTCCGGCTGACCGGCGACGCGCTGTCGCCACGCTACGCCGCGCAGTTGGGCGGCTACCGCTACGGCCCGTCGACGATCAAGCTCGACTGGGCGCTGTCGGGACCGATCCCGTGGACCGCGCCGGAGGCGCGGCTGGCCGGCACGGTGCACGTCGGCGGCGGCGAGGCGGACACGCTGGACTCCCTGCGCAACGGCGCGGCGGGGCCGCCGTTCCTCCTCCTCGGCCAGCAGACGCTCGACGATCCGACGCGCGCGCCCCACGGGCGGCACACCGCCTGGGCCTACACGCACGGGCCGCACGACGCGGCGTGGGAGCCCGCCGAGCCGCACGTGGAGCGGATCGAGCAGCAGATCGAGCGCTTCGCGCCCGGCTTCCGCGATCTGATCCTGGCCCGCCACGTGCTGACGCCCGCGGACCTCGAAGGTCGCAACGCGAACCTCGTCAAGGGCGACGTGGGTGCGGGCTCGTACATGCTGGACCAGATGGTCTTCCGGCCGGTCCCGTCGCTCACGCCGTACCGCACGCCGGTCCGCGGGCTGTACCTCGGGAGCGCGGCGGCCTTCCCGGGCGGGTCGGTCCACGGCGTTCCCGGGCACGCGGCCGCGCGGACGGCGCTGCTGGAATCGCGCGTCCGCGGGTAGACGCTCCGGACGTGGCCACCAACGAACGCTTCATGCCCGTCCCGCCCGAGATGGTCTGGGACACCCTCGCCGATCCCGGCAGCTACGGCTACTGGGTGATCGGCTCGAAGGACATCCGCGACGCCGACGCGGACTGGCCCACGCCGGGATCGCGGTTCCACCACACCATCGGCGCGGGACCGCTCACGATCCGCGATCACACGGAGTCGCTCGAGGCCAACCCGCCCTGGCGGCTCAAGCTGCGCGCGAAGGGCCGCCCGGCGATCACGGCGGCGGTGACGCTCGAGCTGATCCCCGAGGACGGCGGGACGACCGTGCGGATGCACGAGCAGCCCGACGGCGTGTTCCGGCCGCTCGCGTTGTTCCCGCCGGTCCACTTCGCGACGAAGTGGCGCAACGCCGCCTCGCTCAAGCGCCTCGAGGAGCTCGCCGTGCAGCGGGCGTGAGCCGGGGCCGATCGCGTTCAATTCGTGAGGGCCGCCGTTTCGGCGGCCCGGCGCCGAGGTAGGTGCTTTCCCAGTGGCAGCCTCCCTTCCCGATCAGCGGGATGACCGCTCGCTCTTCGAGCACCTCGCCGCCACGCACGACCCCGTCGTGCGCGAGGAGCTCGCCGCGCGGTTCCTGCCGTTGGCACGCAGCATCGCGCGCAAGTTCAGCGGCCCGTTCGTCGAGGACGACGACCTGTTCCAGGTCGCAGCGATCGGGCTGCTGCATGCGCTCGACCGCTACGACCCGGGGAAGGGGACGGCGTTCAGCTCGTTCGCGGTCCCGACGATCGCGGGAACGGTCCGCCGCCACCTGCGCGACCACTCCTGGACCGTCCGGCCTCCGCGCGAGCTGCAGGAGCGCGCGCTCAACGTGCGCAAGCGCGCGAGCGAGCTGGCTGCGGCGAACGGCCGCTCGCCCACGGCGAACGAGCTGGCGGCGGACATGGGCATCGACCTCGAGTCCGTGGTCGAGGCGCTGCAGGGCATGGCGGCGAGGCAGGGCGTCTCGCTCTCCCGCCCGGCCGACTCCGGCGACGAGGGGAGCCGGACGCTGGGCGACACGCTCGGCGAGGACGACGCAGGGCTGTTGCGCGCCGAGGACGCGATGACCATCGAGCACCTCGTCGACGGTCTCCCGGCGCGGGAGCGGGAGATCATCCGCCTCCGGTTCGAGGAGGACCTGACGCAGGCCGAGATCGGCGAGCGCGTCGGGTTGTCGCAGATGCACGTCTCGCGCATCCTCCGGGCCGTGCTGCGCGACCTCCACGAGGCGGCGGGGGCCGAGCGGCCGGAGCCGGCGGGGATCACCGCGGGGTAGCCGGGCAGCGCGCTAGCGCTCGTTCCAGCGGAAGAAGGTCAGCAGGTTGCCGTCGGCGTCGAGCGTGGCGAACTCGGTGGTCCCGAAGTCCGTCACGCTCACGCCGTCCCGCGACACGTCGTGGAGCACGCCGGCGGCTCGGAGCTCGGCGTACAGCGCGTCGACGTCGGCGACCTCGATCCGGCAGCTCGCCGTGCCCGCGAGGAACGACTCGGCGCCCGAGCAGATCGGGCGCCGGGCCAGGTCGTCGCGCGTGCGCCAGTCGTCGTCCGTGGCGCCCCACAGATGCAGCACGGCGTCGTCCCGGACGAGCACGGCGAAGTCGGCGGTCTCGTGCGGCGAGTCGAAGCCGAACCGGTCGCGGTAGTACGCCGCCGCCGCGACCACGTCGCGGACCGGAAGCGCGGGGATGGTCCTGTGCAGGCCGGCCATGCCCGCCCTCAGCCGATCCGCTCGGCCACCGGCATCTGGTCGTCGCGCGGATGCAGGACGAGCCCGAGCCGCCCGCTCTCGTTGAGCGCGCCCATGCGTCGCATGGTCGCAGGAACCTATGCTGCGCGGGTGAGCGACGGCGCCGCGCGCGGGCTGGGCACGGGTGACCTGGAGGAGTTCGGGCGGGCCGGGCACACGCTCGTCGACGCGGTCGCGGAGCACCTCGCGGCGCTGCCGGAGCGTCCCGTGTGGCAGCCGATGCCCGACGGGCTGCGGGCGGAGCTGCTCTCCATGCCGCTCCCGGAGGGGCCGAGCGAGCTCGCGCGCCTGACGGAGGTCATGACGCGGGACGTGCTGCCCTACGCGATGGGGAACGGGCACCCGGGGTTCTTCGGCTGGGTGAACCCGCCGCCGTCGCTCGCGGGCGTGCTCGCGTCGCTGACCGCCGCGGCGATGAACCCGAGCGTGGTGTCGGGCGACCACGCCGACGTGCACCTGGAGCGCACGGTCGTCCGCTGGCTCGCGGAGCTCGTCGGCTACCCGCATGCGCCCGGCGCCGGGCTGCTCACGAGCGGGGCGTCCGCGGCGACGATCGTCTGCCTCGCCGGGGCGCGCAGCCGCGCCATGGCCGCGGCCGGCCGCGACGTGCGCCGGGACGGGCTCCACGGCGGCCCGCCCCTGCTGCACTACGTGCCGGCGGAGACGCACAGCTGCGTGCCGCGCGCGATCGAGCTGCTCGGGCTCGGCAGCGCCTCGATCCGGCCGGTGCCGCTGGCGGACGGGCGCCTCGACGCGGACGCGCTGCGTGCGGCGATCGCGGCCGACCGCGCGGCGGGCGGCGTGCCCGCGCTGCTCGTCGGCTCGGCCGGCACCGTCAACACGGGCGCGCTCGACCCCCTCGAGGCGCTCGCCGACGTCGCGGCCGCCGAAGACCTCTGGTTCCACGTGGACGGCGCGTACGGCGCGTTCGGCGTGCTCGACCCGGCGCTGGCCCCGCGCTACCGCGGCATGGAGCGGGCGGACTCGCTCACGCTCGACCCGCACAAGTGGCTCGGCGTCCCCGTCGACGCCGGCTGCGCGCTCGTGCGTCGCGCGGGCGACCTCCGCGAGGCCTTCAGCATGGTCCCGCCCTACCTGCGCCAGGACGCGGGCGGCGAGGTCGGCACGTTCGCCGAGTACGGCATGGAGCAGACGCGGCCGTTCCGCGCGCTGAAGACGTGGGCGACGATCGCCGCGCGCGGCCGGAGCGGCGTCGTGGGCCAGGTCGTGCGCGCGAACGCGCAGGCGCGGGAGCTCGCCGCGCTCGTCGAGCGCGAGCCCTCGCTGGAGCTCGCCGCGGCCCCGCAGACCTCGATCGTCGCCTTCCGGGCGCGGCCGCCGGGCTGTCCGCCCGAGCGGATCGAGGAGCTCAACCGCGCGCTGCCCGAGCGCGTCCAGGCCCGCGGGCGCTCGTTCATCACCGGCACGATCTACGAGGGGCGGGAGACGCTCCGCGCCTGCGTGCTGCACCCGGGCACGACCGAGGCCGACCTCGCGACCCTGGTGGCCGAGGTCGTCGCCGCGGCCGCCTAGCGCTCGGGGTGGGCGAGCTCGACGACCGCCTCGGCCTCCCCGACGGTCACGCGATACCGCCGGATCCGCAGCGTGGGGTGGACCACGCAACGCCCCGAGGCGATGTCGAAGTCCCACTTGTGCCACGGGCAGCGGAGCAGCGCGCGCTCCGTGCCGCGCACGGCCACGCCGTCGTCGACCCGGATCCCGTGCACGGTCCGCCCGCCCGAGCAGAGCGGCGCGCCGCGGTGGGGGCAGCGGTCGGCCACGGCGTGGAGCTCGTCGCCGACGCGGATCAGCCCCACGCGGTGGCCGCCGACCTCGACCATGCGGATCCGGCCGGGCTCCGGCAGCTCGTCGAGCGGGATGCGGGCCTGCGCCCGGCTCATGCCGCCACCAGCGCCTCGAGGCCGAAGACGCGCGCCGCGTTGCGGTGCGCGACGGCGTCGCGCCACTCGGCGGGGAGCCGCTTGAGCGTCTGGCGCGGGTCGTCGAAGTCCCAGTGCGGGTAGTCGCTCGAGAAGCACAGCGTGCGCTCCGGCTCGAGCCCCTCCAGCACGGGGCCGAGCATCCGGTCGTCCGGCGGCTCCTCCAGCGGCTGCGTCGTCCACGCGAGGTGGTCGTGCACGTACTCCGACGGCGGCCGCACGCAGTGCGGCAGCTCGGTGCGGCAGCCGCGCCAGGCGGTGTCGAGCCGCCACAGCAGCCCGACGAACGGCACCAGCCCGCCCTCCATGAAGATCACGCGCGTGCGCGGGAAGCGCTCGAAGACCCCGTGGCAGAGGATCGAGCAGAAGTGGCCGAACATCGCCGAGCCCGTGAGCGCGTGGTACTCCGTGTAGAAGTCGGGCATCCCCGCGCCGGTCACCGGGCCGGCGATCCCGACGCCCTCGAAGTGGGTGTGGATGGCGACGGGGAGCCCCAGGTCGTCGCACGCGCGCCAGATCGGGTCGTGGACCGGGTTGCCGTACGGGATCCGCGCGGCCCCGGGGAGGAACACGCCCGCGATCTCCTCGCGCTCGCCGAGCCGGCGGATCTCGGCCGCGGCGGCCTCCGGGTGCTGCGGGGTGACGACGAGCAGGCCGCGCAGGCGCGGCTCGCGCTCGAGCCACTCCGCGAGCAGCCAGTCGTTGTAGCCGCGGCACAGGGCGGCGGCGAGCAGCGGGTTGGGGAGGATGGAGAAGGCGGCGGCCTCGTCGGGCGTGAGGATCCCGGCCGTCACGTCGAAGGGGTCGAGGACGCTCGTCCGCACGCGCTCGAGGGTCTGGCCGACGAGCTGCGCGCCCTCCGCCGCGGCCTCGCGGTCGTACGTGTCCGTCCGCAGCCAGCCCGACGGGTGGTACCAGGGGTAGGAGGGCATGCCGAGCCCGTTCGTGCCCGACTCGAGGACGAGCTCGGCGGTCGCGCCGTCGAGGTACGGCAGCAGGTCGCGGAGCGAGTGGTAGCCGACGTGGATGTCGCAATCGACGAGCATGCGGCCACGCTACGGTTCGCATCGCTCACGATATGAGCGTCCCGCGCACCCAGTCGCTGACCCGCGCCATCGCGCTCCTGCGCGCCATGGAGGGCTTCCCGCGCGGCGTGACGACGGCGGAGCTCGCCCGGCTCACCGACCTCCCGCCCGCCACCGCGGGGCGGCTGCTGGCGACGCTCGAGGACGCCGGCTTCGCCGAGCGCGACGCGCAGGGCTGGAGCATCGGCCGCGAGCTCGTGCGGCTCGCGCAGCGCGCCGAGCCCGAGCGCGCGCTCGCCCGCACCGCGCGGCCGGTGCTGGCCGAGCTGGCCGCGGCCGCGAAGGAGTCGGCGCTGCTCGCGGTCCCCCGCGGTCGGGCGCGCGTCGTCGTGCTCGCGCAGGCCGACGGGCCGCGCCTGCTCGGGATCACCAACTGGGAGGGGAGGAGCATCGACGAGCTCCACGCCTCCGCGGCGGGCAAGCTGCTGCTCGCCGAGCTCGACGAACGCGCGGTGGCCGGCTGGGTCCGCCGCGTGAAGCCGCGGCGGCTGACGGACCGGACGATCACCGCCCCGGGCGCGCTGCGCGACGAGCTCGCCCGCGTGCGCGAGCGCGGCTGGGCCGAGCTCGACGGCGAGTCGGAGCCCGGCCTGGCCTCGGTCGCCGTGCCGGTCCGGACGGCGGGCGGCGAGCTCGTCGCCATGCTCGGCTACAGCGGGCCGTCCGGGCGGCTCGAGTGCGAGGCGCTCGTCGCGCCGCTCCTGGCGGCCGCATCACGGCTGGCCTGACGCGGCCGTAGGATCGGCGGCATGGCGGACTACGTGCTGGACCACCACCTGGAGGGTGAGCGGGCGCGGCTGGAGCTGATGTCGCGCCTCCTCGACCCGATGCACCGGCGGCACATCGAGGCGCTCGGCATCGGCCCGGGCGCGCGGACGCTCGAGGTGGGCTGCGGCAACGGCTCCGTGTCCGCCTGGCTCGCCGAGCGCGTCGCCCCGGGCGGCCACGCGCTCGCCGTCGACCTCGACCTCTCGCTCGTGGACGCCCGCGTCCCCGGGCTGGAGCTGCGCCGGGCCGACATCGTGGCCGGCCCGGTCGAGCCCGGCGGCTTCGACCTCGTGACCGCGCGGGCGGTGCTCCACCACGTCGCGGACGCCCGCACGGCGATCCGGAACCTCGTCGCCGCGCTCGCGCCCGGCGGCGCGATCCTGCTCATCGAGCCGGACTTCCTCCCGGTGAGCATCGCCGAGCCGGCCGGGGTGCGCGCGTTCTGGGACGGATGGCTCGCGTGGGCGGAGGAGCACGGGATCGACTACGGCATCGGCCGCCGGCTCGCCCCCGCGCTCGCCGACGCGGGGCTCGACGAGGTGACCGGCATCGCCGAGACCCCGGTCTACCGCGGCGGCTCGCCGTGGGCGGACTACTGGACGCGGACGGTGGTCGAGGTGCGCGACAAGCTCGTCGGGTCGGGCCGCCTCGACGACACCGTCGTCGACGGCTTCCTCGCCCACTGCGCCGATCCGGCGTGGTGGACGCAGACGATCGCCTTCACCGTGGTCCACGCCCGCGCCCCCGGCGGCGCAACCGGCACTGCGTAGGGTGTGCCGATGGACGGCCTCGACCTCACCGCGTTCCGGGCGCTCAGCTTCGACTGCTACGGCACGCTGATCGACTGGGAGACCGGGATCGCCGCCGTGCTGCGGCCGTGGGCCGGCGAGCAGGGGCTCGAGGCGACCGACGAGGAGCTGCTGCTCGCCTACGCCGACGGCGAGGCGGCCGCGGAGCGGGACACGCCGTCCGCGCTCTACCCGGAGGTGCTCGCGGCGGCCTTCCGCGCCACCGGCGAGCAGCTCGGCGCGCCGGTGAGCGACGCGTGGGCGGCGAGGCTGGGCGACTCGGTGCCCGACTGGCCCGCGTTCCCCGATTCGGCGGAGGCGCTCGCGCGGCTCGCCCGCCGCTACAAGCTGATCATCCTCTCCAACGTGCACCGCGCCGGGTTCGCCGGCAGCAACGAGCGGCTCCGCGGCGACTTCGCCGCGATCATCACGGCCGAGGACGTCGGCGCCTACAAGCCCGCCGAGAACCACTTCCGGGCGCTCGACGCCGCGCTGCCCGGGCTGGGCGTGGAGCGCTCGCAGCTGCTGCACGTCGCGCAGAGCCTGTTCCACGACCACGTGCCCGCGAGGCGCGAGGGGCTCCCGTCCGTCTGGATCAACCGCCGCCACGATCGCCCCGGGTGGGGAGCCACCCCGGCGCCGGCCGAGGAGTGGACCTTCGCCATGGAGCTCCCCTCGATGGCCGCGCTCGCGGACGCGGTCGACCGGGCCTTCGGCGACCGCTAGCGCCGCACCGGCGATGACCGGCGCATCCCTCCTGGCCGAGACCCAGGTCGCCGCCGTGCGCGACGACCCCGGCGCACGCCTCGCCCTCATGGCGCGGCTGTTCCGCGGGCCGACGGGCCACGCACCGCGGCATCTCCCGTTCCGGCGGGCCGCGCTCTCGTTCATGCGCTGGCAGGTCCGCCGCGGCCTGCTCGACCCCGTCCGCGCGTCACCGCCCGGCAGCCCCTGGTGGCGGGCGATGAACGAGCGCCTGCTGCGCGACGGCTGCGAGGCGGTCGCGCTGCTGGGCGGCGAGGCCGGCGAGCCGTCGTCGCAGGCGGTGCGCTTCTGGCTCGCGTTCAGCGAGCGGCCGACCGGGCGCAACTGGTACCGCGCGCACAACGCGAGCATCGTCGGCGGCTACCTCGCGCACCGGGAGCTCGCCGAAGCGGAGAACGAGCCCGAGCGGTTCTTCATGAACGTCGCGCTCGCCCGCGTCCTCTACGCGCACGCGCTCGTCGGGGCGCCGCGGCTCGCCCTGGGCCCGCTCGCGCCTCCCGGGCGCGTGCTCGGCGACCCGCGGCTCGGGCTCGCCGGCGTCTTCCTCTCCCTCCACCGCGTGCTGCCCGACCGCTACCCGCTCACGCTCGACGTCGAGGCCTACCTCGCCGCCGAGCAGCGGCTCGGCCGCCTGCTCGACCACGGCGTCATCGTGCCGCGGCTGCAGCGGCTGTACGAGTGGTCCGCGGGGGACCTGGGCGAGCCGGGCCTGCTGGAGCTGGTCCGCGACGGCGTCCCCGTCTACTCGTGGCCGTACGAGCGGCGCGCGGTCTGGCGATCCGCGGCGCCGCCGCGCGCCGCGCGCGTCGTCGCGTGGGCGACGCGCGCCCGCTGAAGGGTCCGATACCGAGCCGGGGGAACGGGGACTTGCGTCAGGATCAGCTCGAGCGCGGGCGGCGCTGCCGCCGCCGCTCGAGGAGCGAGACGAGCTTGCTCCCCGCCGCCCCGCGACCGGGCGCGGCGCGGCTCGTCTCGACGAGGATGAGCTGGAGCAGGGCGGCGCTCACGGCCTCCCAGCCGTCCCAGCGGTCGGCGGTCTCCGCGCTGAGGCGCGCCATGAGGTGGCCGAGCGCGACCGCCGGCTCCTCGTCGACCGCGATCGGCTGGGGTGCCTGGAAGGCCCGGAACAGCGGGTGCTCCTCGAGCGAGTCCGCCGGCGCGGCGTCGACGGTGAAGGTCGTCAGCCAGCCGATCGCGCCCTCCCTCGGCAGCGCCGCGGGCGCGACGCCGGGCTTCACGGCGTAGAGCAGCGGCTGCTCGAAGCGCGCGAACGCCGTGACGAGCGCGAGCGCGTGCGCGCCCTCGGCGCACGGCGCGAGCAGCGGCAGGATGTGCTCGGGCCCGAACGGCTTCGCCTCGACGTGGTGCCAGGGACGGGCGGTCGTCGTGTCCGGCCCCGTCGGGGCGCGTGTGCCGTTCACGCGGCGCCCGCTCGCCGCGTCGCGGGCATAGTGGATTCACGCCTCAACGCCGCACATGATCACCACATGCGGCCGCAAAGCGCCATCACCCGAATGGGGTAGGCCCTGCAAGGTCCGTAATTCCACGCAGCCGCTGCGCGGGTCCGCCCGGATGGCAGCGGCCCGCCGCGGGCGTAGCGTCGGTCCCATGGCGACCCCGACCGTGGCGATGGCCCTGCGGGCCGAGCACCTCACCAAGACCTTCGGCGAAGGCCCCACCAGCGTGCGGGCGCTCCGCGGCGTCGACCTCGGGGTCGCGGAGGGCGAGTTCGTCGCGATCATGGGGCCGTCGGGCTCGGGCAAGAGCACGCTCCTCCACATCCTCGGCGGGCTCGACCGCCCGACCGCGGGACGGCTGGAGATCGAGGGCCGCCGCTACGACGAGCTCGCCGACCGTGAGCTGACCGAGCTCCGCGGGCGCACGTTCGGGTTCGTCTTCCAGTTCTTCAACCTGATGCCGACGCTCACCGCGGCCGAGAACGTGCTGCTCCCGGCGCTCGTGGCCGGTGAGCGGCCCGCCGCGTACGCCGCGCGCGCCGACGAGCTGCTGGCGCTGGTCGGCCTCACGGGGCGCGCCGGCCACCTGCCCTCCGAGCTGTCCGGCGGCGAGCAGCAGCGCGTTGCGATCGCCCGCGCGCTGCTGCGCGCGCCCGGCGTCCTGCTGGCCGACGAGCCGACGGGCAACCTCGACTCCACCAGCGGGGCGATCGTGCTCGGGCTGCTGCGCCGGCTCGTCGACGACGGCCAGACGGTCGTGATGGTCACGCACGACGCCGGCGCCGCCGCGCTGGCCGACCGCGTGGTGTTCCTCCGCGACGGCGAGATCGTGAGCGAGCTCGATGGCGGCGACGCCGGGCGCATCGGCGAGGAGCTGCGGGATCTGACCGCCCCCCGCGTGGCCGGGCGGGCCGAGACGTGACGGGACGCCGGCTGCCGGCCGGCGCGCGCATCTCGTCGCTGACGGGGCTGAGCCTGCGTTCGCTCCGCGCCCGTCCGCTGCGCTCGGTGCTCAACGGCGCGGCGATCGCCCTCGGCGTGGGGATGGTCTTCGGCGTGCTCCTCCTCACCGGCACCATCCACGACACGTTCGGCCGGCTCTACGACGCGCTCTATGGGAACACGGACGTGGTCGTCTCGGGCGAGCACTCCGCCGGCTCGCTCCCCGAGGCGACGATCGACACGGTGCGCGCCGTGCCGGGCGTCGCCGCCGCCTCCGGCAACGTCTACTCCGTCTTCCGCACGGTGGCGCCCGACGGCTCCGTGGAGCGGGCGCAGACCGCGCAGGTCTACATGGTCGGGATCGACTACGCGCAGCCCGACATGACGACCTCCGAGCAGGTCGCGGGCCGCGATCCCCGCGAGGGCCGCGGCGAGGTCGAGCTGGCGAGCGAATGGGCGGGCGACCACGGCATCGGCGTCGGCGACCGGATCCGCATGTCGACGCCGGCGGGCATCGCCACCCTGACCGTCTCCGGCCTCTACGAGCTCGCCGGCGGGCTGGACCTCGGCGGCTACGGGACGGGCTCGATGCCGGTCGGCGACGCCCGCCGCGCCATGGACAAGCCGGACGTCTGGGACGAGATCGACGTGATCGCGGACGACGGCGCGGCGCCCGAGGCGCTGCTCGGCCGGATCGACGCGGCGCTCGGTCGCGGCGTGCAGGTCGCGACCCCCGAGACCAAGAGCGACGAGGCGCAGAAGCAGATCGGGTCGCTCGACATCGTCCTGTACTTCTTCTCCGGCATCGCGCTGTTCGTCGGCGCGTTCCTGATCCTGAACTCCTTCAACATGACGGTCTTCCAGCGGATGCGGGAGATCGGGACGCTGCGCGCGCTGGGCGCCGGCGCGTGGCGGGTCGCCCGCACGATCGTCGTCGAGGCGCTCTTGCTGGCCGTCGCCGGCTCGGTCGCCGGGCTGGCGCTCGGCGCCGGGCTCGCCGTGCTGCTCGTGCAGGCGATGCAGTCGTTCGGGCTGCCGGTCTCCGGGCTCCACTTCTCCTGGGGGGCCGCGGTCGCGGCGGTGCTGACGGGGCTGCTCGCCACGCTCGCCGGGGCGGCCTGGCCGGCGGTGCGCGCCGCGCGGACCCCGCCGATCGTGGCGCTCGTGCGGAGCTCGGGCGCCGGCCGCCGCAGCGTGCTGGGCGCGCGGCGCGCGGCGATCGGGCTCGCGCTCTTCGTGCCCGGCGCGATCCTCGGCGGGCTGTTCTGGTTCGGGACGGACTCGCAGAGCGCGTTCGCCGGGATCGGGGCGATCGTCGCGACGATGGTCCTGTTCCTCGGGATGGTCCGGCTGGCGCCGTTCCTCGTGATCCCGCTGGTGAAGCTGATGTCGCGGCCGCTGTGCGCGGCGATGCCGGCCGAGGGGCGCCTCGCCGCGGACGCCGCGCAGTCGAACCCGGCGCGGACCGCCGCGACCGCCGCCACGCTGCTGGTCGCGCTCTCCGTCGTCGTCGTGAACGCCACGATCGCCTCGAGCTTCGTCGGCTCCGTGAAGAGCGAGCTCGACCAGCGGTTCGCGCGCGATCTCACCGTGCAGCCGCTCGGCTTCCAGGACTACGGGCCGCCGCAGGCGGGCATCGCCCGTGGGCTGCGCGCGGAGATCGCCGCGCTTCCGGAGGCCGGGGCGGTGGCGCGCCGCCGCTCCCTGTTCCTGCCGGACATGCCCGCGGGCGGGGTGGACGGGATCGTCGTGGGCTACGAGCCGCGCGAGTACGACCGCGTCGACCGGATGGACTACCGGGGCGCGCCGCGCGAGCAGGTGCTGCGCGGGCTGGAGGCCGGCGGCGTGGTGCCGGCCGAGACCTACGCCGGGGCGCACGGGCTCGCGGTCGGCGACCGCGTCCGCCTGGAAGGGCCGTCGGGCGTCCGCACCGCGCCCGTCGTGGGGATCGCGGACACGTTCGACGGCGGCGGCCAGGCCGTGCAGATGTCGCTCGGGACGATGGCCGCGGTCTACGGCGTCCGCAACGACTCGCAGCTGATCGTCAAGGCCGCCTCGCCGGACCGCCGGGCCGCGCTCGAGCGCCGCGTCGACGCGCTGCTCGCGCGCGAACACCCGGGGCTCGAGGCGCTGTCGAACGCCGACGTGAAGCAGAGCGCCACGGACGCGATCAACCAGCAGTTCGGCTTCTTCAACGCGATCGTGGCGATCGCCGTGCTCGTCGGCGCGCTCGGCATCGTCAACACGCTCACGATGTCCGTGCTCGAGCGGACGCGGGAGATCGGCGTCCTGCGCGCGCTGGGGGCGTCGCGCTGGCGGGTCCGCCGGACGTTGGCCCACGAGAGCCTCCTGATCGCGATGGCGGGCACGCTCGCGGGAATCCTCGCCGGCCTCGTGGTCGCGGTGATCTGGGTGCTGGGCATGCGCGCGACGACCTACCCGGGCATGACGCTGCACCTGCCGGTGGCGCCGCTGGTGACCATCGCGGTGCTGGGCGTCGTGCTCGGCGTGCTGGCGGCGATCGTGCCGGCGCGCCGCGCCGCGCGGCTCGATCCGCTCGCCGCGCTGCGCTACGAGTGATCAGGCGGCGCGAAGACCGTCGCCCATGCTGATCGCGGCGAGCCGCTCGAGCGCCGTCATGGCGCGGATCGCACGCCCGCGCCTTGCTGGAGCGCTGCCTCCCGGTACCGCTCCAGCGCGTCGAGGATCAGATCGAGCCCCCACTCGAACTCGGCGGCGTAGTCGTAGCCCGCGACCTGCAACTGCTCCGCGACCTCCATCAGGTACGGGTGGTCGTCCATCGCCGGGACCTGCGTGCGCTGGGCGTCGATCTTCGCCGCGGACTCCTCGGGCGTCTCGAAGCCGAGGTTCTTCTCCTGCAGCGCGAAGCCGTAGATGTAGGCGTCCTGGACGGAGTAGGCGTGCACCGCCGCGCGGAAGGGGAAGCCGGCCTCGCGCAGGCAGCCCATCACCGCGTCGTGGTAGCGCACGTTGTTGGGGCCGGGGTTCATCCGCCCCTCCATCAGCCCGACCGCCCAGCGGTGACGGTTGAGCGCCGCGCGGATCGAGAGCGCGCGCCGGCGCATCGCGAGCTTCCACTCGAGCTCCCCCGGTGCGGCGACCTCGAACTCGCCGAAGACGAGGTCGACGAGGCCGTCGACGATGTCCTCCTTGTTGGCCACGTGGTTGTAGAGCGACATCGCCTCCACGCGGAGCGGCGTGGCGAGCCGGCGCATGGTCAGCGACTCGAAGCCGCCGGCGTCGGCGAGCTCGAGCGCCGCCTGCAGGACGCGGTCGCGGGTGAGGGGTCTGCGGGTTCTCGGGGCCATCGCTTGACAAGCTTACGGTGTAAGGCTACCTTACACCGTAAGCTTACAACGTAAGTCCAATCCACCCGGAGGGGGACGTGCCATGAGCCAGCCCACACGAACCACCGAGATGCCCGAGCGCAAGGTCGCGCTGCTCGCCGGCGTGCTGTTCCTCATCACGTTCGCGACCTCGATCCCCGCGCTGCTGCTCTACGGGCCGGTGCTCGACGATCCCGCCTACGTGCTGACCGGCGGGGCCGACACGCAGATCCAGATCGCCGCGCTGCTGGAGGTGTTCCTCGTCATCGCGAACATCGGGACCGCCGTCGTGCTCTTCCCGCTGCTGCGCCGCCATGGCGAGCGCCTCGCGCTCGGCTACGTCGCGGTCCGCATCGTCGAGTCGGTGATGATCGCCGTCGGCCTCATCAGCCTGCTCTCGGTCGTCACGATGAGCGCCGGAGCCGCCGGTGCGCCGGATGCGTCGCTCGTCGTCGCGGGGCAGTCGCTGGTCGCGATCCACGACTGGACGTTCCTGTTCGGGCCCGCCTTCTGCGCCGCCCTCGGCAACGGGATCATCCTCGGCTACCTGCTGTTCAAGACGGGCCTCGTGCCGCGGCGCATGGCGATGATCGGCCTGGTCGGCGGGCCGCTGCTGTTCGCCGCCGCCGTCGCCGTCCTCTTCGGCGCCTTCGAGCAGACGTCGGGCATCGCCTTCCTGTTCACCTTCCCGGAGTTCGTCTGGGAGCTCTCGCTCGGCATCTACCTCACCGTCAAGGGCTTCAAGACCGCCGCCGTCGCGCCGCGCGCCCGCGTCATGGCCCCGGCCGTCGCGGCCGGCTGACCTACGGCGCGAGCCGCGTCCGCCGCCAGCCGTCCCCGTCGCGCGCGAACACGATCCGGTCGTGCAGCGCGTCGGGGGCGGCCGACCAGTACTCGACGAAGTCGGGCACCAGCCGCATCGCCGCCCAGTCGGGCGGGCACGGCACCGGTCCGTCGCCGATCCGGCGGCGTGCCGCTTCCAATTCCGCCCGCATCGGCGCGACGCCGTCGATCGGCTCGCCCTGGCGCGAGACCATCGACTGGAGCTGGTGCGGGCGGTCGCGGCGGGCGAAGAGCGCCTCGGCGAGCTCCCGCTCCGCGGGCACGACGCGGCCGCCGGCGTGGACCTGGCGGCCGAGCGACGGCCAGTGCACGAGCAGCGCGGCGTACGGGTTCTCGCGCAGATCCCGGGCCTTGCGGGTCCACATCGCGGTCGTGAAGACGAGCGCGTCCGGCTCGACGGTGCGGAGCGAGACGATCCGCGCGGTCGGGCGGCCGTCCGCACCCGCCGTGGCGAGCACGGCGGCATCGTGCTCGGGGAGCCCGGCGGCGCGGGCCTCCTCCAGCCAGGTCGCGAGCTCCTCGAGCGCCATCCGCCTCGACTCTACGCGGCTGTCCGCCGGCGAACAGCCGCCGCTGGAGCACGCGCCCGCCATGCTTCCGCGCATCGGCCGTTCGCCCCGCTTAGACTCGCCCCGCGATGCGCCCGCAGCCGCTCATCTCCGTCACGGACGTGCCCAGGAGCAGCCGGTGGTACCAGCGGCTGCTCGGCTGCGTGAGCGACCACGGCGGGGAGGAGTACGAGCGGCTGCTGCACGACGGGACGCTCGTGCTGCAACTGCACCACTTCGACGTCGAGCACCACCACGGCCGGATCGGCGATCCGGATTCCCGGCCGTACGGGAACGGGCTCGCGCTGTGGTTCGAGGTCGACGACTTCGACGCGGTCGTGGCTCGCGCGACCGGGCTCGGCGCCGAGGTCGTGATGCCGCCGCACCGCAACCCGCCGGACGGGCCGGGCGGACCCGACCACCGCGAGCTCTGGCTGCGCGATCCCGACGGCTACCTCGTCGTGGTGGCGAGTCCCGACGGCGAGTCGCCCTGGCCCGATCCGCGGGTGGCCTGACCGGGATGCGCGCCGTCCAGATCGTCAACCTCGACGGGCCCGATGCCGCGCTGGCGCTCGCGGAGCTGCCCGAGCCGGAGGCCTCGCACCTGCTCACGCCGGGTGCGGGCGTCGTGGTCGAGGTCCGCGCCGCGGGCGTCTCGTTCCCCGAGCTCCTGCAGACCCGCGGGCTCTACCAGCTCAAGCCGCCGCTCCCGTTCGTGCCGGGGAGCGAGGTCGGCGGCGTCGTGCAGAGCGCGCCGGACGGCGCCCCGGTGCGTCCGGGCGACCGCGTGGCCGCGTTCTGCATGCTCGGCGGGTTCGCCGAGGTCGCGGTCGCGCCGGCGTACCTCACGTTCCCACTGGCGGACGGGCTCGACTTCGCGCAGGGTGCCGCGCTGGTCCTCAACCACCACACGGCGTACTTCGCGCTGCGGACGCGCGGCCGCCTGGCGGCGGGGGAGACCGTGCTCGTGCACGGCGCGGCGGGCGGCGTCGGGCTCGCCGCGATCCAGGTCGCGAAGGGGCTCGGCGCGCGGGCGATCGGCGTCGTCTCGACCGATGAGAAGGAGCGGGTCGCGCGCGAGGCGGGCGCGGACGAGGTCGTGCGCTCCGACGGCGCGTGGAAGGACGCGGCGAAGGAGCTCACGGGCGGCGCCGGCGTCGACGTCGTGCTCGACCCCGTCGGCGGCGACCGCTTCACGGACAGCCTGCGCGCGCTCCGCGAGGGCGGCCGCGCGGTCGTCGTCGGCTTCACCGCGGGCACGATCCCCGAGGTCCGCGTCAACCGCCTCCTGCTGAACAACATCGAGGTCGTCGGCGCGGGGTGGGGCGCCTTCGCGCTGGGCAAGCCCGACCTGTGCGCCGAGATCGGCGCCGCGCTCGGCGACCTCATCGCCGGCGGCTTCATCCGCCCGCACATCGGCGCGCGCTTCCCGCTCGAGGAGGCCGTCGACGCGGTCAAGCTCCTCGAGGCGCGCACGGCGACCGGCAAGGTCGTCCTCGAGCTCTGACCTGCGGGGTCAGCCCGCTGGGGTGAGCTGCCGGACGTAGGCCTCGAAGATCGCCACGGTGTCCAGCTCGCCGCCCGCGAGCGCGCGCTGGGCGGGGAGGCCGTCCATGAGGCTCATGAGCTGGGAGGCGACCGCGTGGGCGTCGAGGCCGGCGCGGAGCTCGCCGGACCTCTGCGCCGCGATGAGGCCGATCTCCAGCTGCTGGCGGACGCGCTTGTTGCGCTGGACGAACCAGTCGTGCGCGGGATGGTCCGGGTCGATGCTCTCCGCCATCAGGACGGTGTGCAGCGTGGCGAGGTGGTCGTCCTCGGCGAGCCCGCGCATGACGGCGACGAGGACCTCGAGCATCGGGAGGCCCTCGCGGAAGAGGGTGGTGAATCGCTGCGTGTCGCGCTCGTCGCGGCGCTCGAGCACGCCGACGAGCACGTCGACCTTGGTCGGGAAGTAGTGCATGACGCCCTGCTCGGTGATCCCGACGAGCGAGGCGATCGACGCGAGCGAGACGCTCTTCGTCCCCTGCGTCGCGAACACGCGCGTCGCCGCGTCGAGTATCTGCTCGCGGCGCTCGAGGCCCTTCCTCGTCTTCGGCGGCGGACGGCGTTCCACGAAAGGAAAACTAGCCCAGGCCAGGTGATGAGGTCAATGATGGGACGAGGGCTGCTGGGGTGCTTTGACAAAGAACCTAGTCTGAGCTAGGTTCCGCTCGCTCCGGACCCCCGGAGCATCCGTTTCGAGGGAGGTAGCGAGGGTGTTGAAGCACGGCTGTACGCGCCGGCTGCTGGCCGGTGCCGCCACAGCGATCGCGGTTGCGGGCATCACGTCGTCGGCGGCGCACGCCGCGCCGGGCGACGATCGGTTCCAGAAGGTGACGCTCGACGACCATCCGGGCGAGCCGATGGGCCTCGCGGTGCTGCCGGACAAGCGCGTGCTCTACACGTCGCGCGACGGCACGGTCCGGCTGCATTCGCCGAAGACCGGGCTGAACACGATCGCCGCCCGCGTGCCCGTCTACGAGCACGACGAGGAAGGCCTGCAGAGCGTCGCGCTCGACCCGCGCTTCAAGAAGACCAAGTGGGTCTACCTGTACTACTCGCCGCCGCAGCGCACCCCGGTCGACAACCCCGACACCCCGGACGTCAACGAGGGCGACGCGCCGCTGACCGGCTCGGCGGCCGACTTCGCGCCCTTCAAGGGCGTCGTGCGCCTTTCGCGCTTCAAGCTCCGCGGCGACCGCCTGCGCCTGGGTAGCGAGCAGAAGATCCTCGACGTCCCGGTCGATCGCGGCCTCTGCTGCCACGTGGGCGGGCACATCGACTTCGACGGGAAGGGCAACCTCTACCTGTCGACGGGCGACGACACGTACCCGTTCGCGTCCGGCGGCTACTCGCCGCTCGACGAGCGCCCGGACGCGAACCCCGGCCAGGACGCGCAGCGCAGCGCCGGCAACACGAACGACCTGCGCGGCAAGCTGCTGCGCGTCAAGCCGCGCGCGAAGAAGGGCGGCTACACGGTCCCGAAGGGCAACCTCTTCGCCCGGAAGGAGCGCAGGACGCGGCCCGAGATCTACGCCATGGGCCTGCGCAACCCGTTCCGCTTCGCGGTGGACCGCCGCACGAACGCGGTCTACCTCGGCGACTACTCGCCGGACAGCCAGGCGGCCGACCCGGCACGCGGCCCGGCGGGCACGGGTCGGTGGACGATCATCCGCAAGCCGGCCAACTACGGCTGGCCCTACTGCGCCACGCCCGAGCTCCCGTACGTGGACTTCGACTTCGCGACGGCGGCGAGCGGCTCGGTGTTCGACTGCGCGCGGCCGGTGAACGACTCGCCGCACAACACGGGCAAGCGCGAGCTGCCGCGCGTTGCGCGGCCCTCGGTCTGGTACGGCTTCGGCGAGTCCGCCGACTTCCCCGCGCTGGGCACGGGTGGCGTCGGCCCGATGGGCGGCCCGGCGTACGACCCCCGCACGGCCGGTAGGTCGCGCACCCGCTGGCCACAGCGCTACGCCGGCGTGCCGCTCATGTACGAGTGGACCCGCGACTACGCGCAGGCGTTCTTCCTGCGCTCGGACGGGCGCGGCGTGCGCCGGATGGAGCAGGTCCTCACCGGGACCGTGCTCGACAACCCCATGGACATGGAGTTCGGCCCCGACGGCGCGCTCTACGTCCTGGAGTACGGCGACGGCTACTTCAACGAGAACCCCGAGGCGCAGCTCTCGCGGATCGACTTCACCCGCGGCAACCGCAGCCCGGTCCCGGCCGCGACGGCCGACCCGATCGACGGCCCGACCCCGCTGACCGTGCGCTTCTCCGCCGCGGGCAGCATCGACCCGGACGGCGACGCCCTGCGCTACCAGTGGCACTTCGACGACGACGGCAAGGTCGACTCGAGGGAACGCGACCCGGTCCACACGTTCGACCGCGCGGAGATCGCCGACGTCACGCTGCGCGTGATCGACGACACGGGCCGCGCGGCCTCGACCACCGTGCAGGTGCTCCCGGGGCTGGCGCGGCCGAAGGTCACGCTGCAGGTGTCGCCGCCGGCGGGCCAGGCGTTCCAGTTCGGCCAGACCGTCAGCTACGCGGTCACCGTCGAGGACGGCGGGCGGCCGATCGCCTGCAGCCGCGTGAGCGTCACGTACTCGCTGGGCCACGACCAGCATGCGCACGCGCAGACGACGGCCGTCGGCTGCAAGGGCACGATCCAGGTCAACACGGACGACTCGCACAAGGGCGCGGCCAACCTCACGGGCGTGTTCTCGGCGGAGTACGTCACCGAGCCGCGGTCGAACGGCCAGCCGCTCATCGGGTCCACCCAGGTCGTACTGACCCCGGGGCAGTGATGACGACGAACGAGGAGGAGACGATGGACCACGGGCAGATGAGCCGGCGGCGCTTCCTGGGCACCACGGCGGGCAGCGCGGCCGCGGCCGCCGGGCTGGGCGCGCTCGGTGGCGCGGCGCCGGCGGCGGCCGCCGCGCGCGGGGAGCGCCTGCTCCCGAAGCCGCGGCTGGGCGTGATGCTCTACACGGTCCGCGACCTGTTGAAGGCCGACGCCGCCGGCACGCTCGCCATGATCGCGGACGCGGGGTACCGCAAGGTCGAGCTCGCCGATCCGCTCGGGCGCACCCCCGAGGAGTTCAAGGTGCTGCTCGACCGGAACGGGCTGCGCCCGATCGCCTACCACCAGTGGATCCCGCCGGTCTTCGGCCAGGCGAACCCCGAGGCCGTCCTCGACACCGCGGAGGCGCTCGGCCTGAAGTACTCGGGCTCCTCGCTGATGACGCTGCCCGGAGTGGAGGAGCAGAACGCCGACCTCTACAAGCGGCTCGCCGACCAGGCCAACCAGTGGGGCGCGCTGGCCGCCGAGCGCGGGATCAGGTTCTACTACCACAACCACAACTGGGAGTTCGCGAAGGACCCGAGGACCGGCGAGGTCTTCTACGAGATCCTCCTGGAGGAGACCGATCCGAAGCTCGTGTTCTTCGAGCTCGACCTGTTCTGGATCCACTACGCCGGCTTCGACCCGCTCGACTACATCCAGGGCGCGCAGAAGCGGTTCCCGCTCTTCCACGTCAAGGACGGGATCCCGAACCAGTCGCAGCAGCCCGACCCGGGGTTCACCGACCTCGGCAAGGGCGAGATCGACTTCAAGCGCGTCTTCAAGGCGCTCAAGAACAAGAACGCCCATCACTACCTGCTCGAGCGGGACACGCAGCCGGACGCGGAGAAGACGGTCCGCGACGGGTACCGGTACCTCACGCGGCTGCGGGCGAAGCGCAAGCGCAAGCACGCGCACTGAGCGCAGATGGGCGGCGCTCCCCATGGTGTCCCGCGCCCGCCGGGCCACCCTGTGAGGTGTGATCCGCGTCGCCATCGTCGATGACCATCACGCCGTCCGGCTCGGGCTGACCAGCGCGCTGAAGTCCGAGCCGGGCCTGGTGCCCGTCGGCGTCGCCGCGGGCGCCGCCGAGCTCGAGCCGCTGCTCTACCGCAGCCGCCCGGACGTCGTCCTGCTCGACCACAGCCTCCCCGACGGGGACGGCCTCACCCTCTGCCACGGGATCAAGGGCCGCCCGCCGGCGCCGGCCGTGCTCGTCTACTCCGCGTTCGCCGACGCGTCGATGACCGTGCCCGCGATCGTCGCCGGCGCCGACGGCGTGCTCGACAAGGGCCTGCCCGCCCGCGAGCTGTTCGAGGCGATCCGGCTCGTCCACGCCGGCGAGGCCGCGTTCCCGCCCGTCACGCCGGAGCACCTCCGAGTCGCCGCGTCCGCCCTGCAGGTCGAGGACCTCCCGATCCTGGGGATGCTGATGGAGCGCACGCCGATGCCCGAGATCGCCGCCGTGCTGCAGACCGACACCGCGGCGATCCGCCGCCGCAGCCGGCGGATGCTCGCCGACCTG
>JBEVIG010000012.1:0-15895 GCA_040510855.1 Solirubrobacteraceae bacterium
GCCGCCGAGCTGCGCGAGCTCTAGTGCGCGCGCTCGTCCAGCGCGTCAGCCGCGCGTCGGTGGCCGTGGACGGCGAGGAGGTCGGCGCGATCGGCCCGGGGCTGCTCGTCCTGCTCGGCGTCACGCACGACGACGACGCGGCGCGCGCCGACCGGCTCGCGGCGAAGCTGCGCGCGCTGCGCATCTTCCCCGACGCGGACGGGCGGATGAACGAGCCGCTCGGCGACCGCGAGGTGCTCTGCATCTCCCAGTTCACCCTCTACGGCGACACCCGCAAGGGCAACCGGCCGTCGTACGTCGACGCCGCCCGGCCCGAGCACGCGGAGCCGCTCTACGAGCGCGTCTGCGAGCAGCTCGGCGCCGCCCGCGGGCGGTTCGGCGCGCACATGGACGTCGCGCTCGTCAACGACGGCCCCGTCACGTTGCTGCTAGAAACCTGAGCCGCATGCCTCCCGTCGAGCGCTTCGTCTGCCGCTTCGCCGCCGAGCCGCCCCAGGAGGGGCTGCCGCACGGCGCGTGGGCGCAGACCCTCCAGGCCGAGTTCCTCGCCGCATGCCTGCGGATCGACACGGAGGGCGAGGAGCTGGGCGACGCCGGCGACCTGCGCTTCTTCCCCGACCGCACGTGGAACGGGCGCACCTACGTCCCGGTGACGGCGCCGACGAGCACCGGCCTCGAGCTCTACGGCTACGTCTCGTTCGTGCGGGGCGAGTACGACCCGGAGGACTTCGAGGCGACCGCCGACTTCACCGCGGAGACCGCCGCGGCCAACCCGGAGTGGCGGATCGACATCTGCGAGGAGGTCCTCGGCACCTGGCACGGCGAGGGCGGCCGCACGGCGGACATGACGCTCGTATGGGGCACGCCGCTGATCGGCGGCGCGCGGATCGCGACGGCCGAGCTGGAGGGCCTCGCGGTCGACCAGTGCCCGACGGCGGAGGACCGCTTCAGCCTCGTCGCGCCGGACAACTTCCGCGGCGACTACCTCGACGTGAAGCTGTGGGACGCCGACGGGCGCGAGCTCGCCTCCGAGTCGCTCTACGTGGACGACGAGGACGAGGACGACGGCGAGGACGCCGCCTAGCTGCTCTTCAGGGGCGCCCGCAGCACCGAGATCGTCGAGTGCGCGGGGTCGCCGTCGTCGGGCTCCAGCGAGAGGTCGAGCGCGCCGAAGCGGCCCGCGTCGGCCGGCAGCGGCACGGTGACGTCGAGCGCGCCGGAGGCGGGGATGCTGAACGAGCCGAGCGCGACCATGTCGTCGACGCTGTTGAGCAGCCACAGCTCGTAGAACTGTCCCGGCTCGGACGGCGGGAGCCCGCGCAGGCTCACCGCCGCGCGGTCGCCGTCGCCGGCGAGCGTGGCCGTGCCCGTGCCGGACTCGCCGTCCTCGAGCGGGGCGAGCGCCACCACGCGGCCGCCGGCGACCGTCGCGTCGTCCTCGCGGTCCCCGAGCAGGAGGCCGGCGGCGATGCCGAGCGCGATCAGCACCGCCGCGAGCGCGGCGGCCGCGAACGGCCGGAGGGCGAGCGGGCGCTGCCACCACCCGCGCCCGCGCTGCCGCGTGCGCGCCTGCTGCTGCTCTCTCTCCACGGGCAGCGCCGGGAGGGCCGGCAGCGGCGGCGCCTCCCAGGCTCCCGGCTCCATCGCCGCCAGGCGCGTCACGACCGGTTCGAGCCGCTCGACCTCGGCGCGCAGGGCTGCGTCGCGCTCCAGCTCGGCCTCGAACGCCGCGCGCTCGTCCGGCGCGAGCTCGCCCAGCAGGTAGTCCGAGAGGCGCTCGCTCATGACGGGCCCTCCTCCTCGTCCATGAGCTCGCGGAGCCGCGCCAGCGCCTGCACCATGCGCATCTTGACCGTCCCCAGCGGGATCCCGGTCTCCGACGCGATCTCGGACTGGCTGCGACCGCCGTAGAAGCGGCGCCGGAGGAGGTCGGCCTGCTCGTCGGGCAGGCGGCCGAGGAAGTACGCCATCCGCCACTGCTCGGCGAGCGCGTCGACGCCGCCCTCGGGATCGGCCTCGCCCTCGAGCAGGGCGAGCGAGCCCGCCGGGTCGCGCGGCTCGGGCACGCGGCGGCGCAGCTGGTCGATGGCGCGCGAGCGGGCGATGGTCATGACCCAGGTGAGCGGCGAGCCGCGCTGCGGATCGTAGGTCGGCCCGCGTTCCCAGGCCTCGAGGAACACCTGCTGGAAGACGTCCTCGGCGGTGGCCCGGTCGCGCAGCGTGCGGATCAGGAAGCCGAGCACCACGCGCCCGCATTCCGCGTGCAAGCGCGTGATGGCGTCGGCATCGCGGCGGCGCAGGCCGTCGGCGAGTTGGCGGTCGGGTCCGATCATGCGCGGCAGGACAAGCCTACGCGGCAGGACAGCGACCGGTGTGGCGACTGCGGCCATGTGACGGGTACGCGCGAGACGGTGCGCGCGGTTGCGCCAACTCGCGCCTGCGCGCCAACCATGAGCGGCGCCGCGCCCGTACCGGCTGCAGTCCGCAGTCCCCCGATCCGGAGGTTTCCCCGTGAAACGCACCATCGTCCTGCTCGCGGCCAGCGCCGCGGCGCTGGCCGCGGCACCGGCCGCATCCGCCCAGGTGTCGCTCGACGACGGCCAGACCAAGCTCACCCTGAACAAGGGCACCGTCGCGGCGCTGACGCACCTCGGCGTGTCCGTGAGGCCCACCGGCCCGGCGACGCTCGACGGCCGCAACGCGCGGTTCCCCGTCGTCGGCGGCGAGATCGACCCGGCCACCGCGGCCGGCAAGTTCGCCCATCGTGGCGGCCTGCGGCTCAAGGCCGCCAACATCAAGGTCAAGCTCGACAACTACATCGTCAAGGTCGGCTCGAAGATCACGCTCTCCGCGCGCATCAACGGCGGCAAGCGGGCGACGATCCTCAACCTGACCGGCACGCCCAAGGTCACCCGCGACGGCTTCGGGACGAAGGTCTCCGGCCTCACCGCGAAGCTCAACAAGACCGCGGCGCGCACGCTCAACAAGGCCTACGGCGTCACCGCCTTCAAGAAGGGCCTGAAGCTGGGCAAGGTCCGCACCTCGCTGGTGCCGTCCGACACCGAGCTGCTGCCGGAGGGGGCGACCTCGCTCGCGCTCGCCCCCGCCGCGCTGCAGGCCATCGTCGCCCAGGGCATCACGCCGGGCGTGATCGGGCCGGCGACACTTGCCGGCACCACCGCGTCGTTCCCGATCACCGGCGGCCTCGTCGCGCTCGACCTGAGCGCCGCCGAGGTCTCCCACTCGGGCGGCATCTCGCTCACGAAGGGCGCGACGGTCGTGCGGCTCACCGACTTCGACATCGTGGTCGGCGGGAGCGGGGCGCCGCAGCTCTTCGCCACGCTCAACGGTGGCGCGACCCCCGTCGCGATCATCGACCTCGACCTGTCGGCGCTGACGCCGGCCATCGACGGGCGCAACGTGACGCTCTCGGGCATCACGGCGAAGCTCACGCAGGGCGCGGCGGACGCGCTCAACGCCGCCTTCGGCACGACCGCCTTCGCCGGCGGGCTCGTGCTCGGGCAGGCGACGGTGAACGCCGTCGGCAAGTAGGAGAAGCCCCGGCGGCGCGCCTCAGCGCGCGCCGCCGCCGTTCCCGTTCGCCTTGCGGCCGTTGGTGATGTGGTCGATCAGGCCGTAGTCCTTGGCCTGCTCGGGCGTGAAGAAGCGGTCCCGGTCCATGTCGTCGCGGAGCTGCTCCTCCGGCTGCCCGGTGTGGTGCGAGTAGATCGCCTCGAGCCGCTCGCGCAGGTACAGCGCCTCGCGCGCGTGGATCTCGATGTCGGACGCCTGGCCCTGGAAGCCGCCCGTCGGCTGGTGGATGAGGATCCGCGAGTTGGGGAGCGCCTGGCGCTTGCCGGGCGCGCCGCCGGCGAGGATCACGGAGCCCATGCTCATGGCGATCCCGCAGCAGATCGTCCGCACGTCGGGCTTGATGAACTGCATCGTGTCGTAGATCGCGAGGCCGGCGTAGACGACGCCGCCCGGGCAGTTGACGTAGAGCTGGATCTCCTTCTCCGGGTCCGCGGCCTCGAGGTGCAGCAGCTGCGCGTTGACGAGGTTCGCGACCTCGTCGTCGACCGCGGTGCCGAGGAAGACGATCCGCTCGTTGAGGAGGCGGGAGTAGATGTCGAACGAGCGCTCGCCGCGCCCGTCCTGCTGGATGACCATGGGGACCAGGGGCATTCGCGACCTTCCTGTAGTGCAACTGATGGGTTGCAGATGCTAGCCTATTCCGCAACCGACGAGTTGCAGGAGGCCTGGCCCGTGGTCGAGAAGGAGATCGTGCTGCCGGTGGAGCGCGAGCGCGCGTGGGAGCTGATGACGGAGGAGCCGGAAGAGTGGCTCGCCGACGAGGTCGAGCTCGAGCCGGAGCCGGGGGCGCCGCTGCGCGCGACCTGGGACGACGGCGAGGAGCGCACGGGCGTCGTCGAGGAGGTCGAGCCCGGCCGGCGGCTGCGCTTCCGCTGGGACGACGACGTCACGGGGATCCCCTCGCGCGTCGAGTGGCAGCTCGACGACGTGCCGGGCGGCACGCGCGTCCGCGTGCTCGAGACGCCGCTCGTGCCCGTCGAGGTCCGCGGCTGGATCGCCCGCGGCACCCGGACCACCGCGCTCGCCCGCGCGAGCATGCTGCTGGCGGCGTGACCGACCCGGACGCCGTCTTCGCCGCGCTCGCCGACCCGACCCGGCGGGACGTGATCGGCCGCCTCGCCCGGGAGCCCCTCTCGGCCTCCGCGCTGGCGGGCGAGCTCCCGATCTCCCGCCAGGCGATCGCGAAGCACCTCGCCGCGCTCGACCGGGCGGGCCTGGTCGCCTCACGCCGCGCCGGCCGCGAGCTCCAGTACCGCCTCGACCCCGCCCCGCTCGGCGACGCGATGGCGTGGATGGCCTCCGTGGGCGCGCGCTGGGACGAGCGCCTCGCACGCCTGGAGGCCGCAGCTAAGAGGGCGAAGCCCGGTTAAGCCCGGACACGGATGTCCGGCAGCAGTCTCAGAACGCCGTCCGGATGACCGGCGGAGCACTTCTCCCCGCGAGGACCCGGCGCTGCTTCGCCTGCGGATCCGCCGACGCTAGTTGATGATGACGGTGGGGCAGCCCAGGGTGATGACGCCGCCGTGGGCGGTCTGGTCGCCCATCCGCGCGGCGGGCATGCCGCCGATCATCACCTTCGACGAGCCCATCGCGATCGCGTCGGGCGGGCCGACGCACGTCGCCATGTCGCCCACCCGTGCGGCCGGCATGCCGCCGATCATCACGGTCGGCGCGCCCGGCGGCAGGATCGGCCCGCCGACGTGCGGCTTCGGGCCGTCCGACAGCGGGCAGGTGTGCATGTCTCCGACTCGGGCTGCGGGGGGCATCGTCAGCCGATTGTGACGGCCCGCCCCCGCGTGGGTCAACCCACGCGGGCGGAGGGGATCCGCTCGGCGACCTCGGGGTCCGTGAGCGGGAAGTGGCACGCGGCGAGGTTCCCGCCGTCCTTCGGCTCGAGCGGCGGATCCTGCTGCGAGCAGATCTCCTGGGCCTTCCAGCAGCGCGTGTGGAAGCGGCAGCCCGCCGGCGGGTTCGTCGGCGAGGGCACGTCGCCCGCGAGCACCTGGCGCTTCTTCGTCGCCGCGAGCCGCGGGTCCGCGACCGGCACGGCCGACATCAGCGCACCCGTGTACGGCATCCGCGGATGCGCGTAGAGCTGCTCGGACGGCGCCATCTCGACGATCCTGCCCAGGTACATCACGGCCACGCGGTCGCACATGTGGCGCACGACGGAGAGGTCGTGGGCGATGAAGACCAGCGTCAGCCCGAGCTCGCGCTGCAGGTCGCGCAGCAGGTTGAGGATCTGCGCCTGGATCGACACGTCGAGCGCGGAGACCGGCTCGTCGGCCACGATCAGCTTCGGCTTGAGCGCGAGCGCGCGGGCCACGCCGATGCGCTGCCGCTGGCCGCCCGAGAACTCGTGCGGGTAGCGGTTGTAGTGCTCGGGGTTCAGGCCGACGGTGTCCATCAGGTCCTGGACCGCGCGCTTGCGCTCCCCCTCGCCCTTGTGCATCCCGTGGATGCGGAACGGCTCGGAGATGATCGTGCCGACCGTCCGCCGCGGGTTCAGCGACGAGTACGGATCCTGGAAGATCATCTGCATCTCGCGGCGCAGGGGCTTCACGTCGCCGCTGCTGAGGGTCGCGATCTCCCGCCCGTCGAACATGATCTCGCCCGACGTGGGCTCGAGCAGCCGGAGGAGCAGCCGCGCGGTGGTCGACTTGCCGCAGCCGGACTCGCCCACGAGGCCGAACGTCTCGCCGCGCTTCACGTCGAACGAGATGCCGTCGACGGCGTGCACGGCACCGAGCTGGCGGCGCCTGGCCAGGTAGCTCCCGGTGATCGGGAACTCCTTGACGAGGTCGCGGACCTCGACGATGTTGTCGCTCATTCTGCGGCGTCTCCCAGCGGGACGGCGGCCCGGGCGTGCTGCGGATCCTCGCCGGCCTCCAGGCGCCGCCACAGCTCGGTGCGGACGGTCTGCGCGAGCAGGCAGGCGACCTGATGGTCGTCGGAGCCGTCGACCGGCTCGAGCCTCGGATCGACCCGCTTGTGCGCGTCGCGCACGTACGGGCAGCGGGGATGGAAGGCGCAGCCCGAAGGCCGGTTGATCAGCGACGGCGGACGGCCGTCGATCGGGACGAGCTCCTCGTCGCGCGGCGTGTCGAGCCGCGGGATCGAGCGCAGGAGGCCCCAGGTGTACGGGTGCTGTGGCCGGGCGAAGAGCTCCGCCGTCGGCGCGTGCTCGACGACGCGGCCGGCGTACATGACCGCGATCTCGTGGGTGATCTCGGCGACGACCCCGAGATCGTGGGTGATCATGATCACCGCGGTGCCGGTCTCCTGCTGGAGCCGCTGGATGAGCTCGAGGATCTGCGCCTGGACGGTCACGTCGAGCGCCGTCGTGGGCTCGTCGGCGATCAGCAGCCGCGGCTCGTTGATCAGCGCCATGGCGATCATCGTGCGCTGCCGCATGCCGCCGGAGAACTCGTGCGGGTAGGAGGTGAGCCGCGCCCGCGCGTCCGGGATGCCCACCAGGGCGAGCATCTCCGCCGCGCGCTCCCGCGCGGCCTGCTTGGAGACGTCGTGGTGGGCCTGGACGGCCTCCACGAGCTGGTCGCCGATCTTGTGGAACGGGTGCAGCGAGGAGAGTGGGTCCTGGAAGATCATCGCGATCTCCTCGCCGCGCACTTGGCGCAGCTCGGCGTCGTCCATCGCGAGCAGGTCGCGCCCCTCGAACAGCACCTGGCCGCTGAACGACGCGTTCCGCGCGCGGGTGAGGCCGAGGATCGTGAGGTTCGAGACGCTCTTGCCCGAGCCCGACTCGCCGACGATGCCGAGCGAGCGGCCCGCGTCGACCGAGTAGGAGACGCCGTCGACGGCGCCCACCACGCCGTCGTCGGTCGTGAACTTCACGGTGAGGTCCTTGACCTCCAGCAGCGGCGCCATCAGTAGCGCACCCGCGGGTCGAGGAAGGCGTAGAGGATGTCCACGATCAGGTTCATGATGACGATGAAGAAGGCCCCGAAGAGCACGGTCCCCTGGATGATGGGCAGGTCGCCGCGGACGATCGCGTCGTAGGCGAGCCGGCCGATGCCGGGGATGTTGAACACGGATTCGGTGAGGATCGCGCCGCCGAGCAGGATGCCGATGTCGAGGCCGAGCACGGTCACGACCGGCGTGATCGCCGAGCGGACGCCGTGGCGCATGATCACGCGGCGCTCCTTGAGGCCCTTGGCCCGCGCGGTGCGGATGTAGTCCTCGTTGAGGACGTCGAGCAGCGATCCTCGCAGCAATCGCGCGTAGACCGCGGCGAACGTGGTCGCGAGCACGAACCACGGGAGGATCAGCGCCTGGAACCACTCGGTCGGCGAGTCGGAGAACGGCGTGTACGCCGCCTGCCCCCCGACGAACGACAATCCGAAGACCCCGAAGTCGGGCGCGAACAGGTACAGCGACACGAGGCCCAGCCAGTAGACGGGCGCCGAGATCGCGACGAGCGAGAGGCCGATGGCAAGGCGGTCGAAGACCGTGCGGTGCTTGACGGCGGAGATGATGCCGATCGAGAGGCCGAAGAAGAGCCAGATCACCACGCCGCCGAGCGCGAGCGAGATCGTCGCGGGGAGGTTCTCGAGGATCTGGTCGAGCACGTCGCGGTTCGTGACGTAGCTGCGCCCGAAGTCGAGGTGCAGGAAGACGCTCTGGATGTAGTCGCCGAACTGGACGATCACGGGCCGGTCGAGTCCGAGGTCGGTGCGGATGCGCTCGATGTTCTCGGGCGTCGGCTGCCGGCCGGCGCGCAGGGCGGCCGGATCGGTCGACGGGAAGATGTTGAAGATGACGAAGGTGACCGCGCTGACGAGGATCAGCATCAGCACCATGCCGGCGAGGCGGCGCGCGATGTATCGGGTCATGGCGGGTGGAAGAACTCCCCTCGGCGAGCGGCCGGCCCGCCGCGGTGTGCGGCGGGCCGGCCGTGCCGATCATGGGGCCGGACTTACCTCATCGAGGTGAAGCTCCAGTCCCAGGTCGTGCTGTAGCCGCTCTGGACGCCGCGCACGTTCGGCGACGAGACGACCACCTGGTAGTCCCACATGTACGGCAGCGCCGGGGCCTGCTCCGTGATCAACTTGTTCACGTCCGCCCAGGCTTGGGCGCGGGCGTCGGGCTCCGTCTCGAGCTTCGCCGCGTTGATGGCGTCGTTGACCTCCGGCACGTTGAGCTCAGGCCAGTTCGAGTTGCCCGTGGGGATGATGTTGTCGCCGTTGAACGTCGGGTCGAGCATCGTCTGCGCGTCGGCGAAGTCCTGCGCCCAGCCCACGGACGGGCAGACGCTGACCTCGGAGTCCGGCACGTTGCAGAACTTGGTGAACATCGTGTCGCGCGTGACGAGGCGGAGCTTGGTCTTGAAGCCCATCTCGTTGAGCTGCTGCTCCGTGATCTGCGCGATCGACTTGTCCGGCTCGGCGTTGTCGCCGACGATCAGGACGGTCTCGGACCCCTCGTACTTGCCGGAGGCGTTGCCCGCCTTCTTGAAGTACTCGGACGCGAGGGCGCGGTCGCCCTCGGGCTTGGCCATCCAGTCCTCCTCGGCGGTCCAGCCCGCCTCGGCGTTGGACTCCTCGAAGCCGGCCATCCCCGGCGGGATGTAGTGCTGGGCCACCGGGCCGAGCGCCTCGCCGCCGCGCTGCTGGCGGGCAGCGTTGCGGTCGAAGCCGGCGATGACGGCCTTGCGCACGTCGAGGTTGTCGAACGGCGGCTTGGACGTGTCCATCGAGATCATGCGCCAGCCGCCGCCCGGGACGGCCGACAGCTCGGGCTTGTTGGAGTCGAGCAGCGTCTTGAGCTGCGACGCGGGCGGCTCGATGTCGCCCGAAGCCAGGTTCTCGCCCGAGAGGATGCGGCGCGACGCCACGTTCGTGTCGTCGTTGCCGGCCTGGAACTCGATCGAGTCCAGGTAGGCGGGGCGGAAGTCGTCGACGTCGGCGTAGTCCGGGTTGCGGACGAGCTTGATCGTCTTGCCCGGGACGTAGCCGATGGCCTTGCCGTCGGCGTCGGACTCGACCATGTACGGGCCGGTGTAGACCGCGTGGCCCTCACCGTAGGTCGACGGCGACTCCTTGTCGTACTTCTCGGCGTACTCCTTCGGCACCGGCACCGAGATCGGCATGGCCAGCGCACCGGCGAGGGCCGCACCCGTGCCCTTCGTGAGGTTGAAGACGATCGTCTGATCGTCGGGCGTCTCGATCCCCGGGATCTCCTTGTAGGCGCCCTGCTCCTGCGGCGCGCCCTTGAGGTCGCCGAGGTACACGCCCGCGTAGCCGTTGGCCACGTTGGCGGTGAAGGCGCGCTCGATGGCGTACTTGACGTCCGCGGACGTCACCTCGCGGCTGACAGGCTTGGAGAACGTGACGCCCTCCTTGAGCTTCACCGTGACGGTCTTCCCGTCCTCGGAGATCTCGGGCATGTCGGCCGCGAGGTCCGGCACCGGCTGCGACGTGTCGCCCGGCAGGTACGCGTACAGGCCGCGATGGATGGCGTTGATGATCCCGATCGCGTACGTGTAGTACGTCTTGCCGGGATCCATGTAGTCGACGTCGCCGGACGAGAGCACGGTGAGATCGCCGCCCTCCTTACCACCGTCCTCGGGGTTGGCGCGGTTGTCGGCGGCCGTCCCGGCGAACAGCTGCTCGGTGACGTTCCCGCCGCCGGAGCCACCCTCGTCGGACTGCGCCGACGTGCCGCCGGTGCTTCCCCCCTCATCCTCGTCGTCCCCGCCGCACGCCGCGAAGGCGAGAGCGGCGACCATGCAGGCGAGTGCCAGCAAGGTCCTCCAGAGAGACCTGGGCATGAACCTGGTCCTTTCATTGTCGGTAACTGCGATAGAGCGGTGGAGCACGAGCCTCACCGCCGGCGCGGGTCGAGGGCGTCCTGCAGCCCGTCGCCCACGAGATTGAAGGCCAGCACCGTCAGAAGCAGCGCCAGGCCCGGGAACAACATGAACCACCAGGCCTCCGGGAAGAGGTTGGTGGCCTCCGAGATCATCCCGCCCCAGGAGGGCGTACCGCCGCTCACACCCACGCCGAGGAACGACAGGGCCGCCTCGAGCAGGATGTTCGCCGGGATGAGCAGGGAGGAGTAGACGATCAGTGGAGCGAGGAGGTTGGGGAGGATCTCCCGCACGAGGATCCGCGGATTGGACGCGCCCAGGGACCGGGCCGCCTCCACGAACTCCTTCTCGCGCAGGGAGAGGACCTGACCGCGCACGATGCGCGCGATGTAGGTCCAGTTGATGATCGCGATCACCATGATCACGACCGGGAGCCCGGGCTGGATGATGCCGTTGAAGCATCCGTCGGCGCCCGAGCAGGCCGCCGCGAGGCCGAGGCCCAGCAGCAGGATCGGGAAGGCGAGGACGACGTCGGTCAGGCGTGACAGGAACGTGTCGACGAAGCCGCGGTAGAAGCCCGCGACCAGGCCGACGATGGTGCCGATGACGACCGCGATGCCCGTCGAGATGAACGCCACCTCGAGCGAGACGCGCGCACCGTAGATCGTGCGGGAGAAGACGTCGCGGCCCAGGCGGTCGACGCCGAACCAGTGCTCGGAGGACGGGCCGGTCGGGGTCCCGAAGACGTCGAGCGCCTCCGAGTTCTGCTCGAGCGGGTCGGGCGCGCCGAGCGCCTTGACGATCAGCGGCGCGAAGATCGCGACGAAGATCAGCAGGATGATGAAGGCGAGCGCCGTCATCGCGACCTTGTCCCGGCGCAGGCGGCGCCAGAACAGCTGCATGGGCGAGCGGGCCGCGATCTTGCGCTCGCCCGCCTGCTGCTCGTCGACGATGATCGCGTCGACGTCCTCGGCCTGGACAAGGCCGGCGGGATCGCCGGTGCTCACGTCAGCGCCTCCGCGCTCCGCGGTGCGTAGAAGATGATCTGACCCTCCTGAAAACGCCGGCAGTACCCCCGCCGGCGGCATATCTGTCGTTCCCCAAATCGGTCCTCGCGGTACGCCGTTCCCCGAGGCGTGTCTATCCGCGAAGCGCGCCAGTGTAACCACTGCCGCGTGCTGCTATGTCACGTACGACGAGCCGGACTACGATTCCTGCTCCCGGCCCCGATAGCTCAGATGGATAGAGCGACTCCCTCCTAAGGAGTAGGCCGCAGGTTCGACTCCTGCTCGGGGCATTCTTGTAGCGGCTGCCATCGGCGACCGGGGTAACACCAGGGTTACCTAGTGCTTCACGAGGTACCGCGATCCGGGCGATCGGGGTGCAACTCGTCGATCGTGGCCAGGGCGGCGTACGGCGCGCCCTCCGCGGCGGCGGCGATCGCGGCGTCCCCGCCGGCGAGCCGGTCGAGGATCGCGACCACGCCGCAGACGTCGTGCCCCTCGGCCCGCACGGCCTCGATCGCCTTGACCGTCGAGCCGCCGGAGGTGACGACGTCCTCGACGATCAGGCAGCGCTCGCCCTGCTCGAGCGGCGGCCCCTCGATCCGCCGCTGCAGGCCGTGCGCCTTGGTCTCCTTGCGCACGAAGAAGGCCTTCACGTCGGCCCCGCCGGCCAGTGCGGCGCACGCCGGCGCGTCCGCCCCCATCGTCAGGCCGCCCACCGCCGTCGCCTCCCACTGGGCGGCGTAGCCCGCCACGAGCGTCCCGAGGGCGGCGAAGCCCGCAGGACGCAGGATGGCGCGCTTGGCGTCGACGTAATACTGCGCGGTCGCGCCGCTGGTCAGCGTGACCTCGCCGATGATCAGCGCGTGGCGGCGGAGCTCCTCGAGCAGCGTCTGCTTGGCCTGGTCGAAGTCCATCCCTCAGGGATAGACGATGACCCGGTCGCCCATGTTGATCCAGTTGAAGATGTGCAGCGCGTCCGGGATCGGCACGCGCAGGCAGCCGTGGCTGGCGTTGAACGCGGGCACGCTCACGTACCCGTGGATCGCGTAGCCGCGGATGAAGTAGGACGAGTGGACCATGCCCAGCGAGTTCGTGCCCGGGTCCTGGCGGTAGACGCGGAACGAGCCGATGATCGTCGGCGTCGCCGGGGCGCCCGTGGACGTGTGGTAGGTCTCGACGACCTTGCCCTTGTCGATCAGCGCGAGGACCTGGAGCGAGAGGTCGGCCTCGACGTGGTGCCCGGCGTCGGGGTGGCGGACCTTGAACATCCCCTTGCCCGCGAGCACCCGGCGGATGACGCGCTCGTCGGCGTCGAACCGGCGCGCCATGTGGTTGACCTTGCGGTAGGCCATCACCGCGCGGCCGGTCGCGTCGTCGAACCGGTCGTTGCGCGGCACGGCGTAGCGCAGCTTGTGCAGGCCCTTCTGGAGCAGCCGGACCAGCGGGCCGGACGAGCCCATCGAGAGCGCCGGGCGCAGCACGCCCACGGAGACCTTCGGGCCGCGCTTGGCGCCCAGCTGCGCGGAGGCCTCGTGGAACACGCGGACGCTGAGGCGGCCGAGCCGGCCGCCCTTGAGCTTCGCCACGAACGTGCCGTCCTTGTGCACGGTCGTGCGCACCTTGCGGATCGGCCGGCCGTCGCGGAACAGGTGCAGCCGGACCTGCTGGCGCGGTGTCGCGACCAGCGGGGTCATCGTCCCGCGGACCTTGAACGAGTCGCCCTGGAGCACGAAGGCGTCCTTGCCCGCCTTCAGCGCCTTGTCGACCGAGAGCGTGAGCTTCGGCTTGGGCGGCGCCGGCGGCACCGGCGTGGGCACCGGGGTCGGCTGGGGCGTGGGCACCGGGTCCTGCGCCGCGGCACTGGCGGGGAGCGCCAGGACGAGCGTGGCGGCGAGGACGAGGAGCGGGCGTGTCATGTGGGGACCGTCCGTGATCGGTTGGCGACTGGCAGGGTGATGAGCAGGCAGATGGCCGCGGCGCCGAGCATCGCGACCGGCGTCCACGCCCCCCAGTCCTCGGCCACGCCCAGGGCAAGGCCGTTGTTGAGGGCGTGCAGCACGATGCAGGGGAGCAGCGAGTCCGTCCAGACGTAGAGCAGGCAGAGGAGGGCGCCGAACACGGCGAGCGGCACGATGAACTCGATCTCGGTGCCGCCGAGGTGGATCGCGCCGAAGATCGCCCCGGTGAGGATCGCCGCCACGGGCATGCCGAGCGAGCGCCGGAACGACGTGAAGACGAAGCCGCGGAAGAAGATCTCCTCGGCGATCGGGGCCATCACGCAGACCAGCAGCGCGATGGCGACGAGCGCGGCCGTCGAGCCGTCGGCGCCGAGCTCGTTCGGCAGGTCGTCCTGCTCCTGGATGTCGAGCGCGATCGACCAGACGTAGGAGAAGGCGATGAAGATGACCCAGGCGAGCACGACCCAGCCGAGGGCGGCGCCGAACGGCGTGGTGCGGAAGCCGAACTGCCGCGGCCGCACGGGCGGGTCGAGCCAGCGGGCGAGCAGGACGGCCGAGACGATCAGCGCGAGGTCCTGCACGTAGGTCCCGGCGATCGTCACGCCGGGCGCGACGTCGTCGCCGGGCCGGTCGACGTCGATGCCGACGACCTCGGCGAGGAAGGCGAACACGCCGACGGCGACGACCGCGGCGAGCAGCGTCATCAGCATCCCCGCGAACGGGGCCCACAGCGGCCACCGCGGGAACCCGTCGCCGGCCGCGGGCGGCTCGGGGCGCTGGACTCCCTCGGGGAGCTCTGGCCGCGGCGGTGGCGACCCGGGGTGCTGGAAGGAAGGGGGCGGGACGCTCATGCGCGGCAGGTCAAGCGTAGGGGGAAGCGCGGGCGAGCAGCCCTCGCAGTTCGTCCAGTGCACCGACCACCGGCACGTCGGCGGGCGGCGGCGATCCGTCGCCGTCACGGTTCACGAGGACGGGCCGGATCCCTGCCCGGCGCGCGCCCTCGACGTCCGCGACGAGGTCGTCGCCCGCGTGCCAGGCGGCCGCGGCGGGCACGCCGGCGAGCTCCAGCCCGCGCGCGAACGCGGCCCCGTCGGGCTTCGCCGCGCCGGCGGCCACGGACGTCACGACGCCGTCGACGCGACCGCGCAGGCCGGTCTCGACCAGCACCTCGTCGAGCGAGACGTCCCAGTTGGAGACGACCACGAGCGCCCAGCCGTCCGCGCGCAGCGCGTCGAGCGTGCCGGGCACCTCGGGGTAGGGCGCGAAGCGGATGCCGGCGAGCAGCGCGACCGTGAGCTCCGCGTCCGTCGCGTCCGAGGCCGGGAGCGCGGGGCGCATCGCCACGGCGCACCGGGCGCGCAGCGCGTCGAGCGACGGCCCGTCGACCGCGGTGTGGAGGTTGGCGCGGTAGAAGGCGATCTCGGCCTCGAGCGCGGCGCCCGCTGTGGGCAGGTCGACGTCGAGGCCGGCGTGCTCCGCCAGCGCCGCCCGCAGACGCGGGACGGGCTCGTCGAGGTGGACGAGCGTCCCCATGGCGTCGAGCAGGATCGCGCCCCGTTTTCTAGTCTCGTCGGCCATGTCAGCGACGGATATCACCACGAACGACTGGGTCATGGCCGGCGTGGCCATCCTCGGCTCGCTCGTGATCGTGTTCGTGCTCGACCACTTCTTCAAGCGGGGCGGGAAGAAGCTGGCGCAGGCGGTCACGCGCGGCGAGCTCTCACAGGAGGTCGACACCCGGCTGCGGTTCCTGCGCCGGCTGCTCTACGCGCTGATCATCATCGTCGGCGTCGCGATCGCGGTCTCGTACGTCGCCGGCCTCAGCCAGCTCGTCGGGTCGTTGCTCGCCTCCGGCGCCATCGCGGCGGCGGTGCTCGGCTTCGCGGCCCGCCAGACGCTGGCGAACTTCATCGCGGGCATCATGCTCGCCGTCACCCAGCCCATCCGCGTCGGCGACTGGATCTTCTTCGAGGACCAGTACGGCGTCGTGGAGGACATCCGCCTGAACTACACGTTCCTCCGCACGCTGGGCGACCAGCAGGTCGTGATCCCGAACGAGAAGCTGGCGACCGGGATCCTCCGCAACGACACGCTCGGCGACGGCGTCGTCGGGCTCGACGTCGCGATCTGGCTCCCGCCGACGACGGACGCGGGCCGGGCCGTCGAGGCGCTGCAGGAGGAGACGGGCCAGACGGTCACGGTGGCCGAGGTGACCGACCTCGGCGTGCGGCTCGCGGTGGGCGGCGAATCGTGCCTCCCGCCCGAGCGCTCGGCCCGCGAGGCGGAGCTCCGCCTGCGCTGCCTCACGCGCCTGCGCGCGGATGGCCTCCTCCCGGAGTAGGGAAACCCGTACCGGAGGGCGAACTACAATCGACGGTCGCCCGTCATGAGCCACGCCCAGCGGACACGTCGTCGCCGCCGCGCCGCGGGCGGTGGCAAGAGCAAGGTCTTCCTCGCCTTCATGGTGCTGGGGATCTTCGTCGTGATCGCGGCCCTCGGCGCCGTCG
>JBEVIG010000013.1:0-11717 GCA_040510855.1 Solirubrobacteraceae bacterium
GCCGCCGCCGCGCCGTCGAGGGGACGGGCGATCGCGTACACCGGACGAGGTCGCAGTCCGTCGATCGGGGACGCGGGCAGGGTCGGGTCGGGCCGGATGCCCCGGTCAACGACCTGTCGACCGCGAACTTGCGCGGGCGCCGTCCGTGCGGTGACGGCGCTAGGCGGCGGCGCGCGGGGCGGGCTCGCGGCGCAGGCGCCCGAGCAGGCGCTCCGTGCGGTGCGCGACCCGCCCGTGCGACATGTGGAGCGTCTCGGCGACGTCGGCGGGCGGCGTGCGGTCGACGAGCATTGCCAGCAGCGCGAGGTCGTCGGGGTCGACGCGGTGCGCGGCGCGGTCGAGCTGCTCGCGGCGCAGCGGCGGGAGCGCGCTCTCCCCGCGGGCGACGAGGCGGATCGCCTCGAACAGCTCCGGGGGCGGCGCGCCCTTGTCGACGATGCCGTCGGCGCCCGCGACGCGGGCCAGGATCTCGATCTCGTCGTCGGGCAGCGAGGTGTAGACGACGATCGCCGGGCGGTCGCCCTCCATCTTCAGCCGGCGGCACAGCGCGATGCCGTCGCCGTCGCGCAGGTGGTGCTCGAGCAGGAGCACGTCCGGGCGCTCGCGGCGGATCAGCTCGGGCGCGCCGGTGATGCCGGAAGCGCTTCCGACGGGGACGAGACCCGGCTCGTGGCGCAGGAGCAACGCGAGCCCGGCCCGGACTGCAGGCTGGGGATCGATCACGGCGACTCGGGTCACGTGGCGAGACCCTCCCAGACCGGCTTCAATCGAACGTAAACGGGAGCTGAGCGCTTCCAGCTATACGTACGGGCCGTGGTCCCGGCCCTCGAGCTCTCCCGTCTGACGAAGCGCTACGACGACGGCTTCCTCGCGCTCGACGCGGTCGACCTGGCGGTCGGCGCTGGCGAGTTCTTCGGGCTGCTCGGCCCGAACGGCGCGGGCAAGACGACGCTCATCTCCGCCGTCTGCAACCTGATCCGCGTGACGGAGGGCGAGGCGCGGGTCTTCGGCCATCCCCACGACGCGATGGAGGCCCGCCGGCTGGTCGGGCTCGCGGAGCAGGACATCAACCTCGACCGCTTCCTCGACGTCGAGGAGACGCTGCGCTTCCACGGTGGCTACTACGGCATGGACCGCGCGCAGGCGAAGCGCCGCGCGCGCGAGATGATGGACGTCTTCGACCTGCGGGCGAAGGCCGGCGTCCGCGCCCCGAAGCTCTCGGGCGGCATGCGCCGCCGGCTCCTGCTCGCCCGCGCGCTGATGCACGAGCCGCGCCTCGTCATCCTCGACGAGCCGACCGCCGGCGTCGACTTCGAGCTCCGCCTCGAGCTCTGGCGCTACATCCGGCGGCTGCACGAGACCGGCACCACGATCCTCCTCACCACGCACTACCTCGAGGAGGCCGAGGAGCTCTGCGAGGAGATCGCGCTCATCCGCGGCGGCCGCATCATCGCCCGCGACTCCGCGGACGGCCTCCGCGCGGCGTACCAGGCGGCCTCGCTCGCCGACGTGTACGTCAAGGCCATGGCCGCCTAGGATCACGCGATGCCCCCGGCCGGATCCGGGCACACCGGACACTCCACGCTCGCCGCGTGCATCGCGCACGTCCTGGGCGCGCAGGCCGGCGACGTCCCGCCCGACCCGGCCGAGCAGCGCGCGTGGCTCGCCGAACGGGGGCTCGGGCTCGTGCCCGTCGAGGACGCCGCGGGCTTCAGCTGGGCCGGGCCGTGGATCGCCCGCCGCCCGGCGCGCGACGGCGGCGGCCCGCGCGCGGTCGTGATGTTCGGCGTGCCGTCCGGCGTGCTGTGGGATCCGGCGGGCACCACGGACGAGATCCTCGACGGCGCCCTCCTCGCGGCGCTCGATCTCGCACGCTGGCCGCTGCCGACCGGGGCCGAGCCGGGCACCGGCGTCGTCGAGGCGCTCGTCCTCGCCCCGGCCGCCGAGGCGCCCGTGGAGCTCGTCGAGGAGGCCGTCGCCGTGGTGGGCGCGGGCCTCGAGGGCGACCGCTACGCCGCCGGGACCGGCACCTTCGCCTCCGGGCGGCCGGGCAGCGCGCTCACCCTCGTCGACGCCGCCATCCTCGATGAGTTCGGCGGCGACCTCGACCACCGCCGCAACGTCGTCGTCCGCGGCACCGACCTCAACGCGCTCGTCGGCCGCGAGTTCACGCTCGGCGAGGCGCGCTGCCGCGGACGCCGGCTGTGCGAGCCCTGCGCGCACCTCGACCGCCTCAACGGCGGCGGCGTCCTGCGCCCGCTCGTCCATCGCGGAGGGCTGCGCGCGGACGTCATCCGCGGCGGCGCCATCCGCGTCGGCGACCGGCTCACGCCCGCCTGAACGGCATCGCGCGCGGGTCCGCGGCGCGCGCTCGCCAACGCTCGGCCAACGGCGTTGCAACTCCTCCCGCGGACCCTTCCCGGCACCCACCCAAGACCGAGGAAGACACCAACCCATGCCATACACCTTCGCGGGGGGCGCGCGGCGCCTCCCGTTCACGTTCACGCAGCTGGCCGTGGCCGCTGCAGTCATCGGCGGCGCCTGTGCGGCGACCGCGAGTCCGTCGCAGGCGGCGGACCTCAAGTCGCCGCGGATCGTCGCGGCGGCGATGAAGGACGCCGACGGCGACGCGCGCGCGGACCGCGTGCGCCTGACGTACTCCGAGCGCGTGCGCCACCGCGCCGACAAGGACGGGACGTATCCGTTCCGCGTCGCGGGCTACGAGGTCCGCGCGGTCGGCAAGGCCGGCGGGAAGAAGCTCGTCGTCAAGCTCGTGGAGCAGGCCGCGGCCGACGGCGCCGCGCGGCCGGCGGTGCGCTACTCGCGCACCCGCGCCCAGCAGGTCGTCGACCGCGCCCGCAACCAGGCGGCGCGCCAGGCGTTCCGCGGGACGACGGCGCACGCCGGCCGTCCGGGCGCGCCGCAGACCCCCGATCCCTCCAAGCCGACGCCCCGGCCCACTCCGAACGATCGCGACGGGGACGGGACGCCGAACGCGGAGGACTGCGCTCCGGACGATCCGAGGATCGCGCCCGGCGCGCCCGACAAGCCCGACCTCGACTTCGTCGACAGCAACTGCGACGGGATCGACGGCACGGAGCGCGACGCGATCTTCGTCTCCCAGCGAGGCAGCGACGCGAACGCGGGCACGCGCAGCGCGCCCAAGCGCGAGATCGGCGCCGCGGTCGTCGCCGCGGGGCTGGCCGGCAAGGACGTCTACGCGGCCAGCGGTGAGTACCTCCGCGTCGAGACCGTCAGCGGGGTCGACGTCTACGGCGGCTACCTCGGGACCACGTGGGCGCGCAACCTCGAGGCCCGCACCCGCATCGTGGGCGTCTCCGAGGGCGTGCTCGCCGCCGGTGACAGCGTCACGCTGCAGCTGCTCACGCTCGTCGGCCTGAACAACGGCGCCGGCTCGACCGCGTACGGCATCCGCGCCGTCGGCGGCGCGAACCTCACGCTGGAGGCGGTCGCCGTCATCGCGAACGAGGGTCTCGACGCGGCCCACGCCGCGAACGGCGTCGCCGGCCTCGTCGGCGGAACCGGCGGCGACGGCCAGGGCGGTCGCTGCGACCTCGAGACCGGCGGGAACGGGGGCACCCCGGGTGCGAGTCCGGCCGGCACCCCCGGCGGCCGCGGCGGCAGCGGCGGCCTCGAACGGCTCAAGCGCAACGGCGGCGCCGGCTTCGACGGGAGCTTCGGCTCCGCGGGCGGCGTCGGCGGCGCGAACGGCAACCCGGGCGCACCGGGCAAGCACGGCGCCGACGGCGCGCGCGGCGCGGCGGGCTCGCACGGAAACGGCGGCAGGAACTCGCTGATCTTCGGCGTGCGGAGCACGTACCGCGGCATCGACGGCAGCGACGGCTCCGCCGGCACTCCCGGGATGGGCGGCGGCGGTGGGGGCGGCGGGGGCGGCCAGAAGGGCGCGTTCGTCATCGACGGCGTCGGCAACGGCGGCGGCGGAGGCGGCGGTGGGGGCGGCGGCGGCGGCGCGGGCGGCGGCGGACGGGCCGGCGGCGGCTCCTTCGGCATCTACCTCCACGATGCGGCTGCGACGGTCACCGGCGGCTCGATCCAGGCCGGCGACGGCGGCGCCGGCGGCAACGGCGGCGCCGGCGGCGCGGCCGGCCTCGGTGGCTTCGGTGGCCGCGGCGGCACGTCCTGCACCGACGAGATCGGTGCGGGCGGCGTGGGCGGCAACGGCGGCGCCGGCGGCTTCGGCGGCGGCGGTGGCGGCGGGGCCGGCGGCCCGAGCATCGGCGTCATGAAGGCGGGGACCTCCAGCGCCACGCTCGAGGGCGTCGCGATCACGGTCGGCAACCCGGGCGCCGCAGGGACGCCCGGCGCCAACGGGACCGGCGGCACGCAGGCCGAGCCCGGCACCGCCGCGGCGGTCTACCCGGTCGCCTAGGCGACGCACCGGGACGGCCGGGCGCTCACAGCGCCCGGTCGTCCCGGTGGGCGCCGAACCAGGCGCTCTGGCGCGTCATCCGCTCGCGGGCCGTCGCGTCGCGCGGGAGCCCGTAGACCGTGCCGGGGAAGTCGAGCGGCTCCTGCACCGCCCAGAGCTCGTCGTGGCGATCGGGGGAGAACAGCTCGGCGGGGTCGCCCGCGGCGATCCACCCGATCGGGACGGTCGTCCCGGGCGGGAGCGAGGAGTTCGCGTGGACGACCCCGTGGATGCGGACCTCGCTGCCGGCGCCGACGACGGCGCCGGGGAAGACGGCGGCGCCCGTGGCCAGGAACGCGCCGTCCTCGACGACCGCGCCGTTCACGTGCGCCTGCGGCCCGACGAGCACGTCGTCGCCCAGCAGCGCCGGGGTCGCGCCGCGGCCGCGCACGAGGGCGTGCTCCATCACGACGGTCCGCGCGCCGACGACGACCCGGCCGTCCTCCGCGGTCAGGACGGCGCCGAAGAGGATGCGGGCGTCCTCGCCGATCTCGACGTCCCCGCAGAGCACCGCGTTCGGCGCCACGTACGCGCTGGGATGGACGGTGGGCTCGGCGCCCCGGTGGCTGATGAACATGGGGCGCAGGCTGCCACGTCAGGACGCGACGGAGGCGAGCGCCGCCACCGCGCGCTCGTAGTGCTCCTGCCGCAGCCGGATGTGGCTCTGCTGGCTCATCGACCGCGCGGCGACGCCGATCGCCTCGACGGGCGGCGCGGCGTCGAGCACGGGCACGACGAGGAGCGGCTCGACGGCGATCGTCCACGGCCAGCGCGGGTGCTCGCGCGGCTCCGGCGGCTCGATCGCCTCCACCACCGCGAAGACCCGCCGCCAGACGCTCGCGTAGTAGACGAGCCGGTCGCCGGGCTCGATCCGCGGCCGCCGCGGAAAGCCCGTGCGCCGCAGCAGCTCGGGACGGGCCTCGAGCCAGTCCTCGGCGAGCGGCCCGCGCGCGTGCCCGATCGCCTTGAGCCAGTGCCCCCGCATGCCCTCGCGACACTACCTTCCACCGCATGGGGCGGGACAGGGGAGCCGCGGTCGGCATGGTGCTCGCGGCGGCGGCCTCGCTCCAGGTCGGCGCTGCCTTCGCGGTCCGCCTCTTCGACGACGTCGGGCCCGGCGGAGCGGTGTTCCTGCGGCTCGCGCTCGCCGCCGCGGTGCTGTGCGCGCTGTGGCGGCCGCCGCTGCCGCGCGGGCGGGAGCTGCGGCTGGTGGCCGCGTTCGGCATCGCGCTCGGGCTGATGAACTGGTCGATCTACGAGGCGATGGACCGCATCCCGCTCGGCGTCGCCGTGACGATCGAGTTCGCCGGCCCGCTCGCGGTCGCCGTCGTCGGCTCGCGGCGGCCGCTCGACGGGTTGTGGATCGTGCTCGCCGCCGCCGGCATCCTCCTGCTCGCCGACCCGGGCGGCGGGGGCGCGGACACGGCCGGCGTCCTCTTCGCCCTTCTCGCCGCCGCCTGCTGGTCGGCCTACATCGTGCTCTCCAAGCGGGTCGGCCAGGTCTTCCCCGGCGGCTCCGGGCTCGCCCTCGCGATGGTCTTCGGCATGCTCGTCGCGCTCCCCGCCGGGCTGCACCAGGGCGGCAGCGGGCTGCTCGAGCCGCACGTGCTCGCCGTCGGCCTCGGGGTCGCGCTCGCCTCCTCAGTCCTCCCGTACTCGCTCGAGCTCGAGGCGCTGCGCCGCCTGCCGGCCGCGGTCTTCGGCGTGCTCATGTCGCTCGAGCCCGCCGTGGCCGCGCTCGCGGGGTGGGTCGTGCTCGACCAGGTGCTCGGCGCGCGCGAGCTGCTCGCGATCGCGCTGGTCGTCCTTGCCTCCGCCGGCGCCGCGGCGCTCAGCGGCGCAGACGACGCACCTCGGCCCGCGTGAGCGCCACGAGGTCGCCGGGGGCGAGCTCGATCTCCAGCCCGCGGCGTCCCGCGCTCACGTACACCGTCTCGTGCTCCATCGCGGTCTCGTCGACGAGCGTCGGCAGCGCCCGCCGCTGCCCGAGCGGCGAGATCCCGCCCGCGACGTAGCCCGTGACCTTCTCCGCCCGGGGCACCGGCGCCATCGCCGCCTTCTTGCCCAGCGCGCCCAGGTCGAGCTGCGCGGCGGCGGGCACGATGCACACCGTCAGCGTCCCCGCCCGGTCGACGACCAGCGTCTTGAACACCCGCGCCTCGTCGAGCCCGAGCGCCTCGACCGCCTCCATCCCGTAGGAGTCGGCGCGCGGGTCTTGCGCGTACTCGTGGAGGGTGAAGGCGACCCCGGCCGCCCTGGCGGCCCGGACCGCCGGCGTCTCGCGGCCGGCCATGGCCCGAACGCTAGCCTCGATCGCCTGTCCGTGACCACCGAGCCCGTCCCGACCCACCACCGCGGCCTCGCCGCCCTCAGCCGCCGCGAGACCGCGCGCGTGCTGAAGCTGTGGACCCAGACGATCCTCGCGCCGATCCTCTCGAGCGCGCTGTTCATCCTCGTCTTCGGGCTCTCGCTGGGCGACCGCATCCGCGAGATCGCCGGCATCCCCTACGACGAGTACATCGTGCCCGGCCTGATCGCGATGTCGATGGCGCAGGCCGCGTACGCGAACAACTCGGCGACGGTCTTCCAGGCCCGCTTCGACCGCTACCTCAACGACGTCCTGGCCGCCCCGATGCGCGGCTGGGAGGTCAATCTCGGGCTGAACCTCGGCGGCGCCGTCCGCGCGCTCGCGATCGGCGCCGGCCTCACGGCGCTCGCCGTCCCGCTCACCGGCGCGCCGGTCGCGGAGCCGCTCGTGCTGATCCCCGCGCTCGCGCTGCTGCTGGCGATCTTCTGCTCGTTCGGCGTGGTCGTCGGCGTCTACGCCGAGTCCTGGGACCACACGGCGTTCGTCACCAACCTGGTGATCCTGCCGCTCTCCTTCCTGGGCGGCGTCTTCTACTCCGTGGCCTCGCTGCCCTCGCCGTGGCAGGAGCTCTCCCACGTCAACCCGCTCTACTACCTGATCGACGCCGTCCGCTTCGGCTTCCTGGGCGAGAGCGACGTGCCCGTGGGCATCTCGCTGGCCGTCGGCGCCGCGCTCGCGGCCGTCTGCATCACCTGGAGCAGCCGGCTGTTCGCGACGGGCCGCCGCCTCAAGCCCTAGGCGGAGACGCCGTCGAGCCAGTCCCGCATGGAGACGTGGCGCGGCGAGTGCTCCGCGGAGGCCAGCTCGGCCCGCAGCTCGCCGAGCATCCCGTGGCGGTCCGCGACGACGTTGTGCTGGTGGATCGTCTCCAGGTTCTCCTGGCGGGCGGAGACGAACGCGTCGTCGCCCAGCTCCGGGAGGCCCTCGACCACGCCGCGGATCATCTCCCGCACGCAGTCCTCGACGAACCGCGGACGGCGGTGCGCCTTCTCGACCACGAGCGCCTCGTCGGAGCGCTTCATCAGCTCGTAGATCTCCGACGACATGGAGTCCTCGACGATCGCCAGCAGCCGCTGGGCGTCGATGTCGAGCTCGCAGCTCTCGGGGCAGCCGATGTGGAGCGTGCCGAGCCCGCGCTGGTTGTGCGTGGCGACGGGCACCGCCTCGAAGATCCGCTCGATGTCGTCGCCGTCGAAACCCTGCTCCGCCAGGCGCTCACGCGCGCGCGCCTGCACGAGCGTCTGCGCGCACGGGCACGCGGTCATGCCCTGGGCGGTCACGCCGGTGAGCCGCCGCGTCCCCGCCTCGCTCGCCACGGCGACGCCGTGCAGCGTGTAGATCTCCTGCGTGAGGATCCCGCTGTGCGGCGCCGGCTTGTGCTCCGGGTAGCGGGCCTCCAGCCGGACCTCGGCGCGGCGCGCGCCCTGGCGGTCGCGGACCTTCTCGGCGACGTGCTGGGCCAGCGTCTCCGCCCGGAACGCGCTCTCGCCGAGGATGACCTCGCCGATCGCGTCGTTGACGACCTCCTCGAAGCGCGACATGTGCGCGCCCTTCTGCCGGGGGCCCAGGTCGACGAAGCAGTCGAGCTTCGCGGAGTAGAGCGTCTCGGACCCGCCGGCGGAGATCCGGATGACCTTCTCGACGTTGGTCACGCCCACGCGCGAGAGCGAGATGTGCAGCGTCGGGACCTGGTTCTGGACGTCGTCGAGCGAGATGGCCATGGCTGTGAGGCTACGCACTCGTCCCCATTGGGCGTACGAAGTTCACCCCCTCTGTACTTCCGGTCCTGGCATTTCGTGCTACAAGTCACGAACTGAGTTGGCGGCGGGGCCCTGGATGGGGCCGCAGGACTTTCACGGAAGGATCGGGTCGTTGGGCACCAAGACGGATGTCTTGCTGACGGAGGAAGTCTCGATCATGGAGATCGAGGAGCTCCGTCCACTTATCGCGGAAGGCCAGGAGAAGGGTTCACTGATCTTCACGCAGATCTCCTCCGCACTGGAGGAGACGGAGATCACCAAGGAGCAGGTGGCCGAGCTGCACGGCTATCTCGAGGACCAGGGCATCGAGGTCGTCGGCGACGACGGCAAGCTCGCGGTCTCCGAGGCCGGGCGCTTCGAGCGGGTGGCGGCGGACAAGGACGCCCCGCGCAAGCCCGCCGTCGACCTCACGGTCGAGCCGAGCCTGGACTCCCTCCGGCTGTACCTGCGCTCGATCGGGCGCGTGCAGCTGCTCACCGCGGAGCGCGAGGTCGCGCTCGCCAAGCGGATCGAGCGCGGTGACCTCGAGGCCAAGCAGGAGATGGTGGAGGCGAACCTGCGCCTCGTCGTCTCCATCGCCAAGGGCTACCTGGGCCGCGGGCTCTCGTTCCTGGACCTGATCCAGGAGGGCTCGCTGGGCCTCATCCGCGCGGTCGAGAAGTTCGACTACCGGCGCGGCTACAAGTTCTCCACGTACGCGACGTGGTGGATCCGGCAGGCCGTCACGCGGGCGATCGCGGACAAGGGCCGGACCATCCGCATCCCCGTGCACATGGTCGAGAAGCTCAACAAGGTCGTGCACGTCGAGCGCCAGCTCGTCCAGGCGCTCGGCCGCGAGCCGACCCCGTCCGAGATCGCGACGGAGCTCGAGTGCACGGTGCGCGAGGTGCGTGAGATCCAGCGCATGGCGCTGCAGCCCGTCTCCCTCGAGAAGCCGATCGGCGAGGAGGAGGAGTCGGAGCTCGGCGACTTCGTCGAGGACGAGGCCGCGGTCTCGCCGTTCGACCAGGCGTCGGAGAACCTGCGCCGCGAGAACGTGCGCAGGGCGCTCGACGCGCTCCCCCAGCGCGAGCGCGAGGTGATCGAGATGCGCTTCGGCCTCACCGGCGCGCGCCCGTTCACGCTGGAGGAGGTCGGCCGCGCGTTCAACGTCACGCGCGAGCGCATCCGCCAGATCGAGAACCACACGCTCAAGAAGCTCGAGTCGCTGCCCGAGGCGCAGCGGCTCCGCGACGCCGGCTGACGCCGGCGCGTCCCGCGAGCTCCGCCACGGCGGCGGCGCTCGCGGGCCTCGCGAACAGGTAGCCCTGGGCCAGGTCGCAGCCGAGGCCGATGAGCGGCGCGAGCTGCTCCCGCTCCTCGATGCCCTCGGCCACGGTGTGCAGGCCGAACGAGCGGGCGAGCTCGACGATCGCGCGCACGAGCGCGAGGTTCGCCTCCGGCGCGCCGAGCGGGTCCACGAACGTCTTCGGGATCTTCAGCATGTCGAGCGGGAGCGAGGCGAGGTAGGCGAGCGAGGAGTGGCCCTCGCCGAAGTCGTCGACGCCGATCCGCACGCCGAGCGCCTTGAGCGCGTCGAGCCGCTGCGCCGCGGTGACGACGTCGCGCATGACCGCCGACTCCGTGAGCTCGAGCATGAGCAGGTGGGACGGGAGGCCGAAGTCCTTGAGCGCGAGCTCGACCTCGCCGACCAGCGCCGGGTTGGCGAGCTGCTCGACGGAGAGGTTGACCGACACCCAGAGCTCGCCGCCGCCGATCCCCGCGGCGCGCCACTCGGCGGCCTGGCGGACGGCCTCGCGGAGGATCCAGCCGCCCAGCAGCGCGATCAGCCCGGCCTGCTCGGCGATCGGGATGAACTGCGCGGGCGGGATCATGCCCCGCTCAGGGTGCTCCCAGCGCACGAGCGCCTCGGCGCCGACGACCGCGCCGCCCTCGGCGACGACGATCGGCTGGTAGTGCAGGACGAACTGGTCGTTGGCGATCGCGCGGCGCAGCTCGGCCTCGAGCTCCATCCGGCGCAGCAGCGCGGCGTGCATCCGCTCCTCGTAGAGGCGGTAGGAGCCGGGGCCGTCGTCCTTCGCCCGGTAGAGCGCGATGTCGGCGTTGCGCAGGACCTCGTCGGAGGGCGGCTGCTCGCGGCGGTCGACGAGCGCGATGCCGGCCGAGGCCGAGACGGCGAGGCGGCGGCCGGCGAGCTCGACCGGCTCCGCCAGGGCGTCGAGCAGGTAGCGCGCCATCTGGGCGGCCGCCTCGGGGGAGGAGCAGGTCTCCAGGAGCACGGCGAACTCGTCGCCGCCCAGGCGGGCCGCGGTGTCGCCGGCCGCGAGCCGCTCCGTGAGCCGGCGCGCGCAGATCCGGAGCAGCTCGTCGCCGGCCGGGTGGCCGAGCGAGTCGTTGATCTTCTTGAAGTCGTCCAGGTCGATGAAGACGACGGCCATGCGCTCCTGCGGCGCGGTGCCGGTGTAGAGCGCGTGCTCGAGGCGGTCGACGAACAGGGCCCGGTTGGCGAGGTCGGTGAGCGGGTCGTGGAAGGCGCGGTGGGCGAGCCGGTCCTGCAGCGCGACGCGGTCCGTGACGTCGCGGGAGTTGACGACGGTGCCGCGGACGGCGGGGTCGTGGAGGAGGTTGGTGCGCTTGTTCTCGATCCAGCGGTAGCTGCCGTCGCGGTGGCGCCAGCGGACGAGCAGCGAGCCGTCGACGGGCCCCGGCCGGTCGAGCATGCGCCGGTACTGCGCGCTCACCCACTCGCGGTCGTCGGGGTGGACGACGTCGATCAGCCGGGTGCCGGCCAGCGCCTCGGGCGGGTAGCCGAGGACATCCTCGATCGACGGCGTCTGGAAGCGGATCGACCCGTCCTCGTCGAGCACGGTGACGACGTCGGCGGCGTTGTCGATCAGCGAGCGGTACCACGCGTCGGCCTCGCGGCGGGCGAGCCGGCTCGCGAGCCCGGCGGTCTCGAGGGCCATGCCGAGCTCCCCGGCGAACGTCTCCAGCACCGTGCGCGTCCCGTCGTCGACCTGTTGCGGCGTGCCGACGGCCAGGACGCCCTGCGGCTCGCGGCCGCGGAGCGGGAAGCGCATCGGGTCGGGCCCCGCATCGCCCTTCACGACCACCCGGTGGCCGTCCGCGATCGTGATCG
>JBEVIG010000014.1:0-7465 GCA_040510855.1 Solirubrobacteraceae bacterium
CGCCTGGTCGTACGACGCGTCGGGCAGGTGCTCGGTCGCGTACGGGCCGAGCGCGGCCGCGATCAGCCGCGTGTCGTTGGTGCGGATCGCGTCGTCGATCAGGCCCAGCCCGCGGTCACCAAGGTCCAGGTACGGCAGCGCGCGCAGCACGCCGCGGCGCTCGGCGGCGTCGCCGAAGCGGTAGAGCTCGGCGAGCTCGGGCTCCGCCGCCTCGCCCATCGCGGCGAGGATCAGCACCCGGGCCGCGTCGTCCACGGTCCACGCGTGGACGTCGTCGTGGTCGGCGTCCGGGTCCAGCGTGCCGCGGCCGGCCTTGCGGCCGGCGGCGGGGAAGCGGGCGCGGACGGCGGTGGGATCCGCGGCGACGGCCGCCTCGGTCTCCCGCACCCAGTCGACGCCCTCGGGCGTCGCGGTCTCCTCCAGCGCCTGCCGGAGCTCCTCCAGGGTCACGACGTGCTCACCTCCTCGCTCTCTCGGCTGCGCAGGACCTCGATCGCCTGCGGCACGGTCTCGTGTGCGGCGTGGGCGTGGCGGGAGAGCTCGACCGCCACGAGCCCGTCATACCCCACTTCGACCAGTGCGCTCAAGGCCGCCGCGGTGTCCAGCTCCCCGTCGCCGAACATCAGGTGCTCGTGGACGCCGCGGACCATGTCCTCGACGTGGACGTGGACGAGCCGGCCGGCGCCGCGGCGCACGCACACCTCGACGGGCTCGGGCTCGAGGCACACGCAGTGCCCGAGGTCGAGCGTGAGGCCGAGCGCGTCCGGGTGCCCGAGCCGCCGGTCCAGCGTCTCGAAGTCCACGAGACGCTCTACGAACATGCCCGGCTCCGGTTCGAAGCCGAGCCGGACCCCGCGCCGGTCGGCGTGCGCGACGACGCGCGCGGCGCCCTCGAGCAGCCGGTCCCAGGCGGTCCCGGGCTCCATCCCCGTCGGGACGGCGCCGGACCAGAGCGAGACGACGGGCGCCTCGAGCTCGACGGCGACGTCGATCGCGCGCGTGAGCTGGCGCACGCGCCGCTCGCGGCCCTCGGAGAGCAGCGTCGGGTGATGCTTGCGGCGCGAGTCGAGCGCGAAGCGGGCGCCCGTCTCGACGACGCAGGAGAGCTTGAGCTCGTCGAGCAGCCGCCGCAGCGAGGCGGCGCGGCTGCGCATCCCCGGCGCGTCGGGATCGAAGTGGACGTGGTCGAGCGTGAGCGCGACGCCGCTGTAGCCGCAGTCGGAGAGCAGGCGGACGGCGTCCTCGAGCCGGTGCCCGGTCAGCCCGTTGCTGACGTAGCCGTAGTTCAGCCGTCCGAGTGCGCGCTGTGGACGGAAGCGGGCTGGAGCGGTCACGTCACCTTCCTCCTGCGGGCCAGCGTGCGGGCGAGCGGCCACATGGCGGCGATCCCGCCCGCGGGCGCGAGCCCGCCGGAGGTCGCCAGCATGCCGGCCTCGAGCGGCATCAGGCCGAGCACGGAGGCGCCCACCGCCTGCTGCAGCCGCTTCGGCGAGGGGTCCTGGATCGCGCGCGCGTGCGCGCCGCCCACGGTCGCCGCGTAGGCGCCGACCAGCCCGGCGGCCGCCACCAGCCGTGCGGCGGAGCGCGACGAGCTCACCGCCACGGCGCCCGCCGCGGCCGCGACCACGCCGGTCGCCGCCGCCGCGAGCCGCGGCAGGCGGGGCGTGGCGCCCTGGACCTCGCGCTGGGAGACGGTGGTGGTCACGCCGATGTGGGCGGTCACCACGGCGGCCTGCGGGAGCGCCTTCGCGGCGCCGTGCGGGCCGGACCCCATCAGGACGTCGAGCCCGCGGCAGGCGGCCATGCTGGCCGGCCCGGCGGGCGTCTGCTTGAGCACGAGGTCGTAGGCCCAGACGCAGGCCGCGAGCGGGGCCAGGACGCCGAGCGCGCGCGTGCCGTCGGCGGCGACGGCGATCCCGGCCGCCGCGGCGGTCAGGCCGGTCGCGAGGCCGAGCGCGAAGCCGGGCGTGACGCGGCCCGACGGGATCGGCCGGGTCGGGCGCTCGACTGCGTCGACCTCGCGGTCGGCGTAGTCGTTGAGCGCCATGCCGGCGAGGTAGAGGCACGACGAGGCGGCGGCCAGCCCGGCGGAGCGGGGCACGTCGCGGCCCTGGCCCGAGGCTGCCGCGCCGAGCAGGACGTCGCCGGGCACTGAGAGCACGGCGGGGAGGCGGACGAGCTCGGCGACGGCACCCGGCGCGGGCGCCTTCACGCGTGGACCGCCTGGCCCGCCCAGTCGACGAGGATCGCGTACTGGCGCTCGAGCGCGTGCTCGGAGCTCCCCGCCGGGTCCTTGAAGAAGAAGCCCAGCTCGGGCACGACGCCGGCCGCGCCGCGCCCGAGGGCGAGCGATGCGAGCCGCGCGAGGTCGAGCACCAGCGGCGCGGCCAGGGCGGAGTCGCACCCCTCCCACGTGAACTGCAGCTTCATCCGGACGCCGAGGAAGCCCTCGAACGAGATGTGGTCCCAGGCGGTCTTCCACTCGCCGAGGTCCTTGATGTTGTCGATGCGGACGGTCTGCTCGACCGGGTAGCCGAGGATCTCCTCCACGCTGCGCGCCTTGGAGTTGAGCTTCGACTGCGCGCGGACGGGGTCGGCGAGCGCCTCGCCGTCGCCGCCGCCGAGCAGGTTCGCGCCCGCCCAGGAGCGCACGCGCAGCGCGCGCGACGCGAACATCGGCGCGAGCGCGGACTTGAGCAGCGTCTCGCCCGTCTTGCCGTCGCTGCCGCCGAGCGGCACGCCGTGGCGCTCGGCGAGCGCCTCGAGCGCCGGGATGCGGGCGCCGGCGGAGGGCGTGAAGTCGACGTACGCGGCGCCCTGCTCGATCGCGGCGAGCGCGTAGAGCGAGCTCGGGGGCAGGATGCCCAGCTTGCGGCGCAGCGCGGCCATCAGCGCGTCGGGATCCTCGTGCGCGGGGTGCGGCTCGGCCGGGGGCTCGGTGGAGCAGAGGTTGATGACGACGACGCGGGCGAGGCCGTGGCGCTCGCGGAACTCCGCCAGGTCGGCGCGGGCGCGGGCCACCGCGGCGAGCGGCTCGGAGCGGGCCTCGCGGAAGGTGATGCCGGGGCGCATCTCGCCCTCTGCGGCGGCGAGCTGGTCGGCGACGGCCTCCGGCAGGCGGTCGGGGAGGACCCCGCCGTCGACCAGGCGCGCGGCGCGGACGGCGAGGGGCGTCTCGACGAGGTCGTGGCCTCCGAAGACGAGGTCGCCGAGGGCGGGCAGGCCGGCCTCGGTGAACGGCGGGCGCATGGTGACGAGGCCCGTCGTCGTGGCGAGCCCGGCGGTCACGGCGGCCGCGCCCGTGATCGCCGTCGTGGCGACCGAGCCGCGGCTCCCGATGATCCACACGCCGGTGCGTGCGGTCCCTCCCTGCATGATCGACAGCTCCTCTCTTCTACTCCCCGCGGGGACTTTAGCCAGTCCGTCAACCAAAGTCCGCCGCTGAGCGGAATGAAGTGGCGCGGACCCGCGCGGCGAGAGGGCTCACAGCCCGCGGTGTCAGCGGCGGAGCGGCGTCACGCAGGTCGCGCGATGCCGCTCCGCCGTCCGGTTGTCTCCCTTGCCCGTCCCGCGGTGAAAGCTGCAGGAGACTGTTTCCTGACAGGCCGCGCTTGAAACTTCAGCGTGCGCCGGCGAGTGCCCGCGCGACGCGGTCCTGGGCCCGCTGCGCCTTCTTCACGGGCACGTCGCGGGCGAGCACCGCGAACGCGAGCCGGCGGCCCTTGCGGGTCGTGCAGTACCCCGCGAGGGCGCTGACGCCGCCCGACGGCAGCGTGCCGGTCTTGCCGCGGCAGGCGCGCCGCGTGCGGCCGCGGGTGAGCCGGTCCTGAAGCGTCCCCGGCCGGCCCGGGCGGGCGAGCGCGGCGGTGAACGCGCGCTCGCGCGCCATCTTGCGCAGCACGGCGACGAGCGCGGCGGCCGAGCCGCGATCGCGCGGGTCGAGCCCCGAGCCGTCGACGAGCGAGACCCGGCCCCGGGCGACGCCCTCGACGACGGCGGCCCCGGCCGCGGTGGAGCCCGGCGCCGGCGCGAGCAGCTTGGTCAGGATCTCGGCGATCCAGTCGTCCGACGGCCGCAGCATCGCGGCGACGAGCGTGCGCACCGGCGCCGACTGCACGCCCCCGATCGCATTCACGCCGGCGGGCGCGGCGCCAGCGCGCGGGACGCCGTCGATCGTCACGCCGCGCGCCTCGAGCACGTCGTCGAACCGCGCGGCCGCCGCGCGGGCCGGATCGGCCTGCACGGGGCCGGCGGGCGTCGCCCGCCCGCGCCGGTAGGCGAGCGCGGAGAGCGGGCCGCCGAGCTCCGCGTCGAACGCGCCGTCGCCCGAGGGCCCGGTGCGCAGTGTGTCGAAGCGCGACTCGTCGCCCACGATCGCGCCCGTGATGAGCCTGACGCCGGCGAGCTGGTCGGCGAGCGCGGCGAGCTGCGCCTCGTCGAGCAGCGGGTCGCCGGCGCCGCGCAGGACGATGTCGCCGGCGATCACGCCGCCGAGCGGCGGCGGGGCGATCAGCTCGGTGCGCACCCGGCCCTCCGGGCCGAGCTCGCGCAGCGCCGCGGCGGCCGTGAGCAGCTTGGTGGTCGAGCCGAGCGACTGCCGGCGGCCCGGCCGCACGGCGGCGATCCGCTTCCCCGTCCGGGCGTCGGCGACCAGCACGCTGACCTTCTTGCCCAGCGGCTCGACGGCGCGCTGCACGGCGCGCTGCGGCTGCGCCGCGTGGGCGGGCGCAGCGGTCAGCGCGGCGGCGGCCAGGGCCGCCGCCGTGACCATCCGGCGCCTCAAGCCGCCGAGCGGGCCGGGACGCGCACGAGGCCGCGCTCGTGCAGGGCCTCGGCGATCTGGATGGCATTCGTGGCGGCGCCCTTGAGCAGGTTGTCGCTCACGACCCACAGGTTCAGCGCGCGCGGGTGCGACGGGTCGCGGCGGATCCGGCCGACGAACACCTCGTCGCGGCCGGCCGAGCCGAGCGCCGTCGGGTAGCCGTTGCTCCCGGGGTCGTCGACCAGCGCGATGCCCGGCGCGCTCCGGAGCAGCTCGCGCACCTCGTCCGGCGAGATGTCGTCACGCGTCTGCACGTTCACCGACTCGGAGTGCGCGGAGATGACCGGCACGCGCGCGCACGTCACGGAGATGCCGATGTCGGGCGCCTCGAGGATCTTGCGCGTCTCGAACATCATCTTGCGCTCCTCGTCCGTGTAGTCGTCGCCGTCCTTGAAGTTGCCGGCGCCGCCGAGCACGTTGAACGCGATCGGGTGCGGATAGACCTCGGGCGCGGGCGGCTCGGCGTCGTGGAGCACGGCGTGCGTCTGCGCGACGAGCTCCTCGACCGCCTTCACGCCGGTGCCCGAGACGGACTGGTACGTCGAGACGATCAGCCGCTCGATCCCCGCGGTGTCGAGGATCGGCTTGAGCGCGACCATCAGCTGCATCGTCGAGCAGTTCGGGTTCGCGATCAGGCCCTGGTGGCGCTCGAGCGCGTGGGGATTGACCTCGGAGACGACCAGCGGGATCTCGTCGTCGCGCCGCCACTTCGACGAGTTGTCGACGACCACGCAGCCGGCCTCGACGAACCTCGGCGCCCACTCGCCCGACGTCGTCGCGCCGGCGCTGAAGATCGCCAGGTCGAAGCCCTGGATCGTCTCGTCCGTCAGCGGCTGGATCGTGCCGAAGCCCTCCAGCTCCTTGCCCGCGGAGCGCGCGGACGCGAAGGGGACGATCTCGGAGGCCGGGAAGCCGCGCTCGCGCAGCTTGGCCAGCATGACGGTGCCGACGGCGCCCGTGGCACCGACGACGGCAACGCGGTAGCTCATCGTGCCGCCTCGAACGGATGCTCCGCGCGGACCTCGTCCGCGCCCAACTCGAAGGCCTCGTGCAGCGCCTTGACGGCGCCCGTGACCTGGTCCCCCTGCACGACGCAGGAGATCTTGATCGGCGACGTGGAGATCATCTCGATGTTGATCCCCTCGCGGCCGAGCGTGGCGAAGACCTTGGCGGCGACGCCCGGGTGCGACTTCATGCCCGCGCCGACGACGGAGACCTTGCCCATCGTCGGGTCCTCGGCGACCCGGGCGATCCCGACCTCGCCGACGATCGGGTCGAGCGCCTCGCGCGCGGTGCGCACGTCGCCGCGCGGGACCGTGAACGACATGTCGGCCTGCGCCCCGTCGGAGACCGGCTCGTTCTGGATGATCATGTCGACGTTGACGTTCGCGTCGGCGAGCGCGGTGAAGATCCGGCCCGCGATGCCCGGGTGGTCGGGCACGCCGAGCAGCGTGATGCGCGCCTCGTCGGTGGAATGCGTCACGGCGGTGATCAGGGGGCGTTCCATCGTCTCCTCTTCTCCGACCACGTAGGTCCCGGGCTCCTCGGTGAAGGAGGAGCGGCAGTGGATGCGCACGCCGTGCGTGCGGGCGTACTCGACCGACCGCAGCTGCAGCACGCCGGCGCCGGAGGCCGACATCTCGAGCATCTCCTCGAAGGAGACGATCGGGAGCTTGCGCGCGTCGGGGACGATGCGGGGGTCGGCGGAGAACACGCCCGCGACGTCCGTGTAGATCTCGCAGACCTCGGCGCCGATCGCCGCGGCGAGGGCGACCGCCGTCGTGTCCGAGCCGCCGCGGCCGAGCGTCGTCACGTCCTTGGCGGTCGAGACGCCCTGGAAGCCGGCGACGAGCACGATGAAGTCCTCCTCGAGCGCCTGGCGGATGCGGTCCGCGCGTACGTCGAGGATCCGCGCCTTCGTGTGCGACGTGTCCGTGACGATGCCGGCCTGCGAGCCCGTGAGCGAGATCGCCCGGTGCCCGAGGTCGTTGATGGCCATCGCGCACAGCGCGCAGGAGATCCGCTCGCCCGTGGAGAGGAGCATGTCCAGCTCGCGCGGGTCGGGGGTGCTGGAGACTTCCTCGGCGGAGGCGATCAGCTCGTCGGTCGTCTTGCCGCGGGCGGAGAGCACGGCCACGACGTGATGGCCCTGCTCGCGCGCCTTGACGATGCGGCGGGCGGCGCGCTTGATCCGCTCGGCGTCGGCCACCGAGGTGCCGCCGAACTTCATCACCACGGTTCCGGACACGCCGCGGAAGTCTAGGCGGTGAGCTGCGCGAGCCTTGCGGCGGCCTCGTCGATCACGGCGTCGCGCTTGCAGAACGCGAAGCGGACCAGCGGCCGCCCGGCCTCCTCGTCGTCGTAGAAGACGACCGTCGGGACGGCCACGACCCCCGCGCGCCCGGGCAGCTCGCGGCAGAAGGCGCGGCCGTCCTCGAAGCCCAGCGGGCGGATGTCGGCCGTGACGAAGTAGGTGCCGGCGGGTTCGAACACGTCGAGGCCGGCCGCTTCCAGCCCGGCGCACAGCCGGTCGCGCTTGGCCTGCAGGTCGGCGGTGAAGCGCGCGAAGTAGTCGTCCGGGAGGCCGAGCGCGAGCGCGACCGCGGGCTGGAAGGGCGCGCCGCTGACGTAGGTGAGGAACTG
>JBEVIG010000015.1:0-50647 GCA_040510855.1 Solirubrobacteraceae bacterium
GTGAACACGCGCGAGGCGTCCTCGGTGCCCAGCAGCTTCAGCGCGCGCAGCGCGGAGCGCGAGAGCGCGTCCATCGAGCGCAGCAGCGGGATCTTGTGGTCCAGCGCCTCGCCCGTCCACGACGCGAACGCCGTCGGGATGCAGAGCAGCGCGCCGTTCGGGTTCTCGAGGATGAAGGCCGGCGAGGAGGGGTCCCACGCCGTGTAGCCGCGGGCCTCGAACGTCGCCCGGACGCCGCCGGTCGGGAACGAGGACGCGTCCGGCTCGCCCTGGATCAGCTCCTTGCCCGAGAACTCGGCGAGCGCGTTGCCGTCGCCCGTCGGGTTGTAGAAGGAGTCGTGCTTCTCCGCGGTCGAGCCCGTCAGCGGCTGGAACCAGTGGGTGAAGTGCGTCGCGCCGCGCTCCATCGCCCATTCCTTCATGGCGGAGGCGACGGCGTCGGCGAGCGCCGGATCGAGCGGCTGGCCCTTCTCGAGCGCCTCCTGGAGGCGCTTGTACGCGGCCTTCGGGATCCGCTGGCGCTGGACGGCGGTGGAGAAGACGTTGTCGCCGAAGCCGTAGGCGCCGGCCTGCGTCAGGTCCGACTGACCCAGCGAGCCGCCGTTCGGGCTCCACTGCGCGGCCGAGACGTTGGTGGTTCGGGTGCGGGGCATTGCGTCGGGGATCCTCCTCGGGTTCAGGGCGAGCGCGGGGGAGCCTAGACGCGGCCGGCGCGACCGCGTTTGTCCACGTGGCCAAAGATCGCCGCCGCGGATTCGCCTCTCGACCGCCTGGAGAAACGGTCCGCGCGGATTCTCGACACAGGGACAAAGAAGGGGGCGCCCCTCGGTCCGAAGCTACTGGCGAGTCACCGCACAAGCGACAGGGGGACGTACGCCGTGAGCCCGGACGAGGCGATCACAGCACTCACTTCAGAACTGAACAGCACGTGGATCATCGTCTCTGCGGTCCTCGTGATCTTCATGCAGGCGGGCTTCCTCTTCCTCGAGGTCGGCTTCTCGCGGGGCAAGAACGCCGGCTCCGGCGTCGCGAAGATCCTCGTCAACTTCTCGATCGCCACGCTGGCCTGGTGGGCGTGCGGGTTCGCGCTCGCCTTCGGCGGCGACGGCACGATCTTCGGGGACTCCGGGTTCTTCCTGAAGTACGGCACGGAGATGTCGGACGGCTCGCTCATCCCCGGCTCGTTCACCGGCTCCTCCGCGGCGTTCTTCATCTTCCAGTTCGCGTTCTGCGCGGTCTCGCTCGCGATCGTCTGGGGCACGACGCTCGAGCGCCTCAAGACGACGGCGTACGCGATCTTCGCGGTCGTCTTCGCCGCGCTCATCTACCCGCTGATCGCCCACTGGGGCTTCGGCGGCGGCCTGTTCGCCGACATCGGCTCGGGCGTCCAGGACTTCGCCGGCTCCTCTGTTGTGCATCTGACCGGAGCGACCGCCGCCCTGGCCGCGCTGCTGCTGCTCGGCCCGCGCCGGGGCAAGTACGGCACGGACGGGCGCTCGCGCGTGATCCCCGGCCACTCGATGCCGATCTTCGGCCTCGGCGTCCTGATCCTCTGGGTCGGCTGGTTCGGCTTCAACGCGGGCTCGACGCTCGGCACGAGCGGCGAGCGGTTCGCGGAGGTCGCGGTCGTGACGCAGCTCGCCGCCGCGGCGGGCGTGCTGGGCGCCTCGATCACGATCCTGCTGATCCAGAAGAAGCTCGACGTCGGCATGGCCGGCAACGGCGCGATCGCCGGCCTGGTCGGCATCACCGCGCCCTCTGGCTACGTCGAGTTCTACGCCGCGCCGATCATCGGCCTCGTCGCCGGCGTGCTCGTCGTGGTCTGCGTCCTCGCCATCGACCGCAAGCTCGACGACCCGGTCGGCGCGCTGTCCGCGCACGGCATGGCCGGCATCTGGGGCACACTCGCCTGCGGCCTGTTCACGTCCGAGCGGCTCGCGGAGACGGTCGGCGTCGGCAAGGCCGGGCTCTTCGAGGGCGGCGGCTTCGAGCAGCTCGGCGTGCAGGCCGCGGCCGTGGCCCTCACCTTCACCACCGTCCTCGTCCTGTCGCTCGCGGTCTTCGCGGCGATCAAGGCCACCGTCGGGCTTCGCGTCAGCCCCGAGGAGGAGGATGCCGGGCTGGACATCGCCGAGCACGGCATGTACGGCTATCCGGAGCAGTTCATCCCAGCACCGGAGCTGGTCGGCTTCTCCGCGCCCCCGCTGGGGCGGAGCCCCGGCCAGCCGGCGCCCACCACCACGGAGGTCCCTGCGTCATGAAGAAGGTCGAAGCGTTCGTCCGGCACGAGGCGTTCGAGCCCATCCGGATGGAGCTCCTGACCCTCGGCTTCCCCTCGCTCTCCATCATGGAGGTCAAGGGGTCCGGCCGGCAGAAGGGCATCACGGAGCGCTATCGCGGCGCCGAGCTGACGAACTACCTGCGGCCGAAGGTCAAGATCGAGTGCGTCGTCGCCTCGGGTGACGTGCAGACGGTGGTCGACACCATCCTCAAGCACGCCCGCACGGGGTCGATCGGCGACGGCAAGGTCTTCGTCCTCCCGGTCGACGAGGCCTACCGGATCCGCACCGGGGAGTCCGGCGAGGAGACCCTCCAGGCGCACCCCGGCGCCGCGACCGAGGCCGAAGCGGCCGCCTAGGACAGTGGAAGCGCCGGTGAGCGTCCCTCGTCACGCCACGCTCGTCGAGCGGCTCCGCGGCGTCCACCTCGAGATGGTGGACGCCGTGCTCGGCGGCGACGGGCTCGGCCGCGTGGCCGAGCTCGCCGCGGACGCCGCCGGCTCCGACGTCGCGATCGTCGTCCCGCGCCTGGGGGCGGCGGTCACCAACCCCGGCGCGGAGGCCGACCTGTCCGTGCTGCGCCGGTACGCCGGCGAGCGCGGGAAGGAGCGGCCGCCCGGCGTGGCCGCCGAGGTCCCGATCTCGTCCGGCGACGAGGTGATCGGCCACGTGCTCGCCCTGGGCGAGCCGGAGGCGCTCACCGAGGACGCGCTCGAGTTCCTGCACCTGGCCGCCGTGGCCTCGCTCACCGAGGTCGCGGTCGAGGAGGCCAAGGAGGAGGTGGAGCAGAACCTGCGCGGCTCGTTTCTCGAGGAGCTGCGCGCGAAGCCCGACGAGCTCGACCCGCACGAGGTCGTGCGGCGGGCGGCCCGGCTGGGCTGCGACCTCGCCCGGGGGGCGGTCGTGCTCTGCGCGGAGCTCTCCACGGACCGGCCGCGCCACGTCGTGGCGACGATCTCCGGCGAGTACCCGGGCGCCCTCGCGCAGCACATGGAGCTGCCGGGCAGCGCCCCGCGCGTGTACGCGCTGCTGCCGGGCTCGGGCGGTGACGGCGCCGCGGAGGCGACGCTCGGCGCGGCCCGCCGGCTCGCCGCGCGGCTGCAGCGCCACGGCACCGTCGGGCTCTCGAGCTTCTACGCCGACCCGGGCGAGCTGGGCCGCGCGATCCAGGAGGCCGAGCTCGTGCTCGACGTCCTGCGCCGCTCCGACGTCCCGATCAACGAGGACATCGGAACGGGCACGTACCGGCTGCTGTTCCGCGTGCTCGCCTCCCACCCCGAGGAGGTGCGCTCGTTCTACGAGGACACGGTGGCGCCGATCGTCAAGTACGACGACCAGTACGCGACGGACCTCGTGGGCACGCTGGAGGCCTACCTCGAGCAGAACTGCAACATGAACGCGACCGCGGCCGCGATCTACGCCCACCGCCACACGGTGGCCTACCGCCTGGACCGGGTGAAGGAGCTCACGAACCTCGACCCGATGCAGTCGGAGGACCGCGAACGGCTGGGCCTCGGGCTCAAGGCGTACCGCATCATCGCGCCGCGCCTGCCCCGCTGAGCGCTCGTCAACTGTCTGACCCGGGACGCGTGCCGCTGTAGCCGCACGGCACACTGGTCGATCACTCAGGCAGTCATGCGCTCTCGAATCCTCCTCTCGATCCTGCTGGCCGTCACGGCGACGCTGGGCGCCGCGGCGCCCGCGCACGCGCTGGAGGTCGGCCTCAACAAGACCCTGGGCAACACCGTCCCGTTCGCCGACAAGACGAAGGAGCTCGGCGCCGGCTGGGTCCGGATCTGGGGTGAGTGGGAGGACGCCGAGCCGGCCAAGGGCCAGTGGCGGCCGGACGTCATCAACAACATGAACGCCGACGCGAACGCCGCGAAGGCGAAGGGCCTGAAGGTCCTGATGGTCATCCAGCGCTCGCCCGCCTGGGCCTCCGGCGGCAAGGGCGGCACCGCGCCCCCGACCAACCCGGCGGACTTCGGCCGCGCGATGGGCGAGCTCGCCAGGCGCATCCCGAACGTCGACGCCTGGGAGCTGTGGAACGAGGAGGACTCCGAGCGCTTCTTCGCCGGCGGCGCCAACCCGGCCAAGTACGCCGCGATGGTCAAGTCCGCCTACCCGGCGATCAAGGCCGCGCAGCCGCGCGACGTCGTCGTGACCGGCGCGACCACGGGCAACAACTTCGAGTTCATCGAGCAGCTCTACGCGCACGGCCTCAAGGGCAACTTCGACGCGATCGCGACGCACACCGACACGGCGTGCCTCGTCGACGGCCCGAGCCGCGAGTACCGCGAGCCCGACGGCCGGCTCGGCCGCTACATCTTCTCGAGCTACCGCGAGGTCCACGAGGTGATGAAGCGCCACGGGGACGGCGACAAGCCGATCTGGATGACGGAGCTCGGCTGGGCGACCCACTCCACCGCGGCGAACTCCTGCGACGTCGGCCTCTACGCCGGCAAGAAGCCCGCCGGCGTCACCGAGGCCCAGCAGGCCGAGTTCCTCACGCAGGCCTACCAGTGCCTGGCGAGCGACCCCTACGTCGGCGTCGCCTTCTGGTTCGGCCTCCAGGACGTCCCGGGCGGCGCCCGCGGCGGCCACGGCCTGTTCCGCAACAACGGCACCGCCAAGCCGGCCGTCTCGGCCTTCCGCAACCTGTCGCGCGGCATCGCGCCGAAGCGCTGCGGCGGCGTGATCGACAAGTCCGGCCCGGAGTTCAAGGTCAAGACCCCGCAGGACGGCCTCGTCTTCAAGAAGGAGATGGGCATCGACGTCACGGCGACCGACGGCGGCGGCGTCGGCATCAAGGGCATCGAGCTCCGGATCGACGGCAAGTTCTACCGCTACTTCGGCGACGGCCGGGCGAGGATGCCGATCCTCTGGGACTCGCGCGAGTGGCGCAACGGCACGACCCACAAGCTGACGTTCGTGGCCGAGGACTCGGCCGGCAACAAGGCGAGCATGACGCTCTCCGTCAAGAAGGTGAAGCGGCTCCCGAAGGCGCGCACCGTGGCGAGCGTGGGCGTGACGCCCGTCGACGCGACGACCGTCCGCGTCACCGGCGGCGTGAGCACGACGAAGGCGCAGACCGCGCGCGTCAGCGGCAAGGCGCTCGTCGTCTTCCACAGGCTGGTGGGCACGAAGTGGAAGAGGGTCCACAAGGTCAAGCGCGGCGCGCGGCGCAGCGTCGACTTCACGAAGTCGCTGGCCCCCGGCCACTGGCGCGTGAAGCTCGTCTACAAGGGCAAGAAGCGCTTCAAGAAGTCGGTCTCCGCCCCGGTGGAGTTCGACATCGCACCGCCGCCCGCGGGCTGACATCCTCCTGCCGGCGATGACCGGCGAGCAGCGGAGCATCGAGGCGAGCGAGGCGCCGATCACGGTCGAGCGCCTCGCGGCCGACCTGCGCGCACTCGGCGTGCGGCCGGGCGGCGTGCTGCTCGTGCACGCGTCGGTCACCGCGCTGGGCTGGGTGTGCGGCGGCGCGCAGGCGGTGGCGCTCGCGCTGCGCGAGGCGGTCGGGCCGGAGGGGACGCTCGTCGTCCCCACGCACTCGAACAACAACTCGGACCCGTCCGAGTGGGGCAACCCGCCCGTGCCCGAGGCCTGGTGGCCGGTGATCCGCGCGGAGATGCCCGCCTACGACGCGGCGGTCACGCCGTCGCTGCTGGGCGCCCTCACGAACGTGGTGCGGACGTGGCCGGGAGCACTGCGCTCCGCGCACCCGCACTACTCGTTCGCCGCGCTCGGCCCCGCCGCCGCGGAGATCACGGACGGTCACGAGCTGAGGAGCGGGCTCGGGGAGCGCTCCCCGCTCGCGCGCGTCCACGACCTCGACGGCGACATCCTCCTGCTCGGCGTCGGCCACGGGAGCAACACGTCGATGCACCTGGCGGAGTACCGGGTGGCGCGGCCGCGGTACGCGTCCAACGGGGCGGCGGTGGCGACGGCGTCCGGGCGCGAGTGGGCGACGTGGGAGGACGTCCTGCCCGACGAGGACGACTTCGAGGCGATCGGCGACGCGTTCGACGCCAACGGCGCCGTGCGCGTCGGCCCGACGGGGATCGGCGAGTCGCGCCTGATGCGCCAGCGCGAGCTCGTCGCCTTCGCGGTGCGGTGGATGGACGAGCACCGGTCGGGCCGGGAACAACACTAATCCGATCGACTTTGTTATACATGCCCGCGTCGTCCGACTGACAGGGGGTCTCCATGACGACGCAGTCCCGCGTGCCGTTCGGCGCGCAGATCATCGCCGGGCTCGTGCTCGGCGTGCTGCTCGGGTATGTCGCGCGCGAGGCGGAGGTCGCGTGGCTGGCCGACGCGCTCGCCGAGATCGGCGACCTGTTCGTGCAGCTGCTGTTCCTGGCCGTGCCGCCGCTCGTGTTCACGGCGGTCGTGGTCAGCATCACGAACCTGAAGGGCCTCAACAACGCCGCGCGGCTCGCCGGGCGGACGCTGCTCTGGTTCATGGCCACGTCGCTGATCGCGGTGACGATCGGCATCGTCCTGGGCCTCATCACCGATCCGGGCGCGGGAGCCTCGATCGACCGTGGCGCCGTCGCCGATCCCGAGACCACGGGGAGCTGGACCGACTTCCTCACGGGCATCGTCCCCGAGGACCCGATCACGCCCTTCGTGGAGACGAACGTGCTCCAGATCGTGTTCATGGCGGCGACCGCCGCGGCCGCCGCGCTCGCCGTCGGCCCGCCGGCGGAGCGCTTCCTCGAGCTCAACCGCTCGGTGCTCGCGCTCGTCCAGCGGGCGCTGTGGTGGGTCATCCGGCTCGCCCCGCTCGGCACGCTCGGCCTGATCGGCACGGCCGTCGCCGAGTACGGCTGGGACCTGCTCTCGCCGCTCGCGACGTTCGCCGTCGACGTGTACGTCGGCTGCGCGATCGTGATGTTCGGCGTCTACCCGGCGCTCCTGGCGCTCGTGGGCCGGCTGAACCCGCTGCGCTTCTTCCAGGGCGCGTGGCCGGCGATCCAGCTCGCGTTCGTCTCGCGCAGCTCGGTCGGGACGATGCCGCTCACGCAGCGCGTCGTGACCGAGCGGCTCGGGGTGCCGAGCGACTACGCGTCGTTCGCCGTGCCGTTCGGGGCGACGACGAAGATGGACGGGTGCGCCGCGGTCTACCCGGCGCTCGCGGCGATCTTCGTGGCGCAGGTGTTCGGCGTGACGCTCGGGATCGAGGACTACCTGCTGGTCGCGTTCGTGTCCGTGATCGGCTCGGCCGCGACGGCGGGCCTCACGGGTGCGACGGTGATGCTCACGCTCGTGCTCAGCACGCTCGGGCTGCCGCTCGAGGGCGTCGGGCTCCTGCTCGCCGTCGACCCGATCCTCGACATGATGCGGACGGCGACGAACGTGGCCGGCCAGGCCGTCGTGCCGGTGCTCGTCTCCGCGCGGGAGGGGCTGCTCGACCGCCGCGTGTACGACGGGCCGCCCGCGCCAGTGGTCGTGGAGCCGCGGCGTGCCCGCGGGCCGGCGACGGCCTAGGCCCGGCGGCGGAAGGCGAGCAGGCAGACGTCGTCGCGGACGGCATCCGCGTCCAGGAGCGCCTCCGGCAGCGTGCGTGCGAGCGCCGCCGGGGGCGCTCCGGGCAGGCGGCCGAGTGCGGCCACGAGCCTCGCGATGCCGTCGTCGATCGATTCGCCGCGCCGCTCGACGAGCCCGTCGGTGTAGAAGACGAAGCCGTCGCCGGGACCGAGCGCGAACCGCGCCTCGGGGCGCTTGGTCACGTCGGGGACGCCGAGCGGCGTGGAGCGGCCCGCCATGAAGGACTCCGGCGGGGCACCGCCGGCGCGGAGCAGGATCGCGGGCATGTGGCCCGCCGAGGCGCAGCGGCCCTCGCCGGTCGCGGGATCGACCTCGGCGTAGATGAGCGTGGCGTAGCGGGCGTCCACGGCCTGCTCCACGAACGTGTCGAGGTGCGAGAGCACCTGCGCGGGCGCCAGGTCGGCGCCCGCGAGCGCGCGCACCGCGCTGCGCAGCTGGCCCATCGCGCTCGCCGCGCCGAGCCCGCGGCCGACCACGTCGCCGACGGTGATCCCGAGCCGTCCGCCCGGGAGCGCGAACGCGTCGTACCAGTCGCCTCCGACCTCGAGGTGCTCGACGGCGGGCCGGTAGACCGTCGCGATCTCGAGCCGCGGGTCCGCCGGCGGCGCGGTGGTCAGCAGGCTGCGCTGGAGCACGTGGGCCACGTCGCGCGACCGCTCGTAGAGGCGGCGGCGCTCGAGCGCCAGGCCGGCCTGCACCGCGCACGTCTCCATCACCGCGCGCTGGTCGGCGCCGATCTCGCGCGGGTCGTCGAAGCCGATCCAGACGCTGCCGCCCTGCGGGAACGGCACCCGCGCCAGCGCACCGCGCACGCCGGGCACCCCCTCGTCATAGGCGGGACCGGTGATCGGCTCGAGGTCGCCCGGCAGCGGCGCGCCGGTCGCGGCGACGACCGCGACGTCGCCCGTGTCTGGGTCCTGCACCGCGACGCCCGCGCGGCCTTCGCCGAACACGGCGGTCAGCTGGGCGAGCAGGGCCAGCGCGATCGCCTCGCGGTCGGGCGCCGCGGCGATCTCCGCCGTCGCATGCTGCAACCGGTCGGCCCGCTCGCGCGCCACGCGCTCCCGGTCGCGCGCCGCGAGCAGCTCGCGCTCGTAGCGCTGGCGGTCGGTCGCGTCGAAGACGGTCGTGCGCACGAGCGCGGGCTCGCCGTCCGCGTCGAGCTTGAGCGTCGCGTTGACCAGCGCGGGCATCCGGCTGCCGTCGGCGCGAACGATGTCGAGCGCGATCTCGCGCACCTTGCCCTGCATCCGCAGCAGCGGCGCGTAGTGGGTCTCGTGATAGATCCGGCCGCCGCCGGTGAGCAGGTCCTGGAAGCGGCGGACGCCGACGAGCGCCTCGCGGGCGTGGCCCGTCCACCGCAGGAACGTGCCGTTGACGCGCACGATCGTCCCGTCGGGGCGCATCGTGAGATAGCCGCAGGGCGCCTCCTCGTAGAGCTCCTCCGCGGTCTCCTCGGGACCGTCGCTCACACGAACGCCCGGATGGCCTCGACCGTCTCCCGGGGCGCGCTCAGGTTCGGGCAGTGCCCCGTGGCGTCGAGCACGACGAGCTCGGAGTCCGGGATCGTCCGGTGCACGTAGGCGCCGACCTCGCGCGGCGCGATCGCGTCATCGGCGCACTGCAGGACGAGGGTCGGCACGGTGACCGAGGAGAGGTCGGCCCGGTTGTCGGAGCGGAACGTGACCCGTGCGAACTGCTCGGCGATGGCCGGATCCATGCGGCAGAAGGAGTTGGTCAGCTCCTCGCCCAGCTCCGGGCGGTCCGGGTTGCCCATGATCACCGGCGCCATCGCGCTCGACCAGCCGAGGAAGTTGCTGGCGAGCGAGCCGAGCAGCTCGTCGATGTCCTCCTCGCTGAAGCCGCCGCGATAGCCCTCGTCGTCGATGTAGCGCGGCGAGGGGCCGACGAGCACCAGCCTGCCGATGCGGCCGGGCGCCCGCCGCGCGGCGAGCACGCCGATCATGGCGCTGACGGAGTGCCCGACGAAGATCGCGTCGCGCAGGTCGAGCTCCTCGAGGATGGCCACGACGTCCTCGACGTAGCCGTCCAGGGAGGCGTAGCGCTCGGCGTCGTACGCCCGCGGGTCCGTGCCGCCGGCGCCGACGTGGTCGAAGAGCACGACACGGTGGTCCGGCTCGAACGCGGGCGCGACGAGGCGCCACATGTTCTGGTCGCAGCCGTAGCCGTGCGCGAACACCATCGGCACGCCCTGCGGGTCGCCGGAGACGACGACGTTGTTGCGTTCGACAGCGCTCACGCGCCCAGTCTAGGCGCGTGCACGCAAGCCGTAGACTCGGGGCGATGCTCACCGGGTCGTGCCTGTGCGGGACCGTGGCGTTCGAGATCTCCGCGCCGTTCGTGAACGCGGGCTGGTGCCACTGCTCGCGGTGCCAGAAGCGCACGGGCTCCTCGGCGTCGGCGTCGGGCGGGGTCGCGTCGGGCACGTTCGCGATCGTGCGCGGGCAGGAGTCCGTGCGCGAGTGGGCGCCGCCGGAGGGGTTCGTGAAGGCCTTCTGCACCGACTGCGGCGGGCACCTCTACGCGCGCGGTCCGGAGGGCTTCGACCGGCTCGCCGTGCGCCTCGGCGCGATCGACGGCGACCCCGGCATCCGCCCGCAGTGGCACCAGTTCACGGCGAGCGCGGCGGGGTGGGATCCGCTGCCGGACGACGGGCTGCCGCGCTATCCGGGCCGGCGCCCGGACGCCGGCTGAGCTCCGCCACCGCCAGCGCGGCGCCCGCGACGAGGAGCGGCAGCGCGGGGACCATGTAGCGGACGACGAACGCCGACGTGAGCGTTGCGCCGGCGATCAGCGCGATGCCGCCGCCGCTCAGCAGCGCGATCTCGGCGAGCCGGCGCCCGGGCCGCGGCCGGCGGAGCGCCACGACCAGCGCGACGAGCGGGAGCGCGACGAGCACGACGAGCAGCGGCCGCGGGAAGCGCACCACGTGCGCGTACGCGCGCGCGAGGCCGGCGGGCGCCGCGACCTCGGGCTCGTAGCCGGGGACGTAGCGGTCGCGGGCCTCGACGTCGAGCCAGCCGGGCATCGTGCGCGGCTCCTCCGGCAGCGTGATCGCGCCGTCCGAGCCACCGGGCGTCTCCGCCGACGGGTCGGCGTAGCGGACGAGGTCCTCGCCCACGAGCTGCGCGAAGGCCAGCGGCCGCGACCGCAGGGTGGCGACGGCGAAGGCCCGCAGCTCGTCGTCGGATCCGGGCGCGCCGACCCGGCCGTAGTGGCGCTGGGCGGGCGACTCGGGGGACCAGACGTAGAAGATCGGCGGCCGCCCGGCGTGGCCGGGCGGCTCGCACAGCGGCTCGGTGCCGGCGGGCGGCGTGAACCGCGTGCAGTCGGCGAGCGCGGCGGTGCGGCCGTAGAGGAACCAGCCGTCGGCGTTGGTCAGCCCTGACCGCCCCGTCTGCGCCTGGTTGACGACCATGAACGCCGCGAGCGTCACGCCGAGCCCGAGGAGCGGCGCGACCCAGGCGCGCGCCGGGCGGTGGCGGAGGAGCAGGTAGGCGACCCAGAACGGGACGAGGAAGATCGTCGGCGTGCGCATCAGCACCGCGACGGCGAGCAGGAGCCCGGCGACGGCGAGCGGGAGGGCGGAGCGGGTCGTGAGCAGCAGGGCGACGCTCGCGACCATCGCGGCGGTCGTGAACGTCTCGGCCAGGATGTGCTGCTCGAGCGCGATCGCGTAGCCGTCGAGCAGCACGACGGCGGCGGCGACGGTGGCGATCAGGCGGCCCGTGCCGAGCCGCAGCAGCAGCGCGTAGACGATCACGCCGATGCCGAGCCCGGCGACGTGCTGGAGCGCGGTGACGACGCCGAGCGACGGGCCCGTGACCTGCTCGAGCGCGAACATCGTCAGCCCGTAGCCGGGCGGGCGGATCCCGCCCAGGTGGCTGTCGCCGTAGGCCGCGCCGACGTAGCTCCACGAGTCGGGGAACATCAGCGCGGGCGCGTACGCGATCGCGACGACGGCGCGCGCGAGCACCGCGACCGCGAGGACCGCGAGGATCGGCCAATGCGCGTCCAGCGCGGCGCGCAGCCGCCCGCGCGGATGGTCCGTCGCGTCCGTCATCGACGCCGCGCAGCGTAGCCGCGGGGTCCTTCCCCCCGATCGGGCGGTCCGCGCATGCGCGGCGTTGACGAGCTACCTACGCGTAAGTAGGTTGGCGCGCGTCCGCATCGCCCGTTCATCTGAGGAGAGGAACCATGGGACATGACCAGCGCGGCGTCGATCGCCGCCGCTTCCTGCGCGGCGCGGCGGCGACCGCGGTCGCCCTGCCGTCGGCGGGCGGTCTCGCCGCCGCCACCCCGGCGCTCGCGCACGGGGGTGATCGCGGCCGCGGCCGCCACTCCATCCCGCGCGAGCAGATCAGCATCCAGCTGTACACGCTGCGGGAGCTCCCGCTCGAGCAGCAGCTGCGCGGCCTCGCCGAGATCGGCTACAAGACCGTCGAGCACGCGGGCTTCGGCTCGCTCACCGCGGCGGAGTTCCGCGCGGCGCTGAAGAAGTACGGCATCCGGGCGACCTCCGGCCACCAGGGGATCCCGCAGCCGTTCGACGCGACGGCGTGGCGCAAGCAGGTGGCCGACGCCGTCACGGTCGGCCAGCGCTACATCGTCTGCCCGGCGAGCCCGATCGTCTTCCCGCCGAGCGGCAACATCCCCGACATCACGGGCTTCAAGACGGCCGCGGAGTGGCGGGCGTACGCGGGCGATCTGAACAAGGCGGGCGCGATCGCCCGCGCCGCCGGGCTGCGTTTCGGCTACCACAACCACTTCTGGGAGTTCGCGGCGCTCACCGACGACACGCCGCTCACCGGCTACGACGTGCTGCTGGCCGAGACCGACCCGGACCTCGTGCACTTCGAGGTCGACCTCTACTGGACCTGGTACGCGCACCGCGACCCCGTCCAGCTCCTCGGCGCCTTCGGCGACCGCATCCGCCAGTTCCACGTCAAGGACATGCGCTACGTCGACCATCTGCCCTCCTGGGCCGACGTCGGGACCGGCGTGATCGACTTCGCGCGGATCTTCGCGGCGGCCGGCGATCCGAGCCGCCACGAGTACATCGTCGAGCGCGACGACGCCGGCGCGGGCGCGCTGAGCACCGCCGCGGCGGGCTACGCCTACCTGCGGCGGATCCGCTTCTAGCCGCGCGCGGGCCGGTGACCCGGAAACCGGGTCACCGGCACCGGCCGCCCGGATAGCCTTGCCGGACCGATGACCCCGAGAGCCGCGACGACCGCCGAGGGCCGCACCACGCGCGACGAGCTGGTGCGCGCCGCGATGCGTGCCTTCGCCGCGCACGGCTACCGCGGCGCGTCGATGGACACCATCGCCGCCGAGGTCGGGGTCACGCGGCAGGGGCTGCTGCACCACTTCCCGTCGAAGGTGAAGCTGCTCCTCGCCGTCATCGACCAGCACGACCGGGACGATGCGGTGCTGCTCGCCGAGCTGCGCGAGCAGCACGGCTCGCTGAGCGAGATCGTCCAGGCGATCTTCCGGCGCCACGCGGCGGAGCGCGCGAACGTCGCCCAGCTCTTCACCGTCCTCTCGGCCGAGAGCGTGGACCCCGGGCATCCCGCGCACGAGTGGTTCGTCGACCGCTACCGGCGCGGGCGCGAGCTCGTGACGGAGTGGGTCGCGAGCGAGCAGGCGCAGGGCCGGATCACGACCGCGATGGGGCCCGGGCAGCTCGCGATCGCGGTGATGGCGCTGATGGACGGCCTCCAGCTCGCGGCGCAGCTCGAGCCGGAGCCGCTGGACATCGAGCGCGTGACGGCGGAGCTGATGGCGCTCCTCGCGCCGCATCCGGCCTGACGCGGCGCGCCTCGTATCCTCGACGCGCGTGTCCGCCTTGGCGAAGCTCCGCGCGCGGCTGCGGCTGCGCCAGCGGCTCCGCGACCCCGAGGAGCTCAAGCACGACGCCGAGCTGCGCTGGTGGCTCGAGCACTGGGCGCCGGTGGTCCGCGGCGGCGGCTTCCATCCCGGCGACGCGCTCGAGCTGCTCGGCGGCGAGGGGCCGGCGGAGACCTACGAGGGGCGGCGGCTCCAGCAGGCCCGCGCGGAGGTCCGGCGCGTGCTGCGCGAGGCTGCGATCGAGGACGAGGGCTTCTTCGCGGGCAAGGTGGTGCTCGACATCGGCCCCGGCCCGCTCGGCTTCCCCGACGCCTGCCCCGCGCGGGTCTCGATCGGCATCGACCCGCTCGCGGAGCGCTACCGGCAGGCGGGGCTGATGATCGAGGGCTCGGACGCGGTCTACCTCTCCGGGGGCGCGGAGCGGATCCCGCTCGTGTCGGGGAGCGTCGACGTCGTCGTCGCGCGCAACAGCCTCGACCACGTGGACGACCCGCCGGCCGTCCTGCGCGAGGTGCAGCGGATCCTGCGGCCGGGCGGGACGCTGATCCTGAACCTCGACGTCGGCCACGCGCCGACGGCGACGGAGCCGCACACGCTCACCGCGGCGGCCGTGCGCGACGCGCTGGGCGGCATGACCGTGGAGCGCCAGGTCGACCTCGAGCGCGCCCACGGCGAGGAGGGCCATCCGGTCGTCCTCGTCGCGACGCGCCGCGCCGGCTAGTCCTCGCCGCGGACGACCTCGCCCTTGCCGTTCACCTTCGCGGCGACCGGCTCGTCGGAGATCGAGACCTCGAACTCGCCGGCCGTGTCCTCGCCCTCGATGCCGGCGTCGCCGACCACGGAGGGGGAGAGGCGGTAGGTGACGGTGTAGTCCCCCGGTCGCATCGGGGTGACCTTCCACTCGATCGTCTTGCGCTCGCCCGGCCCGAGCTCCCCGACCGTCCAGGTGTTCGTGTAGGCGGACTCGCCGCCCGCCGGGGGCTCGTCGACGATCCAGACCGGCCGGTCCGAGTCCGCGAGCGCCGTGTCGCCCGTGCGCTGGCCGAACGCGGCGGGCGCCTCGCCGTCGACCGAGGTGAGCGTCTCCACGGTCACCGCGAGGTCGGGGACGGCGCGATCGCCGTCGTTCGCCACCTCGAGCGAGAGCACCGCCGGCGCGGCGATCGACTGCTCGGCCGGGAAGGAGGCCTCGGTCACGTCGACGTCGAACGTGCCCTCGGGCGCGCCCTCGTCCTGGCGCTCGCCACCACCGCAGCCGGCCGCGAAGGCCGCCACCGCAACCGCGAGAACCCCTGCACGCAGGCCCCTCATATCAGCGCGCGACCATACCAGTGGACAGGCCGCACGGTTGCCGTTTGCGAGGGCGGATCACCCCCCGTAGTCTGTCCGGCCGAGGGTACGCGCCGGGAAACGGCGTAACGCGAAGGGGAGCATTACTTGGTACGCGGCGTCGCCGATAGGGCATTCCTGCCGGCAAAGGGCCTGCTCGAAGAAGTGGGCGACATGATGATCCTGACCGGGAAGACCATCGTGTCGGCCATCCGCCCGCCGTACCCGTACGGCGGCGAGTTCGTGTCCCAGTTCCTGTTCGCGCTGCGGCTGTGCTGGTTCCCGCTGCTGGTCTCGACCGTGGCGTTCGGCTACGCGGCGCCCGGACTGCAGGCCGCGAACTTCCTCGTGCTGTTCGGCGCGCTGGACCGCCTGGGCGGCTTCTTCGTGCTCGCCTCGATCCGCGAGTTCGCGCCGTTCGTGACCGCGATCGTCGTCTCCGGCGTGGCCGGCACGGCGATCACCGCCGACCTCGGCGCGCGCAAGATCCGCGAGGAGCTCGACGCGCTGCAGGTCCTCGGCGTCGACCCGGTGAAGAACCTGGTCGTCCCCCGCTTCCTGGCCCTGATGCTCATCACGGGCATGTTCGACATCTACGCGATCCTCTTCGGCGTCTTCGGCGGCGTCATCACGACGCTCGTCTACGACCAGCCGCTCGGCCCCTTCCGGGCGACGTTCCTGACCAACGCCTCCGTCGTGGACCTCTGGGGGTCGGTCCTCAAGTGCACCTTGTTCGGCGCGATCATCGCGATCGTCTGCTGTTACAAGGGCATGACCGCCACCGGCGGGGCCGCGGGGGTCGGCCGCGCCGTCAACCAGGCGGTGGTGATCGCGACGCTCGGGGTGTTCGCCTTCAACTACGTGTTCACCCAGACCCTGCTGGCCACCCACCCGGAGATCCTGAACCTCAAGTGACCGGCTGGTTCGCCATCCCCCGCGACTGGATCGCGTCCTTCGGCGACATCGTCAAGTTCTGCGGGCGCGTCGTCGGCGAGGTCTTCGGCCTCAAGGTCTTCCGCTTCTTCGGGGAGGCGCTGCGCCAGGCCGGCCTGCTGATCCTCTCCTCGACGCTCGTGATCTGGGGCCTGATCTTCATCATCGGCCTCCAGTGCGGGATCGAGGGCGCGTACTTCAACCGCGCCGTCGGCTCGCCCGCCTACGCGGGCGTGTTCGCCGCCTGGTGCGACCTGCGCGAGCTCGTGCCCTACGCCTTCGGCTACATGATGGCCGCGAAGGTGGGCACCGGCATCGTGGCCGAGATCGGCTCGATGCGGATCTCCGACGAGGTCGACGCGCTCGAGGTCATGGGCATCTCGTCGATGACGTTCCTCTGCGCCACCCGCCTGCTGGCGGCCTGGATGGTGCTCCCGTTCATGTACCTCGCCGGCATCGGCGCCGGCTTCTTCGCGTCGTACCTGGCGGTGGTGGAGCAGATAGGCGAGGTCAGCTCGGGCGGGTTCTTCCTGATCTTCTGGATGTTCCAGAACCCACCCGACCTCTTGTTCAGCGTCATCAAGGCGATGGCGATGGCGACGGTCATCGTGCTCGTCGGCTGTTACTACGGGTACACGGCCTCCGGAGGGCCGGTGGGGGTGGGCACCGCGACCGCCAAGTCGATGGTGCTCAACATCGTGCTCGTCCATCTCATCGGCATGCTGGGCACCCAGATCTTCTGGGGTGCGAACCCGCGAGCGCCCATCGGAGGCTGATCGTGTCCGAGGACCGCAACCCGCCCCTGATCAAGCGCGACGGCGAGCCCGGCAAGGAGCCCGAGGACGAGTACCGCTGGCACACCGGCGAGGCCCGGCCGTCCGGCGGCGAGGACGCGGTCGAGTTCGTCGAGGTGCACAAGGCGTTCGGCCGCAACAAGATCCTCCGCGGCCTCAACCTCGGCATCCCGAACGACAAGATCTCGATGATCCTCGGGCCGTCCGGCACGGGGAAGTCCGTCTGCATCAAGCACATGGTCGGGCTGCTGTACCCCGACTCCGGCGACGTGCTGGTCCACGGCGAGTCCGTCCCGAGCATGGCGGACGCGGAGCTGTTCGAGATGCGCAAGAAGTTCGGCGTCCTGTTCCAGGACGGCGCGCTGTTCGGCTCGATGAACCTCTACGACAACGTCGCGTTCCCGCTCCGCCAGCACACGGACAAGGGCGAGGACGAGATCGAGGACATCGTCAACAGCCGCCTGAAGGAGGTCGGCCTCGAGGGCTCGCGCGACAAGGCGCCCAACGAGCTCTCGGGCGGGATGAGGAAGCGCGCGGGCTTCGCGCGCGCACTCGTCCTCGACCCGGACATCGTGCTCTTCGACGAGCCCGACTCGGGCCTCGACCCGGTCCGCACGGCGCTGCTGTGCGAGCTGATCGAGGAGATCCACGCCGAGAACGGCGGCGCCTACGTCGTCATCACCCACGACATCATGTCCGCCAAGCGCGTCGCGGAGTACATCGCCGTGCTGTGGAAGGGCCGGATCGTCGAATCGGGCCCGGCGGACGAGCTGTTCAACTCGGACAACCAGTTCGTGCGCCAGTTCCTGGCGGGCGCCTCCCAGGGACCGCTGGGGATGGAGTGAGCCTCAGCCGCGCTCTCGCCACCCTCGCGCTGGTCCTCGCCGTCGCGATCCTCGCCTGGCTGCTCGTCCTCCGCGGCAGCCCGGGTCACGAGTACACGTTCGTGTTCGAGAACGCGGGCCAGCTCGTGCGCGACAACGACGTCCAGGTCGGCGGCCGCCGCGTCGGCTCGATCAAGGACATCGAGCTCACCGACGACAACCAGGCCGCGATCACGGTCGAGGTGGAGGAGCCGTTCGCGCCGCTGCGCGAGGGCACCGAGGCGACGATCCGGCTGACGTCGCTCTCCGGCATCGCCAACCGCTACATCGCGCTGGCGATGGGCCCGGGCGACGCGCCGGAGCTCGACGACGGCGCCGTGCTGGGGACGAACTCGACCACGTCGGTCGTCGACCTCGACCAGATCTTCAACACGCTCGACGCGCAGACCCGCGGCTCGCTGCAGGACGTCATCAAGGGCTTCGCGACGCAGTACGAGGGCAAGGAGGCGCAGGCGGGCGAGGCCGCCGAGTACTTCAACCCGCTGCTGTCGACCTCGCGCCGGCTCGTCGGCGAGCTCACCGAGGACGAGGCGGCGCTGACGCGCTTCATCGTCGACACGGGGCGGCTGAGCTCGACGCTCGCCGGGCGGCGCACCGAGCTCGCGGCGCTCGTCGGCAACACGAACGCGACGGCGCAGGCCATCGGCTCCGAGAACGTCGCGCTGTCCGAGTCGCTCGCCGTGCTCCCGTCGACGCTCCGGCGCGCCAACACCACCTTCGTCAACCTCCGCGCGACGCTCGACGACCTCGACGTCCTCGTGGCGGCGTCCAAGCCGGCGACGAAGGATCTCGCGCCCTTCCTCAAGGACCTGCGCCCGCTCCTCGAGGAGGCGCGGCCGACGATCCACGACCTGGACGTGCTCATCCGCCGGCCGGGGCCGAACAACGACCTCGTCGACGCCACGCGCGGGCTGCCGCCGCTTCAGCGCGTGGCCACGCCGGCCTTCCGCAGCGGCCGCCAGGCGCTCCAGAAGCTCCAGCCCGTGCTCGAGTTCATCCGGCCGTACACACCGGAGATCACCGGCTGGCTGCGCGACTTCGGCCAGTCCGCGGCCAACTACGACGCCAACGGCCACTACGCGCGGATCCAGCCGATCTTCAACGCCTTCCAGTTCACGGACAACCCGGCCGGCGGCGTGCTCACCCCGCTCGAACCGAACCAGCGCTTCAACGGCTACATCACCAACCAGCTGCGCCGCTGCCCGGGCACCGCCTCGCAGATCCCGCCCGATGGCTCGGCCCCGTGGCGTGACGTGTCCGGCACGCTCGACTGCGATCCGTCCCAGACCCTGCCCGGCCCATGAGACCCGCCGTCGCCGTCGCCGCCGTCCTGCTCGTCGCCGCCCTGGTCGCGCTGGTGCTCGTCACGCGCGAGGAGGACGAGGCGTACAAGGTCCGCGCGATCTTCGACAACGCGGGATTCGTGATCCCGGGCGAGGACGTGAAGGTCGCGGGCGTGAAGGTGGGCAGCGTCGACGACGTCCAGGTCACGGACGACTACAAGGCCGCGATCGTCCTGCGGATCGACGACGAGGGCTACCAGGACTTCCGCCGCGACGCCGAGTGCGAGGTGCGCCCGCAGTCGCTGATCGGCGAGCGCTTCGTGGAGTGCACGCCGACCCGCACCGAGGGCACGGGCGACGAGCTCCCGCCGGAGCTCGTGGAGATCGAGGACGGCCCGGGGAAGGGCGAGCGCCTGCTGCCGGTGCAGAACACGAGCCGCGCCGTCGACCTCGACCTGATCAACAACATCATGCGGGAGCCCTACCGCGACCGGTTCTCGATCATCCTCAACGAGCTCGGCGTCGGCCTGGCCGGCCGCGGCGCCGACCTCGACGCGGTGATCCGCCGCGCGAACCCGGCGCTCAAGGAGGTCGACGAGGTCCTCAAGATCCTCGCCCGCCAGAACGATCAGCTCGAGCAGCTCGCCGTCGACTCGGACACGATCATGGAGCCGCTCGCCCGCGAGCGCGGGCACGTGGCCTCGTCGATCGAGAACATGAACGCGGTGGCCCAGGCGACCGCCGAGCGGCGCGGCGACCTCGAGGCCTCCATCGCGCGCTTCCCCGCCTTCCTGCGCGAGCTGACGCCGACGATGGAGCAGCTCGGCTCGCTGTCGGACCAGATGACGCCGGTGCTGACCGACCTCGGCGTGGCCGCGCCCGACATCAACACCTTCGTGGAGGAGCTCGGGCCGTTCTCGGAGGCGGCCACGCCGGCGCTCGTGTCGCTCGGCGAGGCCGGCGAGGTCGGCGGGCCGGCGTTGCAGGCGGCGCTGCCGGTGATCAAGGACACGAAGAAGCTCGCCGCGCAGCTCAAGCCGGTCGCGAAGCAGCTCGGGAGCGTGCTCGTCGACTTCCAGCGCGAGGACGGCATCCAGCGCTTCCTCGACTACATCTTCTTCCAGGGCACCGCGGTCAACGGCTTCGACTCCTTCGGCCACTACCTGCGCGCCGGCCTGATCGTCAACCAGTGCACGACCTACGCGGTCGAGCCGACCGGCGGCTGCTCGGCGAACTTCCGCCCGGCCTCGTCGTCGGCGACGGCCACGGCGGCGAGTGCCGGCACGCCGCTCGACCCGACGCTCGAGTGGATGCGGCGCTTCTTCGCGGGCGAGGACGTCGACCCCGTCCGCTCCGAGCCGGAGGAGGACGACCGCGCCGAGCGCGAGCAGGAGCGCTCCGGCGGCCGCGACGAGCGACCGCGCGGCGGCGAGGACGGCGGCGGGAAGCAGCCCGCACCGACGCCCACGCCCGCCCCGGTCGCGACCCCGACGCCCGCGCCGTCCGCGCCCGCGCCGGCGGCCACGCCCGCCCCGTCGCCGACCCCGGCGCCCGCCGACCCGGGCGACGACCCCGGCGAGCCGCTCCTGGACTACCTCTTCGGAGGCGGGGACTGATGGGCTCCCGCGGCAACATCGCCGGCAACCCGGTGCTCATCGGCGCGGCCACGGTGCTCGTGATCCTCGTCGCCGTCTTCCTCTCCTACAACGCCAACCAGGGCCTGCCGTTCGTCCCCTCGTACAAGCTGACGGCGGAGATGCCGAGCGCGGCGAACCTCGTGCGCGGCAACGACGTGCGGATCGGCGGCACGCGCGTCGGCACCGTCGACTCGATCGGCGTCGAGCGCCGCGACGACGGGGAGAGCATCGCCCTCCTCGGCCTCAAGATGGAGCGCTCCGTCGACCCGCTGCCGATCGACTCGACCCTGCTGATCCGCCCGCGCTCCGCGCTCGGCCTCAAGTACGTCGAGATCATGCGCGGCACCTCGGACGAGGGCTTCGCGGACGGCGACACGATCCCGCTCGCGAACGCCACGCCCTCGCCCGTCGAGTTCGACGAGTTCACGAACATGTTCGACGAGGACACGCGCGAGGCCGCGCAGACGAACCTCGAGGTGTTCGGCGACGCGTTCGCCGGCCGCGGCGCCTCGATCAACCAGGCGATCGGCGCCTTCCGCCCGCTGCTCGCGGACATCATCCCGGTCGCGCAGAACCTCTCGAGCCCGGACACGAACCTCGCGCGCTTCGTCCGGGAGCTCGCCGACGCGGCGCGGATCGTCGCCCCGGCCGCCGAGAGCCAGGCGGCGCTCTTCGTGAACCTCGACGCCACGTTCGGCGCGCTGCGCGAGGTCGCCCGCCCGTACATCCAGGAAGCGATCTCCGAGGGGCCGGAGACGCTCGACGCGGCGATCGAGTCGTTCCCCCTGCAGCGGCCGTTCCTCGCCAACACCGAGGGGCTGTTCCGCGAGCTCGAGCCCGGCGTGGCCTCGCTCGCGACCACGGCGCCCAGCGTCGCGGGTGCGCTCGAGGCCGGCACGCCGGTGCTCCGCCGCTACCCGGCCTTCAACAAGCGGCTCGCCTCGCTGCTCGAGGAGGTCGCGACGTTCTCCGAGAACCCGCTGGTGCCGCAGGGCATCAAGCGGCTCACGCAGACGGCGCAGACGCTCAAGCCGACGCTCAAGTACCTGGCGCCGGCGCAGCTCACGTGCAACTACCTCTCGCTCTGGTTCCGCAACGTCTCCTCGCTGCTCTCCGAGGGCGACAACAACGGCACCTGGCAGCGGTTCATCATCGTCGCCACGCCGCAGGGCCCCAACAACGAGGGCGGCCTGGCCTCGGCGCCCGCGAACGGACCGACGCTGCAGAACCACCTGCACTCCAACCCCTACCCGAACACCGCCTCGCCGGGGCAGCCGAAGGAATGCGAGGCGGGCAACGAGCGCTACATCGCGGGGCAGACCGTGATCGGCAACGTGCCCGGGACCCAGCAGACCGCGACCGAGCGGAAGGCCTCCAAGTGAGCAGCCCGCGCCGCCGCCGGGGCCGGAGCCCGTTCGCCGTCGGCCTCGTCGCCCTCGTGATCGTCGGCGCGCTCACGTACCTCGGCTTCACGAAGTCGATCCCGTTCACGCGCGGCTACGAGGTGCAGGCGACGTTCGCGTCCGCCAACGGCCTGCGCCCCGACTCGCCGGTCCGCATCGCGGGCGTCGACGTCGGCAAGGTCACGAAGGTCGACGCCGAGGAGGGCACCGAGAACGCCGTCGTGACGATGGAGATCTCCGACGAGGGCCGCCCGGTGTCGACGGACGCCACGGCGAAGATCCGGCCGCGCATCTTCCTCGAGGGCAACTTCTTCGTCGACCTCCAGCCGGGCACGCCCGGCGCGGAGGAGCTCGACGACGGCGGGATGCTCAAGGTCACCCAGACGGCGACGCCGGTGCAGCTCGACCAGGTGCTCACCGCGCTGCAGTCCGACACGCGGCAGGACCTGCAGGACGTGATCCAGTCGCTCGGCCCGGCGCTCAGCGGCAAGCCGAGCGCGGAGGACGACGCGCAGGCCGATCCCTCGGCGCGCGGCGAGACGGCGGCGGAGTCCTTCAACGACGCCTACGACGACATCGGGCCGGCCGAGAAGGCGCAGGCCCAGGTCAACGAGGCGTTCCTGGGCCTCGAGCCCGAGCGGGACCTGAGCCGGCTGATCGTCGGGCTCGGCCGCACCTCTGCCGGCCTCGCGCGCAACGAGCGCCAGCTCCAGGACCTCGTCGTCAACTTCAACGCGACGATGGCCGCGCTCGCCTCGGAGAGCGGGAACCTCTCGGCCTCGATCGCCGAGCTGCCGGCCACGCTCCGCGCCGCGAACTCCGCCTTCGCCTCGCTCAACGCGGCGTTCCCGTCCACGCGCGCGTTCGCGATCGAGATCCTGCCGGGCGTCCGCGAGACGCCGGCGACGATCGATGCGGCCTTCCCGTGGATCGACCAGGCGCGGGCGCTGATGTCGCCGGCCGAGCTGCAGGGCCTCGTCGCCGACCTCAAGCCGCTCACCAAGAGCCTCGCCGAGTTCACCGACTCGTCGACGACCCTGCTGCCGCTCACCGACAAGGCCTCCAAGTGCGCGCGCGACGTGCTCCTGCCCACGGGCGACGTCGTGATCCTCGACGAGTTCCAGACGGGCGCCGAGAACTACAAGGACTTCTTCTACGCGATGGTCGGGCTCGCCGCCGAGGGCCAGAACTTCGACGGCAACGGCACCTACGTGCGCTTCCAGACCGGCGGCGGCTCCAACACGGTCTCGCTCGGCGAGGGCAACCTCGGCAGCCAGCCGCAGTACGGGGCGCTGCCGACGGCGCCGTTGGGCAACCGGCCGGCCTACACCGGCCGCAAGCCGCCGTTCAACACGAGCCAGCCCTGCTTCAAGCAGCAGCTGCCCGACCTCAACGGCCCGGCCGCCGCGCTCGCCGCGCCGCTGCAGAACCCGAACGCGCCCGCCACCGCGGCGCTCACGCAGCTGCGCTCCAAGCTGCAGCCGTTCGCCAGCGACGACGAGGGCGGCCCGTGACCGCGATCCGCAAGCACCTCGTCGACGTCATCGCGATCATCGCGCTGATCGTCGTCGCGCTGATCGTGGCCGGCGTGATCCTCGCCAACCAGCGCCTGGCGCTGCCCGGCTGGGTCCCCGGCCTCGGGCAGGACTTCACGGAGGTCGAGGCCGAGCTCTCCAGCGCCCAGGCGGTCACGCCGGGCCAGGGCCAGACGGTCAACGTCGCCGGCGTCGAGGTGGGGGAGATCTCGGCCGTGCGGCTCGAGCAGGGCCGCGCGATCGTGACGCTGAAGCTCGAGGAGGGCGCCGTCCCGGTCTACCGCGACGCGAGCGTCCTGCTGCGGCCCAAGACCGGCCTGAAGGACATGGTCGCCGAGCTCACGCCCGGCACGCCGGAGGCGGGCGAGCTCGAGGAGGACGAGCGGATCCCGATCGGCCAGACCCTGCCGGACGTCAACCTCGACGAGATCCTCGCCTCGCTGGACGGCGACACCCGCGCCTACCTCGTGATGCTCCTGTCGGGCGGCGCCGAGGGCCTGCGCGGCAACAGCGCCGAGCTGGCGAACACGATCCGCCGCTTCGAGCCGCTCGCACGCGACTCGCGCAAGATCTCCGAGCAGCTCGCGACGCGCCGCAAGAACATCCAGCGGGTCATCCACAACTTCTCGCTGCTCTCCGAGGCGCTCGGCGACAAGGACCAGACGCTCGGCGAGTTCGTGGAGAACTCGAACGCGGTCTTCGCCTCGCTCGCCGACCAGGACGCCGCGCTCCGGGCGACCCTGCAGGAGCTGCCGACGGCGCTCGACACGACGACCGACGCGCTGACGAGCGTCGACGCGATGGCGTCCGTGCTCGGCCCGACGCTCGAGGACCTGCGCCCGGCCGCCCGCGCGCTCGGGCCCGCGCTGGAGGAGACGCGGCCGTTCCTGACGACGACCACCCCGGTGCTGAAGAACGAGATCCGCCCGTTCGTGCGGACGGCGCGCGAGCCGGTGCGCCAGCTGCAGCCCGCGGTGAAAGACCTCGCGGCCGCCACGCCGAACCTCGTCAACACCTTCAAGGTGCTGAACACGCTGCTCGACGCACTCGCCTACAACCCGCCGGGCGACCGCGACGAGGGCTACCTGTTCTGGGCCGCGTGGGTCAACCACCTCGGGCCCGCGGTGTTCTCCAACGCGGACGCGCACGGGCCGATCCGGCGCGGCCTCGTCGTGGTCGGCTGCAACAGCCTCCGCACGCTGCAGAGCGTGGTCCTGGGCAACCCGCAGCTGGGCGTGCTCACCCAGCTGCTCGAGGTGCCCTCGATCGAGCAGGTCTGCCCGCAACCGGGAGGGGCGACCGGCTGATGCAGAAGTCCGCCCCGTCCTTCGGCCGCATCGCCGCGATGGTGCTGTTCGCGCTCTCGTGCTTCGGCCTCGTGCTCTTCCTCTGGCTCGCCTTCGGCGGCCCGGTGCCGCTCAAGCCGAAGGGCTACCGCGTGACCGCCTCGTTCGCCGAGGCGTCGCAGCTCGCGACCGAGGCCGACGTGCGGATCTCCGGCGTGCCGGTCGGCAAGGTCAAGACGATCGAGGCCGACCCGGAGACCGGCCGCTCCGACGTGACCTTCGAGCTCGACGCGAAGTACGCGCCGCTCCCGGAGGACGCGCAGGCGATCCTGCGCCAGAAGACGCTGCTGGGCGAGACCTACGTGGAGCTCACGCCGGGCACGAACTCGGCGCCGAAGCTGCCGGAGGGCGGCGCGCTCGCCGAGGGCCAGGTGGCCGAGACCGTCGAGCTCGACGAGATCCTGCGCACGTTCGAGCCGGAGACGCGCCAGGCGTTCCAGGTGTGGATGCAGTCCCAGGCCGAGGCGTTCGGCGGGCATGGGCGGGACATCAACGACGCGCTCGGCAACCTCGGCCCGTTCGCCGACGACGCGGCGACGCTCGTCGACATCCTCGACCGCCAGGAGCCGGCGGTGCGGCGGCTGATCAGCGACACGGGCATCGTCTTCGAGGCGCTCACGGAGCGCGACGACCAGCTGCGCGGCCTCATCGAGAACTCCAACCGCGTGTTCGAGACGACCGCGGCGCGGGACCGCGAGCTGCAGGAGACGTTCATCGCGTTGCCCACGTTCGAGCGCGAGTCGCGGCAGACCATCGCGCGCCTGGACCAGTTCGCGCGCGAGACGGACCCGCTCGTGACGCAGCTGCGCCCTGCGGCGCGCGAGCTCTCGCCGACGCTGATCGAACTCGGCGCGCTCGCGCCGGACCTCGAGTCGTTCTTCCAGGAGTCCAACGCGCTCATCGACGCGTCGAAGGCCGGCTTCCCCGCGGCCGAGAAGATCCTCGAGGACCTGCCGCCGCTGCTCGGCCAGCTCGACCCGGCGCTGCGCGAGCTCAACCCGGTCCTCGACTTCATCGGGCCCTACAAGCGCGAGCTGACCGCCTTCTTCGCGAACACGGTGGCCGCGACCGGGGCCACGACGGTGGCCGACGGCCAGCAGCTGCACTACCTGCGCACGACGAACCCGTTCAACCCGGAGAACCTCGCGGTGTATCCGCGCCGGCTCGGGACGAACCGGCCCAACGCGTACACGAAGCCGAACGCGTTCGACAAGCTGGCCACCGGGCTCGAGTCGTACGAGACGCGGCAGTGCGGCCGGCCGCTGCCGCTGCTCACGAACACGCCGTCGCCCGTCGGGACGGCGACGCTGCCGGACCTCTCGCTGCCGGTCACGGTGCCGCCGTCGCCGCCGTGGACGGAGGGTGTCGTGAACGGCCTGTTCTCCTACACGGACCAGCTGTTCGCCGACATCCAGCGGTTCGGGTTCAACGGCGTCACGGGCAGGACCGGCCCCGCTCCGCCGTGCAGGCAGCAGGGCCCGTTCACCGTGCAGGGCGAGACGTCGCAGTACCCGCACGTCAAGCCGGCGGGCTAGGCTCGGCGCATGCGCCCCGCGGCCGCGTTCGAGCGGATCGTCCGCGCCTCGGCCCGGCGTCCCTGGGCGGTGCTCGCGGTGCTCGGCGTGCTGTGCCTCGGCGCCGCCGCGCTCGCCTCCGGCCTGCGGCCCAGCGCGGCGACGAGCACGCTCGCCGGGAGCGGGTCCGACACCTACCAGGCGACGGAGCGCTACCGCGAGAAGTTCGGCGACCACGCCGTCGTGGTGCTCGTCCGCGGCCCGCTCGAGCAGCTCGTGCTCACGGAGAACCTCGGCCGCCTGCTCGGCCTGGAGGGCTGCCTGTCCGGCAACGCGCCGGCGGGCTCGGATCCGCCGGGAGGGCGCGACGGTCCGTGCGCGCAGCTCGCGGCCGCGAAGCCCGTGCAGGTCGTCTACGGCCCGGGCACGTTCATCAACTCGGCCGTGGGCGAGATCCAGGACCGGCTGCGGGCGCGGCTGGACGAGAAGGCGGGCGACGCGGAGAAGGCGGCGGCGGCCGCGCGGGCGCTGGCGAAGCGGCAGGGCAAGCCGAAGGCCGAGCAGGACCGGCTCGCGGAGTCGGCCGAGCGGCTCGTCTACGCGCAGTTCGTCCGCGACCTGCTCCAGCTCAACCTGAAGTACGGGCTCGGCGTCGACGAGACGCCGCGGCTCGACGACCCCGCCTTCGTCTCCAAGCTCGTCTTCGACCCCGCGCGCGGGGCGACGACGCCGAAGGCGCGCTTCGCCTACCTGTTCCCGTCCTCGGAGTCCGCGGCGATCCAGGTGCGGCTCAAGCCCGGCCTGTCCGACGCGGAGCGCGAGCGGGCGACGGCGCTCGTGCGCGAGGCGGTCGCGATGCCGGACTGGAAGCTGCGCAACGCGGGCGGCTACACCGTCACGGGCGTGCCGGTGCTGGCCGAGGACCTCGCCGACACGCTCGCGAGCTCCGTCGTGCGGCTCGTGATCGTGGCGCTCGTCGTGATGGCGCTGGTGCTCGCGCTCGTCTTCAGGCGGGCCGCCCGGCTCGTGCCGCTCGTCGTGGCGGTCGCGGCCGTGGCGCTGACGTTCGGCCTCATGGCGCTCGCCGGCGCGCCGCTGACGATGGCCTCGATCGCCGTGCTCCCCGTGCTGCTCGGGCTCGGGGTCGACTACGCGATCCAGTACCAGGCGCGCGTGCTCGAACGCGGCGGGGCACGGGCCCCGGCGGCCGTGGCGGTCGCGCGCGAGGCCGTGCCCGCGATCGGCGTGGCGGCGCTCGCCACGGTCGCCGGCTTCCTCGTGCTGCTGCTCTCGCCGGTGCCGATGGTCCAGGGGTTCGGCCTCCTGCTCGTGGTCGGCGTCGCGATCGCGTTCGCCTGCGCGCTCACGGGCGGCACGGCGCTGCTCGTCGCGCTCGAGCGGCGGCGCGCGTCCGGCGACGGGACGCTGCGGCGGGCGGGTCGCGGGGCGGACGAGCTCGTCGGCACGGCCGCGCGGCGGCCTGCGGGCTGGCTGGCGCGGGCGCGCCGCGGCGTGCTCGGCGCGGCGCTCGCGCGCCCGGGGCGCGTGCTGGCCGTGGCGCTCGCGGCGGCCGCGATCGGCTGGGTCGCCGACACGCAGACCGAGGTCCGCTCGGACCTCCCGCAGCTCGTCCCGCAGGACCTGCCCGCGGTGCGCGACCTCGAGACGCTGCAGGCCACGACCGGCGTGGCGGGGGAGGTCGACGTCGTCGTGGAGGCCGAGGACGTGGCCGACCCGGCCGTCGTGCAGTGGATGCAGGGCTTCCAGCAGCGGGTGCTGAAGCAGGTCCGCTACTCGCCCGACAACGGGTGCGGCGAGGCGGCGCTGTGCCCGGCGCTCTCGCTGCCCGACCTCTTCCAGGGCGAGGGTGCGACCGGCGACGCGGCCCGGATCGACGCGCTCCTCGACGCGGTCCCGCCCTACTTCTCGCGGGCCGTCATCACCGGGGACCGGCGGACGGCCAACCTCGCCTTCGGGATCCGGCTGATGCCGCTCGACGAGCAGCACGACGTGATCGCGCGGATGCGCGCGGAGCTCGACCCGCCGCCCGGCGTGACCGCGCGGGTCGCGGGCCTGCCGGTCCTCGCGGCCGAGGCGAACGCCCAGCTCGCCTCGCCCGCCCGACGGATCGGCACGCTGCTGGCCGGGCTGCTCGCCGTCCTGATCGTGCTCGTCGTCGCGCGGCGCGGCCTGCGCGACGCCTGGGTGCCGCTCGTCCCGATCGCCCTCGCCACGGGCTGGTCGGCGCTGATCCTGTTCCTGCTGCGGATCCCGCTCAACCCGATGTCGGCGACGCTCGGCGCGCTCGTGCTGGCGATCTCGACCGAGTTCGCGGTCCTGCTCGACGCGCGCGTGCGCGAGGAGCGGCGCGCGGGGCACGGCCTGGCGGAGGCGCTCGCGCGCGCCTACCGCTCCACGGGCGCGGCCGTGCTCGCCTCCGGCGCCACGGCGATCGCGGGGTTCGCGGTGCTCGCCTTCTCCGACGTGCGGATGCTGCGCGAGTTCGGCATCGTGACCGTCGTGGACCTCTCCGTGTCGCTGCTCGGCGTGCTCGCGGTCCTGCCCGCGGTGCTCGTACTGGTCGAGCGCCGCCGGCCGGCGCCGGCCGCGGTGCGGGCGGACCCGCTCGTCCACGCGTGAAGGGCGGCTGGATCGTCGGGCTCCTCGGCGTGCTCGCCCTCGCCTACATCACCGCCAACTCGCTCCGCACGGAGGGCGTCGGCTCGCGCGGACCGGTCGCGGGGGAGCCGCTGCCGCAGTTCGCGGCACCGCTCGCCTCCAGCGACCTCGACAACGACGCGAACGTGCAAGAGGACGCGTGCCGGGTGCACGGGCCCGAGGTGATGAACGTGTGCGACCTCGCCGCCGGGAAGCCGCTCGTGCTCGCCTTCGTCGTGCCGGGCGTCGGCGAGTGCGAGCGCCAGGTCGACGTCCTCGACGAGCTCGCGCCGCGGTTCCCGGGCGTGCGGTTCGCCGCGGTCGCCGTGCGCGGGAAGCGCGAGGCGGTGCGCGACCAGGGGTGGCGGATCCCGGTCGGCCACGATCGCGACGGCGCGGTGGCGAACCTCTACGGCGTCGCGGTCTGCCCGTTCGTGACCTTCGCGCGGCGCGGCGGCGAGGTGACGGGCTCCGCGCTCACGTTCCTCGACGAGGACGCGCTGGCGCGGCGCGTGGAGGCGCTGCGATGAGCGACCCGGAGCTCGTCGCCGGCCCCGTCGACCCCGCGGTCGCGGCGGAGCACCCGGGGCTGGCCGTCGTCGCCGCGCGCGTGCCGTTCGCGCCGGGGCCGACGCCGCCGGAGATCCGCGAGCGGCTGCGCCGCGCCTCCGACCGCTGGCACGGCGCGCAGGCCGTCGTCCTGCGCACGCGCCCGGTCCCGTGGGCCTACCGGGTGCTGTTCCGCCACCTCGGGCTCGACCCGGACGTGACGCGCACGCCGGTCGAGGCGCTCGTGCTCGAGCGGCTGCTGCACGGCGGGCTCCCCTCGCACGGCATGCCCGCCGACGCGCTGGCGCTCGCGACGCTCGAGACGGGCGTCGCGCTCTACGCGCTCGACGCGGCGCGCGTGCGCGGCGAGGTCGGGATCGCGGCGGGGGAGAAGCTCGCGCTCGCCGACGCCGCCGGCCCGGTCGCGCCGCTCTTCTCGCCTCCGGGCCCCGGCCATGCCCCGGGTCGCGGGACGCGCGAGCTGCTCCTCGTCGCCGTCGTCGCGCCCGACGTGCCCGCGCTGTTCGTCGAGGAGGCGGTGTGGACGGCGGCCGCCGCGCTCCCTACAGTTGACGCCTCGTCATGAACGTCCTCCGCGCGACCATCGGCGTCCTCCTCCTGCTCGCCGTGCTCGCCGCACCGGCCGCCGCGCAGGACGTGCAGACCCTGAAGTACGAGTTCGGCCCGATCACGATCACGCCGGGCCAGAACACGATCGAGCTCGAGCAGAACACGCTCAAGCCGCCCGTCGACGGCTGGATCACGCGCTTCAAGCCCGACCTCGTTCGCGCGGACGGCAGCGTGCCGCGGGTCGACGTCATCCACCTGCACCACGGCGTCTGGGTCTCGGGCTTCAAGCCGCTCTTCGCCGCCGGGGAGGAGAAGACGGAGTTCACCGCGCCCCCCGGCTTCGGGTGGCGCTACAAGACCTCCGACCGCTGGCTGATGAACCACATGATCCACAACCTCACGCCGACGGAGGAGAAGATCTACATCACGTACGAGCTCGACTTCATCCCGGCGACGTCGCCCGCGGCGGCGGGGATGCAGGAGATCGAGACGGCGTGGACCGACGCGGTCGGCGGGTTCTACCCGGTGTTCGACGCCAAGCGGGGCCGGTACGGCGGCGACAAGAAGTTCACCTACCCGGACGAGGATCCGGACGCGCCCCCGAACGGCTGGCGCGTGCCCGCCGACGGCGCGCTCGTCGGCGCGGGCGGCCACCTGCACCCGGGCGGCCTCTACACCGACCTCAAGCTGACGCGCGACGGGAAGACGGTGCCGCTGTTCCGCTCCGAGGCGAAGTACTTCGAGCCGGCCGGGGCCGTGTCGTGGGATGTGGCGATGACGGTCACGCCGCCGGACTGGCGGGTCGGCGTGCGCAAGGGCGACGTGATCAGCGTCTCGGGCACGTACGACACGCGCAAGGCGTCGTGGTACGAGTCGATGGCGATCATGCCCGCGATGTACGCGCGCGGCGCGGCCGGGCCCGACCCCTTCACGACGGACGTGAACGTGAAGGGCGACATCACGCACGGCCACCTGCCCGAGAACGACAACCACGGCGGCGGGCGCTTCTCCGGCCTGCCCGACGCGCGCGACCTGCTCGCGCGCCCCGTGCGCGGCAACGGCGGCGCGGTCGTCGTGTCCGGCTTCGTCTACGGCCAGGGCGACCTGAGCACGACCGGCAAGCGCGGCAAGCCGGCGCTCGTCAAGCGCGGCAAGCGGCTGACGTTCGTCAACCGCGACGCGCGGCCGAAGGTGAACGTGATGCACACCATCACCGCGTGCAAGGCCCCCTGCAACCGCACGACGGGCATCGCCTACCCGCTCGCGAACGGGCGCGTGGACTTCGACTCGGGCAACCTCGGCTTCGGCCCGCCCGGGATGACCGCGGCGACGAACCGCGACGCGTGGAAGACGCCCCGGAGCCTCGAGCCCGGCACGTACACCTACTTCTGCCGCGTGCACCCGTTCATGCGCGGCGCCTTCAAGGTGAAGGACAAGACCTAGCCGTTTGGCGCGCCGCCGCTCCGGAGAGCATCGGAGCGTGGCGCGGCGACGCGAACTTCCGGGCCGGATCTCGCGCGCGTACGCGTGGGCGCTGTTCGCCGTGCACCCCGCGGTGCCGGTGGCGTGGATCGCCCTGCTCGTCGCCGCGACGCTGACGCTGCCGTCGCTCGGCAGCGCGGGCAGCGCGCCGCTCGAGGACCTGGTCGCGAAGGACTCGCCCGCGCTCGTCGCCCAGGAGCGGTCCGCCGAGCTGTTCGGCGCGCCGCTCGCCACCGACACGGTGGTCGTGCAGCGCGATCCCGACGGCCTCGACGACCGCGAGCGCGACGCCTTCGCCGCGGCGATCGCCGACGAGGCGGCCGGGAAGGGCGAGCCGGGGATCGCGGGCGCGCTGCCGCTGGTGAACCGCTCCGCCGGGCCCGTGCGCTGGAACGAGGAGGGCACGACCGCGCTCGCCTACCTCGCCTTCGGCGACGACCTGAACCTGGAGGAGCGCCGCGACGCCGCGGAGCGCTTCGTCGACCGGCTCGCGCCCGCGCAGGGCGCCCGCGCGGGGCAGACGGGGCCGGCGCCCGCGCGGCTCGCGCAGTACGACGCGATCGTCGGCGCCCTGCCGCTCATCACCGCCGGCTCGATCCTGCTGATCGCGCTGATCGTCGGCCTGCACTTCCGCTCCTGGGCGGCGCCGCTGATGACGCTCGCCGCCGCCGGGATCGCGTACGGGATCGCGCTGCGCGTGCTCGGCTGGGCGGGGGAGACGGCGGACGTCGCGATCCCGCGCGAGGTGGAGCCCGTGCTCGTGGTGCTGCTCCTGGGGCTGGTCACGGACTACGCCGTGTTCTTCCTGTCGGCGTTCCGCGACGCGCTGCCGGAGGCGGGGTCCAAGCACGCCGCGATGCGCGCCGCCACCGCGGGGACGGCGCGCGTCGTGCTCACCGCCGGCGTGATCGTCGCCGCCGGCACGGCCGCGCTCGTCGCCGGCCGGCTGGACTTCTTCCGCGCCTTCGGGCCGGGGCTCGCCATCACGGCGCTGATCGCCGTGGCCGTCTGCCTCACGTTCATCCCCGCCTGCCTCGCGCTCGTCGGCCGCCGGCTGGCGCCGCCGCGCGGCGCGCCGCGGCCCGCGCCCGACGAGGAGCAGGCGCCGGCCGGCCCGTCCGAGCGCCTCCCGGAGCGCGTCCGGTTCCGGCTCGCCGCCCCCGTGACCGCGCTGCAGGCCGCGGGCCGGGCGGCCGACGAGCGCGGCGTGCCGCGGCGGCGCGTGCTCGCCGCGCGGATCGCGACCTCGCGCCCGGTCGCGATCCCGGTCGTGCTCGGCTGCTGCGCGCTGCTCCTGGTGGCCGCGAGCGGCGTGCGCCACCTCGACCTCGGGATGACGCTCGTGCCGTCGCTGCCCGGCGACGACCCGGTGCGGATCGCGGGCGAGGACGCGCGGCAGGGCTTCGCGCCCGGCGTGACCGCGCCGGTCGAGGTGATCCTCGAGCGCGAGGGGATCGCCGACGACCTCGACGGGCTCGGCGCGCTGGAGGACGAGCTGCGCGGGGAGCCGGGGGTCGCCGCGGTCGTGGGGCCGGGCGAGGAGCGCGGGCTCACGGGCGGCGGCGTCGCCACGACGGACGACGGCGGCGCGGCGCGGATCGCGGTGCTGCTCGACCACGAGCCGGGGAGCGCGACCGCGATCGACACGGTCGAGCGGCTCGAGGCGAGGCTGCCGGGGCTCGTCGACGCGACCGGCCTGGGGCGCGCGGTGCCGCTGGGCGCGGCCGCGGCGCCCGACGCGGTGGCGGTCGGGCTGAGCGGCGAGACGGCGCTCGGCGGGGACACGGTCGACGCGGTCGTCGGCGACCTGTGGCGGATCGCGCTGGCCGCGCTGGCGCTGAACCTGCTCTTCCTGGTGATCTTCATGCGCGCGCTCGTGGCGCCGCTGTACCTGCTCGGGGCGAGCGTGCTGGGCTACGCCGCCGGGCTCGGGCTCACCGTCTTCGTGTTCCAGGGCGTGCTCGGCTACGACGGGCTCACCTACTACGTGCCGCTCGCCACGGCGGTGCTGCTCGTGTCGCTCGGCTCGGACTACAACGTCTTCGTCGCGGGGCGGATCTGGACGGAGGCGCGGACGCGGCGGCTGCGGGAGGCCGTGGCCGTGGCCACGCCGCAGGCGGCGGGCGCGGTGACCGTGGCGGGGCTCACGCTCGCCGCGAGCTTCGCGCTGCTCGCGCTCGTGCCGCTGCGGTCGTTCCGCGAGTTCGCGCTCCTGATGGTCATCGGCGTGCTGATCGACACGCTGCTCGTGCGCTCGCTGCTCCTGCCGGGCCTGATCTCGATGTTCGGCGAGAAGAGCTGGTGGCCCGGGCGGCGGATCGCGCCGCCGCCGCACCGCGAGGTGCTCGCGGCGGTCGCCGCGCGGACGGGCACCGGCGAGCCGGAGGCCGACCGGATCCTGCGCGCGACGCTCTCCACGCTCTCCGAGCGGATCACGCGGCGCGAGGCGAAGGCGCTCTGCACCCAGCTGCCGACCGCCTTCCGCCCGGCGCTCACCGGCGTCCGCCGGCACGCCGAGCCGTTCGGGCTCGACGAGTTCGCCGCGCGGGTCTCCGAACGCGCGGGCGTGGATCGCGAGACGGCGGTGGCCGACGCGCGGGCGGTGCTCGACACGCTCGACGAGCTCGTCGACGAGACGACCATGGCCTACGTGCGCAGCCAGCTCGGCGAGGAGTACGCCCCGCTGCTCGACGCCGAACGCGCCGCCCGGTTCCGGCGCGACGCGGCGCCGGTCACGACGTCAACGCGCTGATCAGCCGCTCGACGCCCGCCGGGCCGCGGAGCTGTGCGCGGACGTGGTCGCGGTCACCCCACAGGGTGCCGGGGGCGACGAAGACCTGGCGGGTGGCGAGCCGCCCGGAGATCGCCGGGCCGTCCTCGTCGCCGGACGCGATCCAGGCGAACGGCATGCCCGCCCGGGCGGCGTGGAAGGACGTGCCCTCGAGGCCGTCGGCGAGCTGCTCGTGGAGCGTGGCCGCGGCGGCGCGCCGGCGGGCCGCGACCTCGGCCCCGCGGTCGGAGACGGCCCAGGCGACGGCGGCGGCCGCCGGGGCGGAGAGGCCGCCGCTCGGCGCGAGCCGCTCCACCAGCTCCGGCGGGCCGAGGGCGGCGCCCGCGCGCAGCCCGGCCATCGCATGGCCCTTGGAGAACGAGCGCACGACCACGAGGTTCGGCAGCTCGCCGACCAGCGTCGCGGCGCCGCCGCCGGGCTCGGCGAACTCGGCGAGCGCCTCGTCGACGATCACGGTCGCGTGCCCGGCCTGCTCGCACAGCGCCTCGATCGCCGCGCGGGGGAGGACGGCGCCGGCCGTGTCGGAGGGCGAGGTGAGGACGATCGTCGCCGCGTCGCCCGCGGGCGCGTCCGGCGGCACCGGCATCGCGTGCCCGCCCGCCGCGGTGACCAGATCGGGCAGCGGCTGCCAGCCCGGCCAGCCGACGTGCACGTCGCCGGCCGCGGGCAGCAGTGCGCGCAGCAGCTCGCCGGCGCCGTGGCCCAGCGCGACCTGCTCCGGCTCGAGCCCGAAGCGCGCGGCGACGGCCTCGCGCACGGGCGCGACGTCGGCGTACGTGTTCAGCGCGCGGCGCAAGGCGAACGTGGCGGCGTTGACGGCCTCCGGGTGCGGCGGCTCGAACCAGCCCGCGCCGGTGAGGTCGAGCGGCTCGACGCGGCTGAGCGCGCGGCGCTTCTCCTCGTCGCGGCGGGCCCGCAGCTCGGCCGAGACCTCCTCGGGGTCCATCGCCTCGAACTGCTTGTAGTAGTCGCGGAACCGCGGCATCAGCGCGGTGCCATCGAGGGTGCGGGACCCTGGAGCACCACGAGCCAGAACGTGAACGCGATCGCGGCGACGATCGCGGTGACCATGAAGATGCGCGCGAGCACGCCGTCGCGCTGGTCGTGCCCGGCCGCCCGGCGGATGAGCCGCCACAGGTGGTCGAGCCGGGTGGCCAGCATCAGCGTGAGGATCATGCTGCCGATCAGGCCGATGAACGCGACCGTGATGCCCAGCATCACGCTGTCCGTCCGGTAGTCGACCTGCGAGCCGACCCACAGCCACGCCAGCGGCTGCGGCCCCCACAGCGAGAGCACCACGAGCGTCTCGAGGGCGAGCACCCCCGCGGCGAGCATTCCGTCCGCGCGCCGCCGCCGCCCGCTGCCCTCCTCGGGCGGCGTGCGGTACTGCAGCGGCGCCGTGCCGGGGCGCCGGCCGATGAACAGGCCGCCCGTATCCGTGGGGTCGTTTCTGGGCACGGACCCAGTATGGCCGGGACGCGCGCGGAGGGCGTAGCATCTCCGGTGAGGGAGCCATGCCCGCGATCGCCGTCCCCACCGACGCCGCCGTCATCGGCCGCGGCGACCAGGCCGCCGCGCGCCGCGACCTGCGCGACCAGATCGGCCGGCTCGAGCGCGAGCTCGCATGCGCCGTCGCCGCCGCCTTCCCGCACCGCGAGCCCGCGACGGGCCGCGGCCGCTCGGCCTCCGCGATCGCCGGCCCGCGCCTGCTCGGCCTCGGCGAGCTCGAGGCGATCCGCGACGAGCTCGCGGCCCGGATCGCCGCCCTGCGCCGGCCGCCGGCCGCCGCCCGGCTCGCCGCCATGTACGCCGACCCGCCGGCCCACCGCTGGGAGCGCGTCACGAGCGAGGAGCTCGGTGAGCCCGGCTGCCGCCACTGGCAGGTCCGCCCGCGGCTCGGGCTGATCGGGATGCTCGCCGGCTGGTGGCACGTGAAGCTCTCGAGCGGCTGCCCATAGCGTGGCCCGCTAGTGGGGAAGCGGAGCAGGAAGCAGCGCGGCACCGAGACCTCGGCAGCCGCCCCGCCGCGCGCGCCCGCGGCGCGCCGCCCGGCCCGGCCGGAGCGCCCGCGCGCGCCGTGGCACCCGTTCCCGCTCGTCGAGCTCAGCGTGCTCATCGGGCTCGTCCTGCTCGTCTGGGGCCTCATCCGCGGCGGCGAGGACGGCGCGGTGATGCTCGTCCTGGGCATGGCCCTCGCCTCGCTCGCCGGGCTCGAGACGGCGCTGCGCGAGCACTTCTCCGGCCATGCCTCCCACGCGCTCCTCATCGCCGCGGTGCCGGCCGTGCTGACCGCCGGCGTCATCTGGTTCGCGGGCGGCCCTCCCGCGCTCGTGGTGATCGCCGGCGGCGCCGTGCTGGTCGCCGGGTTCGTGGCCCTGCGGCGTTCGTTCCGCCCGCGTAGCTAGTCTGCGGGCCCATGGCGAGCGAGCAGAAGCGCATGCAGCTGCGCGGGCTTCACCACGTGACCGCGATCTGCAGCGATCCGGAGCGGACGATCGCGTTCTACCGCGACCTCCTCGGGCTCGCAATCGTCCACGACGGCCCGAGCGACGACGACCCGCAGTCGCGCCACGTGTGGTTCGGCGCGCTGGACGGGCGCGCGGGGATGCTCGTGAGCTTCATGCACTACCCGGAGCTCCCCGCCGGCGTCGTCGGCACCGGCTCGACGCACCACTTCGCGCTGGTCGTCGACAGCGCGGAGGAGCAGGAGGCCTGGCGCGACTACCTGCGCGGCCAGGGCGTGGAGTGCAGCGAGGTCTTCGACCGCGGCGCCTTCCGGTCGATCTACCTGCGGGATCCCGACGGGCACATCGTCGAGATCGCGACCAGCGGGCCCGGCTTCACCGCCGGCGGTCCGTCCGCATAGCCCGGGGGACGGGCGGACCGCCGGCGGCCCGGCTTACGAGGCGGGTACGCCCCAGCCGGAGAGCGCGAACGGGTCGACCGTGTCGAGGTCGCCGTTCAGGTGGGCCACCAGCGCGCGGCGCTGGCGTTCCGTGAGGGCGCCGACCGTCTTCGTCTCGGTCAACGGGATCGCTGCCAGGAAGCGGCGACAGCGGGTGCGTCCCCAGCGATGCTGGCTCAGCAGCAGGTCGGCAATGGCCATGCTCTCGGCCTCCCACGGACATGCCGTGATGATCTGAGCCACCGAGGTCTCGCCTTCTGCCACCTGTCGCTTGAGCTCGGCCCGCGCGAGCCGCACGCGATTCGCTTGCGCGAGCGCGCGCATGTGCTGCGGCGCGGGGGCCGTCGCTGTTGCGTTCATCGAACCTCCCCGTAGCCCGCCGACTGAATGGCGGGCACGTGTCGTGATTTGTGTTGCCGGTCAGGTCGCTCGCGGGGCGCAGCACATCGCCACCTGGCCCTCACCAGGCTCCCCGCGATGTACGAACCCCTTCGCTTCCCGAGACGCCTGAACGTCCCGACCGGGTGCGCAGGCTAGTCACTCCCGGCGCGCTTCTTCAACGCCGTGCCCGACGGATCATTCGCAAAGAGCGGGCGATTTAGATTTGTGCAAGTCTGGACAAGCTCGCACCTCGCAAACGGCGCGGTGCAGCCAAAAAGTCTGCTGGCTGAAGTCGGACGAATGTCCGATTCCTGTCAGGCTCAGTCGCGTGGTAGAGGGCCGTGCTCGGCCTCGAACGCACCGATCACGGACGCGAAGCGGTCGAGCGCACGGTCCAACGTCTCGCGGTCGTGCGTGGCCATCACGCTCGTGCGCAGCAGCGCGCCGGCCGGCGGGACCGCCGGATGCAGCGCGACGTTGACAAAGACGCCCGCGTCGTAGAGCGCGCGCCAGAGGAGCACGGCCTTCCAGTCGTCGCCGACGACCACCGGGACGATTGGGGTCGTCACCGTCGAGCCGTCCGGATGCGGCTGCGGCTCGACGACGCGCAGGCCGAGCTCGCGCAGCCCGCTGTTGAGGTAGGCCGCGTTCTCGAGCACGCGGGCGAAGAGCGGCGGCCCGTCGTCGGAGCGGATGATCCGCAGCGCGGCGAGCGCCGCGCCGACCGCGGCGGGCACGGCGGCCGCGGTGAAGAGGAACGCCCGCGACTGGATCCGCAGGAAGTCGATGACCTCGTGCGAGCCGGCGATGAAGCCGCCGCAGGAGGCGAGCGACTTCGAGAACGTGCCCATCCGCAGGTCGACCTGCTGCTCCACGCCGAACAGCTCGGCGGTGCCGGCGCCGCGCGCGCCCAGCACGCCCGCGCCGTGCGCCTCGTCGACCATGAGCCGTGCGCCGTGGGCGCGGCACAGCTCGACGATCTGCGGGAGCGGGGCGACGTCGCCCTCCATCGAGAAGACGCCGTCGACCACCACGAGCACGCCCCCGCCCTAGTCCTCCGCGCGGGTCAGCATCGTCTCGAGCTTGTCGAGCCGGTTATGGCGGAACGGCCGCAGCTTCGCCCGCGAGAGCAGGCACCCGTCGAGGATCGAGGCGTGATCGCCCGAGTCGGCGATCACCGTGTCGCCCGGGGCGAGGATCGTGCCGAGCGTCCCCACGTTGGCCTGGTGGCCCGTGGTGAAGACGAGCGCCTCCTCGGTGCCCATCCACTCCGCGATCTCCCGCTCGAGGTCGAGGTGGAGGCCGGTCGTGCCGTTGAGCAGCCGCGAGCCCGTCAGGCCCGTGCCGTACTGCTCGAGCGCCGCGCGGGCGCCGGCGATGACGCGCGGGTCGTCGGTGAGCCCGAGGTAGTTGTTGGAGCCGAGCATGATCCGCTCGGCCCCCTCCATCTCGACGACAGGGCCGGCAGCCGACTCGAGCGTGCGGAAGTAGGGCAGCAGGTCGGCCTCGCGGGCCGCCTTGAGCTGTTCGGCGCGCTCGTGGCCGCGCACCTTGCTGAACACGTCGATGGCCGTAGGCATGTAGCCTGCCCGCCTCCATGGGGTCGCTCGAGATCCGGCCGGTCCATTCTACGGGCGACCTCCGTCGCTTCATCGGCCTGCCCTACCGCCTGTACCGCGATGAGCCGAACTGGGTCGCGCCGCTGCGCTTCGAGCGCCGCCAGTTCCTCGACCGCCGCAAGAACCCGTTCTTCGAGCACGGGCGGGCCGAGTACTTCCTCGCGCTGCGCGACGGCCGCGTGGTGGGCCGCGTCTCCGCGCAGGTCGACGACAACTTCCAGGCCTTCCAGGAGAACTCGTGGGGCTGGTTCGGCTTCTTCGAGTGCGAGAACGACCCGGAGGCGGCCGCGGCGCTGCTCGAGCGCGCCGACCAGTGGCTGCGCGGGCAGGGCTGCGACCGGATGGTCGGGCCGGCCGACTTCACCACCAACGACGAGTGCGGCGTGCTGCTCGAGGGGCACGACCGGACGCCGCTGATCCTCTCGCCGTGGACGCACCGCTACTACCCGGAGCTGCTCGAGGGCGCGGGGATGGCGAAGGCGATGGACCTGCTGATGTGGGAGCTCCACATCTCCGGCCGCGACAAGGTCAACCCGGTGATCTGGAAGCTCGCCGACCAGGTCGAGGAGCGCCACGGCGTCATCGTCCGGCCCTTCCGCAAGAAGGACATCGAGGCCGAGATCGGGCGCTTCATGGAGGTCTACAACTCGGCCTGGGAGAAGAACTGGGGGTTCGTGCCCCTCACGGAGCGCGAGGTGCGCCACTACGCCGGCCAGCTCAAGCCGTTCCTCGACGAGAACTGGGCCTACGTCGCGGAGAAGGACGGGGAGACCGTGGGCGCCGCGCTGACGCTGCCGGACTACAACCAGGTCCTGCTCCACCTGCACGGCCGGGTCCTCCCGCTCGGGTGGGCGAAGTTCCTCTGGTACCGGCGCAAGATCGACCGTGTGCGCGTGTTCGCGCTGGGCGTGAAGCCGGACTGGCAACACACGGGCGTAGCTGCGAAATTCTACGAGCGGCACTTCGACGCCGCGACGCGCACGCCGCAGACCCATGGCGAGATGGGCTGGATCCTCGAGACCAACAAGAACATGAACAAGGCGATGGAGGCGATGGGCGGCAAGGTCGTCCGCCGGTTCCGCCTCTACGAACGTGAGTTCGCGAAGTCGATCAGTTAGGGTTCCCTCATGCGGCGTACCGATGAGTTGAAGGCCTCCCCTCCGATGTTCGACTCGCCCTGGCTGGACCGGTTCACGCGCGTTCACCCCGCCGTGCCCGTGGTCCTCTTCGGGCCCGTCATCGTGCTTCTCCTCGCGCTCGGCATCGACCGGGCCGGATTCTGGAACTCCGTCGGCCTCGTCCTGGGCGGCTACGCCGTCTGGACGCTCACGGAGTACTGGCTGCACCGTGTCGTCTTCCACTTCGAGCCCGAGGACGGGATCGGCGCGCGGCTGCACTGGATGATCCACGGCGTGCACCACGATCATCCGAACGATCCGAAGCGGCTGGTCATGCCGCCGTCCGCCTCGGTGCCCCTGGCGCTCGTGTTCGCGCTGATCTTCTACGTCGTGCTCGGCGCCCACTGGTGGATGCCGTTCACGGCGGGCTTCCTCGCCGGCTACCTGGCCTACGACATGATCCATTACCCCGTGCACCACCACAAGCCGCGGACCCGCGTGGGCCGCAGGCTGCGGGAGCTGCACATGCGCCACCACTTCCAGGATCACGAGAGCGGCTTCGGGGTATCGGCTCCCTACTGGGACCACGTCTTCGGCACGCCGCCGGAGCGGCGCGTCCGATCCTGACGTCATCCTGAAGGGCCGAGTGGACAGCGAACCCGACACAAACGCCGGCGACATCGAGGAGGGCGAGGTCGTGGACGGCCTGCCCGTGCTGCCCGGCGAGGCCCGGGCGCCCGAGACGCTGCGCCCGGCGTCGCCCCCCGTCGCGGCGAAGCAGGCTGCCGCGCTGGCGGCCACCGGCTTCGTCGCCGGCGCGGCCACGGTCGCGGTCGTCGCGCACCGCCGCGGGCGGTCGGCGCGCAAGCGGCGCAAGCGGAAGGGCGTCGTGGGGGAGATCGTGGGATCGAACTCCTTCCTCGTCGACGTCCACCTCGTCCGCCGCGGGTAACGGCGGACGACCGTCAACACCGGCCGGGTGGGGGCGGCGGGTCGAACGCCGGCGGCGTGCGGCGCCGTTTCCACCCATACGGTGGAATCCGCGCCGATCGCCGCTCGGAGCGGCAAGACCTGTCGCATCCCGCCGCCGCGACCGGTAGGACTGGTGGCGGCATGCAGGAGCTCCGGATCGAGGTCGCCCCGAGGTCGCCGTTCACGCTGCGCGGCGGCAGCGCCGACGGGCTGCTGCGGCGCAACGGCTCGGCCGGGCTGCAGCGGCTGCTGCACCGCGACGGCAAGCCCGTCCACGTCGCCGTCCTCCACGCCGCCCCCGAGCGGGTCATCTTCGGCGCGCGGGCGGAGAGCGAGCCCGACGCGATGTGGGGCATCCGGCGGATGCGGTTCGCCACCGGGGTCGACGAGGACCTCGCGCCCTTCCACGCGGCGTTCGCCGACGACCCGCTGATCGGCCGCGCCGTCCGCGCCGTGCCCGCCATGCGCCCGCGCCGCTTCGTCGTCCCGTGGGAGGCGCTCGCCGCGGCGATCACCGAGCAGCTGATCGAGTTCGAGCGCGCGGTGGCGATCCAGCGCCGGCTGATCGCCCGCCTCGGCCGCCGCTGCCCGCGCACCGGGCTGCGCGACGCGCCGCCGCCCGAGGCCGTCGCGGCGGCCGCGCCGGCCCAGCTCGCCGCGCTCGACCTCGCGCCCACCCGGGCGCTGACGCTCCGCCGCGCCGCGGCCGAGGTCGCCGCGGGCCGCGTCGACCTCCTCGCCGCCGACCCGCTGCCGGGCTGGCGCCGGCTGCGCGCGATCCCCGGCGTCGGCCCGTGGACGCTCGAGATGCTCGCCTATTACGGCCAGGGCCACCACGACCGGCTCCCGGCCGGCGATCTCGGCTACATCAAGCTCGTCGGGCAGATCACGACCGGTCACCCGAAGGCGCGCGCCACCGTCGACGAGGTGCGCGAGTTCTTCGCCCCTTACGGCGAGTGGAAGGGGCTCGCGGGCGAGTACGTCCGCGTCGCGGCCTCCCGCGGTCTGCTCAGTCCTGCTCGAGCGCGCTCCGCGGGTCGAGCCCCTCGCCCGGCAGGAACTCGTTCGACAGCACCCGCTCCGCGGTCTGCGGCTGCTTGAGCAGCCCCTCGTCGACCATCCAGTCGATGTAGGCCTGCCAGTCCGTGGCGTCCTGGTAGCCCCACGGCTGCTCCGGGTCCTCGGGGAAGAAGACCGGCAGCGTCGCCTTCACCGACGCCTCCTGCAACCCGCGGTCGAGCCCCGGGTCGGCGTCGAGCAGCGCGTCGACGCCCGCCGCCGGGTCGTCGCGCAGCGCGGCGTGCCCCTTGCCCGTGGCCTGGACGAACTTGCGCACCAGGGCGCCGAAGTCCTGGTCGAGGTCGCGGCGGCGCACGACGAGCACGAGCTCGGAGTAGGTCGGAACGCCGAGGTCCTCCATCCGCAGGATCTGCGGGTCCTTCTTGCGGCGCTCGAGATCGACGCCCTCGTAGTTCCAGAACGCGCCGAGCGTGGCGTCGACCTTGCCCGACAGCATCGCGGGCACGAGGTTGAAGCCGACGTTGGTCTCCTTCACCGACGACGGGTCGACGCCCGCCGTCCGCAGGATCGTCCCGAGGTAGGCCGACTGGTACGGGATCCCGGCGGTGCCGACGCGCTTGCCGCGCAGCTGCGCGGGCGAGCGGATCGCGTCCTCGCCGACCGACATCAGCGAGGTCAGCGGCGTCTGCACCAGCGCGCCGACCGACACGAGGTCCGCTCCCGCCTCGCGCGCGAGCAGCAGCTCGGGCTCGTAGGAGATCGCGATGTCGACCTTGCCCGCCTGCAGCAGCTTCAGCGGCGCCGACGGATCGGGCGGCGGCTGGAGGTCGACGTCGAGCCCGGCCGCCGCGTAGATCCCCTCGCCCTGCGCGGCGTAGAGCCCGGCGTGGTCGGCGTTCGGGAAGTAGTCGAGCATCACCCGGAGCGGCGCGCCGCCGGACGAGCCGGCGGCGCCGCCGTCCGCGGGCTCCTCCTTCTCGCCGCAGGCGGCGAGGCCGAGTCCGAGGGCGAGGCAGGTGCAGGCGAGGGTCAGGGTGCGCGTCATCGTTCTCCGGGGTCGGGGATCCACGTGACCACCCGCCGCTCGAGCAGCGCGCAGGCGCCGTAGAGGGCGATGGCCAGCAGGAAGAGCAGGAAGGTGGCGGCGAAGGCCCGCGCGGTGGCGAGCTGGCCGTTGGCGATCAGCAGCGCGTGGCCGAGGCCCTCCTCGGCGCCGGCCCACTCCGCGAACACCGCGCCGATCACCGCGACGGCCGCGGCGACCTTCAGGCCGGTGAAGGCGGCGGGCAGCGCCGCGGGCGCCTCGACGAAGCGCAGCGACTGCCAGCGCGTCGCGTCGAGCGAGCGCAGCAGCCGGCGGGCGTCCGGGTCGGCCGCGCGCAGCCCGTCGGCGAGGTTCACGGTGATCGGGAAGAAGCAGACGAGGGCGACGAGCAGCACCTTCGGCGCCAGCCCGAAGCCGAGCACGAGGATCACGAGCGGCGCGATCACGGGCACGGGCACGGCCTGGGAGCCGATCACCAGCGGCCGCAGCGCCCGCCGCAGCGTGGGCACGAGGTGCATCGCGAGCGCGAGCGCCACGCCGGCGGCCACCGCGAGCCCGAGCCCGAGCAGCACCTCGTACGCCGTGGTCCACAGGTCGGGCGCGAGCAGCGCCCGGTCCTCCCACAGCGCCTCGGCCACCTGGCTGGGCGCGGGCAGGATCAGCGGGTCGACGCCGCCCACGCGGACGACGAGCTCCCAGCCCGCGAGCAGCCCGATCAGGACGAGCACGGCGATCACGGCGCGCCGAGCACCTCCAGCGCGCGCTCGCGCAGGGCGACCACGGCGGCGTCATCTCTCGCGCGCGGGCGCGAAAGCGGCACGTCCAGCACCTCGGCGACCGTGCCCGGCCGCGGGGAGAGGAGCACGACCCGGTCCGCGAGCAGCACCGCCTCCTCGACGTCGTGCGTCACGAGCAGCACCGTGCGCGGCTCGCGCGCCAGCGCGTCGGCGAGCCAGCGCTGCAGCGAGAGCCGCGTGAGCGCGTCGAGCGCGCCGAACGGCTCGTCGAGGCACAGCACCGGGCGCCCGGCGAGCAGCGTGCGCAGGAAGGCGACGCGCTGGCGCATCCCGCCCGAGAGCGCGGCCGGCCGCGCCTGCTCGAAGCCCTCGAGGCCGAAGGCGGCGAAGTGCTCGTGCGCCCGTGCGCGGGCCTCCGCCCGCGGCACGCCCGCCACGCGGAGCGCGAGCGCCGCGTTGTCGAGCGCGCTCGCCCACGGCAGCAGCGCGTCGCGCTGGGGCATGAGCGCCGCCGCCGGGGCCTCGACGTGGCCCGTGTCGGGCGCCGCGAGGCCGCAGACGAGCTCGAGCAGGGTGGACTTCCCGCAGCCGCTCGGTCCGACGACCGCGACGAACTCGCCCGCCGCGACGGCGAGCGAGATCCCGCGCAGGGCCGCCACCGGCCCGTAGGACTTGTCGACGGCGTCGATGACGACACCGGTCTGCGCTTCCACCGCCAGAGCCCCGGCTCCGCTGTGCATCGCTCCCTCCGCGGGCATTACCCCACAGGTTCGAAGGGTCAGCGCCGCTCTAGGCGCTATCTCAGCCCGCATGCGCGAGCCCCCCTGGTTTCCAGCCGACAGGGTACCCGACGGCCCGCGCTCAGCCTGGATCAGCCCGCGCCGAGGGCGCCGAGGCGCGAGCGCGCCGGCGCGTCGAGCGCCTCGAAGCGCAGCGCGTACACGTGGTAGGCCTGCTCGCGGAGCACGCGCGCGTCGCCGTCGACGCCGCCGTCGTTCAGCGGCAGGTCGAAGTGCAGGAGCTCGTCGGTGGCGAGCGGGCGCTCGCAGCTCACCGACATCCCGCCCGGGCCGACGTCGACCGTCCGCGCCGTGATCGGCGAGCCCTTGCCGCGGCGCAGCACGCAGTCGATGGCGAGCGGGATGCGCGGTGCGGCGCGACGCTCGGCCATGACCGGATCCTACGTGCGGCGGGAGCCCGCTGCGAAGACGGCCGCGACGGCGAGGACGGCGAGAACGATGACGGCGAGCAGGAGGAGGGTGGCCATGCGCGCGTCCTACCCGTCCGGCCACTGTCACAGGCGTTTGACACCGGGCACCGCGCAGGGGTAATGATCCTCGCTCCCTAACCGTCCCGCCCGAGGAGGCGTCGATGTCGAGTTGGCCGTGCCGGAAGCGAACCCCGCTGCTCGCGCTGGCAGCCGCGATCCTGGCCGCAGTCGCGAGCGCAGGGCCCGTGCAGGCGAGCTCGAAGCCACCGAGCGCGAACGACCGCGTCGACGTGTGGACGGGCGTCCTCGACGCCGAGCAGCTCAAGGCGCTGCGCGGCGCGGGCGTGGATCTCGAGGACGTGCTCGTCGCGCGCGGCGCGGCGACCGGCTCGGCGCGCGTCGAGGTGACGATGACGGGCGCGCAGGCCCGCGAGCTCGCGAGCAGCGGCATCAAGCTGCAGCTCAAGCGCGTGAACGGCCGGTCGGCCGCGCTCCGCGCCTCGAAGCTCGCGGCGGCAGGCGGCGTCTTCCGGCCCTACAGCGGCCCCGGCAACCTCCAGGAGGAGCTGCTCCAGGTCGCCGCGGACAACCCGAAGATCGCGCAGGCCGTCACCATCGGCCACAGCGTCCAGGGCAAGGCGATCACCGCCGTCCGGGTCAGCAAGGACGTGCGCAAGCTCAAGGACCGCAAGCGCCCGGCCGTCGTCTACCAGGCGGCGCAGCACGCACGCGAGTGGATCACGCCGGAGATGGTCCGCCGGCTGCTGCACCACTACGTCGACGGCTACGGCACCGACCGCGAGCTGACGAAGATCGTCGACACGACCGACCTGTGGTTCATCCCGGTCGTCAACGTCGACGGCTACGACTACACGTTCACCGAGGGCAACCGCCTCTGGCGCAAGAACCTGCGCGACAACGACGGCGACGGCGCGATCACCGGCCAGGACGGCGTCGACCTCAACCGCAACTTCCCCTACAAGTGGGGCTACGACAACGAGGGCTCGTCGGACATCCTCCCGAGCGAGACGTTCCGCGGCGCGTCCGCAGGCTCCGAGCCCGAGACGCAGGCCCAGATCGGGCTGTTCGACCGCGTCCGCCCGAAGTACGCCATCAACTGGCACTCGGCCGCCCAGCTGCTCCTCTACGGCGTCGGCTGGCAGGCGCTCACGTCGAGCCCCGACGACCTGATCCACAAGGCGATCGTGGGTGACATCGACACGCCCGCGGTGCCCGGCTACAACCCGCAGCTCGGCGCCCAGCTCTACACGACGAACGGCGAGACCGACGGCCACATGGACGAGACGTTCGGGACGCTGACGCAGACGCCCGAGATGTCGACGTGCGAGGCGGCGTCGGAGTCCGATCCGGACGACCCGTACGACCCGCAGGACTGCGGCAGCGGCTTCGAGTTCCCCGACGACGAGACGCTCATCGCCGCCGAGGTGGAGAAGAACTACCCGTACGCGATCGCGGTCGCGAAGTCGGCGCAGGACCCGGAGCACCCGGTCTCGCCGGTCGGGCGCACGGTGCCCGACTTCGACCCGGACGAGTTCGGGACCTCGTACGGCGACCGCCAGGTGGCCGCCTCCGTGATCCGCCGCTCGCTGGGCGGCAAGCAGATGCACTACCGCATCAACGGCAGCCGCAAGGTCAAGACCACGAGCGTCCGCGAGTGGGACGGCGGCGAGCGCTACGGCGAGGACGGGAACCACTACTTCGCCGAGTACCGCGGCACGGTGAAGGACCAGCGGCCGGGTGACCGGGTCGAGGTCTGGTTCTCGGCGTCCAAGCACCGCAAGGGCCGGGTCGAGAGCGAGCACTTCACGTACCGGGTGCGCTCGGACCACGGCGCGCGCGTGCTCGTGCTGGCCGACGAGGACTACACGGGCGTCAACCCGGAGTACCCGCCCGGCACGAACGCCCCGCGCTACGCGCAGCAGTACGTGGACGCGATCCGCGCCAACGGGATCCGCTCGGTCGTCTGGGACGTCGACAAGGACGGCGCGCCGCACGACCTCGGCGTGCTCGGCCACTTCGACGCGGTCGTCTGGTACCTCGGCGACAACCGGCTCACGCAGGACGAGGAGGACGAGCCGGTCGACTCCGTGATCGGCCCCCTGCCCGACTCGCAGGTCGCCGACCGCGCGAAGGACCTCGTGCTCAACGTGCGGGCGTACCTCAACGAGGGCGGCAAGCTCGTCCACGCCGGCGAGACCACGAGCTACTTCGGGCCGCTGCGCGCCGCCAACGGCGGCGGCATCTACTACGGCCTGAAGGGGCACCCGGAGGAGCCGTGCTTCATCTCGACGAGCTTCCGTGACGACTGCGAGCTCCTGTCGGACGACTTCGTCCAGTACTACCTGGGCGCCTACGACCGGCAGGAGATGATCGGCACGCCGACCGCGTTCATCGGCACGGGCCGCCCGTTCACCGGGTTCACCGCCGCCCTCCTGGGCACGCCGACCAACCCGCTCGACGAGGCCGGCGGCTTCCAGGTGACCAGCACGGTGCTGCCGCCCGACGAGTTCCCGCAGTTCCGGAGCGCGAAGAGCGGTGACTACGAGGGCGCGCTCGGGCCGTTCGAGCCGGTCGAGGGCGACTGGTACGTCACCGGCACGCATCAGGACGGGCTGTACCGGCGGCTCACCCGCACGATCGACCTCACGTCGATCACCGCGGCGCAGGCGCCCAAGCTCGAGGCGCAGCTGACCTACAGCACGGAGACGGGCTACGACCACGTCATCGTCGAGGCGCACACGCAGGGCGCCGAGGACTGGACGACCCTGCCCGACCTCAACGGGAACACGTCGTCCGCCGTGCCCGCGGAGTGCGGGGCGGGCTTCTTCGTCGACATGCATCCGTTCCTCGCGCACTACCTCACGGTGGCCAACCCGTGCGGCGCGACGGGCACGACCGGAGCGTGGAACTCGTTCACCGGGGAGTCCGGCGAGTGGGTGCAGACGGCCTTCGACCTGTCGGCCTACGCCGGCAAGAAGGTCGTCGTCTCGATCGCCTACGTGAGCGACCCGTTCACGGGCGGCACGGGGCTGTTCATCGACGACACGAAGGTGACGACGAGCGGCGGCACGCTCGACGCCGAGGGCTTCGAGACCGGGCTGGGCCCGTGGGCGATCGAGGGCGCGCCGGCCGGCAGCCCCGGCAACGCCTCCGAGTTCGCCCGCTCCGAGGCGCTCATCGACTCGGTGGCCGCCGTCCGCACGCGCGACAGCGTGCTGCTGGGCTTCGGCCTCGAGCAGGTGCCGAGCACGGCGGAGCGCAACGCGCTGATCGGGCGGGCGCTGCGGCGGCTCCTGCGCTGAGAGGGACGGGCCGAGGGCCCCGGCCGCCGCGTGCGGCCGGGGCCCTCGCGCTCCCCCTGGGCGTAGGCTCGCGGGATGGAGCTGCGCGCCTACACCGACGCCGACTTCGCGCTCACCGAGGCGCTCGAGACGGACCCCGCCGTGATGCACCAGCTCGGCGGGCCGCGCCCGCGCGAGCAGCTCCTGCGCGTCCACCGCCTGCGGCTCGCCGACTCCTGGTGGCTCGTCATCACCGAGGAGCCCGGCGGCCCCGGCGTCGGGACGATCGGCATCTGGGACGCGGAGCACGACGGCGAGCCGATCCACGAGACGGGCTGGATGGTGCGCCCCGAGCATCAGGGCCGCGGGATCGCGAGCCGGGCGCTCGCGATGCTGCTGGAGCGCGCGCGGACCGAGCCGCGGTTCGCCGTCGTCCACGCCTTCCCGCCGGTCACGAACACGCCGTCGAACGCGCTGTGCCGGAAGTCGGGCTTCGCGCTGCTGGGGGAGACCGACGTCGAGTTCGCCGGCCGCCCCCTGCACTGCAACCACTGGGCGCTCGAGCTGCGCCCCTGACGTCGCTCTAGTTCTCGACGACCTGGCGGAGCTGCTGCTCGAGCGAGGCGAGGTCGGTGCCCGTGGCGGAGAAGTCCGCCGTCGCCTTCGTGAGCTTGTCGATGTTGCCCGACTTGGCGGCGGCCGCCATGTCGCGCACCTGGTCGGTGCCCTTGTCGAGGGCGCCGAGCATCTTGTCGAACTCGTCCTTGGCGTCGGACGGCGGCTCGAGGGCCGCGAGCTTCGTCTTGACCTCGTCGAGGCCGTCGGCGACCTGGTTGAGGGACTTGCTCGCCGCGGCAGGATCGCTCGCGGAGGTGGTGCCGAGGTCGCTCATCATCGTGTTGAGCGGGGCGACGGCCTTGTTGTAGCCGTCGACGAAGTCCGCGTCGTCGGAGCCGCCGCACGCCGCGACGGCCGCGGACACGGCGAGGATGGGGAGAAGTGCCGCAAGGCGGCGCGGGGTCTTGAGGTGCATGCACGCAAGACGCGCGCCATCGCACAGCTATTCCGTCCGGGCTACGCGTGCGCCGGGCGCGTGAGGGCCTTGACGAAGTCCTCGAGCTGCCGCGTGGTCCAGCATTCGTAGAGCTCGCAGAACGGCGCGTAGGCGCGGACCACGGAGTCGCCGTAGTTCCAGTAGAGCTGCGGCTCCGGGTTGAGCCAGAACGTCCGGCCGGCGCGGGCGGCGACCCGGGCGAAGACGTCGGCACGCGGGTCGCGGCCGTTCGTCCGCGCATCGCCGAGCACGATGACGGTCGCCCGCGGGTGCAGGTCGTCGGAGACGAGGTCGAGGAACTCGCGCCAGACGCGGCCGTAGTCCGTGTAGCCCGAGACGTCGGCGACGCCCGCGTCGCGCCCGATCGCCTCGCTGACCGCCTTGAAGTTGCGCTCGCGCGCGAAGAAGTCGGTCACCTCGGAGATCCGCTCCACGAACACGAACGAGCGCATCTTGCGGAACGAGTCGTGCAGCGCGTGGAGCACGGAGAGGAAGAAGACGGATGCGCTCGTCACCGAGGTCGAGACGTCGCAGAGCACGTAGAGCTCGGGGCGGCGCGGCCGCTGCGGGCGGAAGCGGAGCTCGACGGGCACCCCGCCCGTCTGCAGCGAGGCCCGCATCGTCCGCCGCACGTCGACGTGGGCCTTGGCCCGCCGCCCGCGCGACTCGTGCCCCTGCGTCGCCAGCCGCCGCTTGAGCTGCGCCACCACGCGGTGCACGGCGGCGAGGTCCTGCAGCGGCCCGCTGGGGAGGGCGCGGTCGAGCTCGTTCAGCGGCCGCGACGGCGGCAGCCGCTTGGCCCGCTCGATGGCGTCGCGCTCGAGCTCACGGCGCAGGTGGGCCTCGAAGCGGCGCAGAGCCTCGCGGGGA
>JBEVIG010000016.1:0-15957 GCA_040510855.1 Solirubrobacteraceae bacterium
TCGCGGCGAACCTCGACCTCGGCACCGTCGCCGCCTGCGTCGACGTCTGCGCGGAGGCCGTCCGCTCGCTCAGCCCGGCTCGATCGATTCCCGCGGCGCCCACGGATGATCGGTCGATCCAGGCTTAGCCGCCGGCCAGCTCCCGCGCCCGCCTGATCGCGTCCTCGCGGGTGCTGATCGCCCCGGCGTAGCGGTCCTCCTCGAGCTGCGCGAGCAGCTCGCCGAGCTTCGGGCCGGGCGGCAGCGAGAGCTCGCGCGCCAGCTCGTCGCCGCGCACGAGCGGCGGCGTCCGCCCGGCCGCCCGGCGCTCGAGGGCGGGGCCGAGCAGCTCTCGGGAGAGCTCGAGATGGGCCTCGATCGCCGGGCCGGCGTTGCGCCCGCGCGTGGCGAGGCGGTCGGCGACCGTGAAGACCGTGACGTCCGCGCTGCGCGGCTCGGTCGCCCGCAGGTAGCGCCAGACCGCGCGGCGGTCGAGCGGCCGCTCGTGGACGAGGAAGCCGACGCGGAGGTGGTGTAGGCAGAGCGCCGCGACGTGGTCGACCAGCTTCTCGGACGCCCGCAGGCGCCGCAGGACGCCGCGGGCGAGCTCGGCCCCCTGGCGATCGTGACCGGGGAAGCCGGTGCCGCGGCCGTCGGGGCGGGGCATGCGGGTCTGCGGCTTGGCGGCGTCGTGCAGCAGCGCCGCGAAGCGCATCGCCTGGCCGCGGGTGAGGTCGTCGGCGAGGGGCTCGGCCAGCAGCGCCGCGACCGCCTCCGCGTGCGCTCCGAAGCCGGCGGCGGCCGGATCGCGCTCGATCGCCACGACCTGGTCGAGCACCTCCAGGGTGTGGTCGTGGACGTCGAGGTGGTGGAAGACGTTCTGCTCCACGCCGCGCAGCGCCGTCAGCTCGGGCAGCACGAGCTGCGTGAGTCCGTACTCCTCCATCTGCTCGAGGCCCTGGCGCACGCCGGGGGCGGAGACGACCTGCTTGAGCTCGGCGAAGACGCGCTCGGCCGCCACCACGCGTAGCCCCGGCGCCTCGCGGCGGATCGCCGCGGCCGTCGCGGGTTCGATCTCGAGCCCCAGCAGCACGGCGATCCGGACCGCCCGCAGCGTGCGCAGCGGGTCGGCGGCGAGCGCGCCCGCGCTGACCATCCGCAGCCGGCGCGCGGCGAGGTCCGCGCGGCCGCCGTGCGGGTCGAGCACCTCGCCGCCCGCGAGCGGCTCGGCCATGGCGTTGACGGTGAAATCGCGCGCGGCGAGGTCGGCGCCGATGTCGTCGTCGCGCAGCGTGACGAGGTCGACGTGCCAGGCGCCGTCCGGGCCGACGACGCGCCAGGCGCCGAACGCGCCGGAGAGCTGGAAGGCGGCGCCGCCGGCCTGGTCGGCGACCGCGCGGGCGGCGCGCCGCGGATCGCCGGGGACGGCGAGGTCGAGGTCGACGGTCTCGCGGCCGAGCAGGTGGTCGCGGACCGCGCCGCCGACGATCCAGGCGTCCGTGCCGGCGAAGATCTCGCGCGCGACCTCGAGCGGCGCCTTCACCGGTGGTGCTCCCGCGGCACGCGCGCGCTGATCGCGCACGTGATCTCGTAGGGGATCGTGCCGAGCCGCCGCGCCCACTCCTCGGCGAGCACGCGCTCACCGGCCTGGCGGCCGAGCAGCACGACCGGCTCGCCGACCGGCGGCGGGTCGCCCGGGCCGAGGTCGACCGTGACGTTGTCCATCGAGACCGTCCCGACGAGCGGCACGCGGCGGCCGACGACGAGCAGGTCGGCGTTGTTCGTGAGCGCCCGGCGCACCCCGTCCGCGTAGCCGACGGGCACGGTGCCGATCCAGGTCGCCGAGTCCGCCACGAAGCGGCGCCCGTAGCCCGCGCTCTCCCCCGGCGCGATCCGCTTGACCGCCGCGAGGTAGGAGCGCAGCTCGAGCGCGGGCTCCAGCCCGTGCGGGTCGGGCGAGACGCCGCAGGGGTCCATGCCGTAGGCGGCGATCCCGCAGCGGACGAGATCGAGGCGCGACTCCGGGATGCCGAGCGTGGCGGCCGAGTTCGCGGCATGGAGGAGCAGTCCGGGATGGCGGTCCGCGAGTGCGCGCGCCCAGGGCAGGAAGCCGGCGAGCTGCTCGCGGGCGAACGCGGGATCGTCGTCCGCGGTGGCGAAGTGCGTCATCGCGCCCACGAGCTCGAGGCCCGGCGCCGCGGCGACCGCCTCGGCGACCGCGGTGGCCTCCGCGGCGTCGCGCGTCCCGAGCCGGCCCATGCCGGAGTCCAATTTCACGTGCACGCGCGCGCCCGCGCGATCGGGGTGCGCGGCGAGCGCGGCGGCGAAGCCCTCCCGCCACGCGACGACGTCCGCGCGGGCGCGCAGGGCCGAGGTGAGCTCCTCGGGCGCGAGCGCCCCCATGACCAGCACGGGGCCGCCGATCCCGGCGGCGCGCAGCGCGACGGCCTCGCCGGCGGTCGCGACGGCGAGCCAGGTCGCCCCGCCGGCCTGCGCGGCCCGGGCGGCCTCGGGGGCGCCGTGGCCGTAGCCGTCGGCCTTGACGACGGCGCAGAGCGCGGCGGGCGCCGCAACCGCGGCCAGCCGCGCGCAGTTGCGCTCGATCGCCCCGTCGTCGATCCGGGCCAGCGCCCGCAGCATCAATCCCGCGTGAGCGCCTCGAGCACGTCGACGCGCGTGATCACGCCGACGAGCCGGCCGTGCTCGACGACCGGGAGGCGGTTGTGCTTCGAGCGCGAGATCAGCCGGGCCGCGGCCTCGACCGAGTCGGTCGGCTCCATGGTCACCGGGTCCTCCGTCATCAGGTCGCGCGCGAGCGCGGCGGTGGCCTTGCGCAGGCGGTCCTCGAAGTGGCTGAGCGGCTCGAGGAAGACGAAGCCCCCGAAGAGCTCGAAGTAGTGCGGGAGATGGAGGTCCTCGTTCTCACCCGCGAGGACGAGGTCGGCCTCGGTGATGATGCCCACGCAGCGGCCGCCGGAATTGATGACGGGCACGCCGGGCAGCTCGTTCTCGCGCAGCGTGCGCAGCACCGCCTCGACCGTGTCCTCCGGGAACACCGTGACCGGGTCCGGGTCCATGATGTCTCCGACGCTGAGCGGCATGAGCGGCAGGGATCCTACGCGGCGAGCGCCGCGGGGAGCGCGGCGATCACGTCCGACGCGATGACCCCGTCGGGCCCGTGCGGGGCGGCCGCGAGCTGGCCCGCGCGGAGGTGCGCGAAGACCCCGGCGCACGCGGCATGCGGCGCGCGCAGCCCCTTGGCGAGCATCGCCGCGACGACGCCGGAGAGCACGTCGCCGGTCCCGGCCGTCGCGAGGGCGGGCGCGCCGCCGCGCGAGACCGCGACCCGGCCCGCCGGCGCCGCGACGAGCGTGTCGTCGCCCTTGAGCACCACGAGCGCCTTCGACCGCGCGGACGCGGCCGCGGCGTGGTGCAGGCGCCGCGCGGCGACCGCCTGCGAGTCGACCTCGAGCAGCCGCCCGAGCTCCCCCGCGTGCGGGGTGAGGACCGTCGGCCAGCGCCGCTGCCGGAGGTCCTCCAGCCGGCCGGCCATCGCGTTGAGCCCGTCCGCGTCGAGCACGAGGGGGACGTCGACGCGCTCGACCAGCGCGCGGACGAGCGCCTGCGCGTCCGGCGTCCGGCCGATGCCGGGGCCGACGACGACGGCGTCCGCCCGGTGGATCGCCTGGACCGCGTCCTCCAGCGACTCCGCGGTGAGCGCGCCCTCCCCGTCGGGCAGCCCGACGAACATCGCCTCGAGCAGCCGGGCCGCGAAGGCGAGCTCGAGCGAGCGGGGAGCGGCGACCGTCACGTAGCCCGCCCCGGCGCGCATCGCGGCGAGCGCCGCCATCGAGGGCGCGCCGGACAGCCCGCGCGAGCCGCCGATCACGACCACGTTGCCGGAGGTGAACTTGGTCGAGTCCGCGCCGCGGCGCGGGATGTCGCGCAGCACCTCGGGGCCGACGAGCGCGACGTCGGCCTCGCCCGGCGCCCCGCGCGGGATGCCGATGTCGATCACCTCGACCTCGCCCGCGTGCGCCTTCCCTGGCGCGATCCAGAGGCCCGGCTTGGCGGCGTGGAAGGCGGCCGTGGCGACGGCGCGGATCGCCTCGCCCGGCACCTCGCCGGTCGAGGCGTCGATGCCGCTGGGCACGTCGGCGGCGATCGTCCGCCCGCGCGCGCCGTTGATGTCGGCGATCACGCCCGCGACGGGGTCCTTGGGCGCACCGGCGGCGCCCGTGCCGAGCAGCGCGTCGACGATCCCGTGGGCGCGGGTGAGCCGCCCGGCGTCGTAGGGCACGGCCGCCGCGCCCTGGAGCCGGCCCAGCATGGCCTGCGCGTCCTCGCTCAGCCACTGCGCCTCCCAGACGAGCTGGACCTCGACGTCGCGGCCGGCGGCCCGGAGCAGGCGGGCGGCGACGAGGCCGTCGCCGCCGTTGTTGCCCTTGCCGCAGACCACGGTCAGCCGTCCCGCGGGCACGTGCTCGGCGATCACGCGCGCCAGGCCCTCCCCCGCCCGCTCCATCAGGTCGAGCGACGGGACGCGCTTCTCCTCGATCGCCCAGGCGTCGGTCGCGCGCATCAGCGCGGCGTCCGGCAACGGCTCCAGCCAGCGGGGGTTGCTCATCGCAGCAGCGCCACCGCGGCGGCCATACCCTTCGAGTGCGTCAGCGAGACCTCGACCTCCACGCCGAGCTCCGCCGCGCGCTCCGCGGCCCGGCCGCTCAGCCGGACCTCGGGCGGGCCGTCGCCACCGCCGAGCACCTCGACGTCGTGCCAGGCGCCGTCGCGCAGGGCGAGCGCCTTGGCCACCGCCTCCTTGGCACAGAAGCGCACCGCGAGGTGCCGGGCGTGCCCGCCGAGCTCGGCGACCCGGGCCCGCTCAGCGTCGGTGAACAATCGACGTGCCAAACGCGGGCGCCTTTGCAGCGCACGCTCCAATCTTCCGATCTCCAGCAGGTCCAAGCCGATTCCGGTCATGCCGAAGACCAGAGCGTTGCGCTATGGCGCGACTCCCGAAATGTCATCTTGAAGTAATTCGTCCAGAGACCGTTGACTCGCGCAAGTCGGCACGCGAGACTGGCATCCACGGGGTTCCTAACGGACACCAAACGGCCACCACGGAAGGTGGTCACGGACGACAGAAGGCGGAGTATGAGGCCAGCGAACCGGGTTTCGCACGAGCCGCGCAGTGATCATGAACGATTCATCCCGCACGTTCCGCAGATTACGCGTGCGGACGCTGACCGGCACAATCAAGAGGTGGCACTGAGGCGCGAGAACCGCGCCCAGGCCGAGCGCATCCGCGAGCTCGAGGCACAGGTCGCGTCGCTCGAGGACTTCTCGGCCATGGCGGCGCACGAGCTGCTCAAGCCGCTGATCCTCGCCGAGGCGACGGCGGCGACGGTGCTCGATCGCACCGCGAGCCGGCTGGACCTGGTCTCCCAGGACGACCTGCAGCGGATGACGCGCGCGTCGTCACGGGTGCGGCTGATGGTCGAGGCGCTGCTGGCCGACTCCCGGCAGGGCACGCGGGCGCTCCAGCGCGAGCGCGTCGACCTGGCGCGCGTCGTGGGCGACTGCCTCGACCTGCTGGGGCCGGAGATCGACGCGAAGGGTGCGCGGGTCGTCGTCGACCCCATGCCGATCGTCGACGGCAACCGGGCGCTGCTCAACGGCGCCGTGGGCAACCTGGTCGCGAACGCGCTCAAGTACGGCTCGCGCTCCAACACGGAGATCCGCATCGGCATCGCCCGCGAGGGCGGCGGCTGGACGTTCACGGTCGACAGCCGCGGCCGGCAGATCCCGGCGCGCGAGCGGACGGTCATCTTCGACCCCTGGCGGCGCGGGCAGAACGAGCGCCGCGCCAGGGGCAACGGCCTCGGGCTGGCGATCGTGCGGCGGATCGTCGAGCGCCACGGCGGCGAGGTCGGCGTGCTGCCGCTCAACGGGCGCGGCAACCGCTTCTACTTCACGCTCCCGGCCTAGCGGCGGGAGCGCCCGTCCGGCCCGGCGGCCCACGGCCGCCGCCGGGCGCGCGGAGCGACGCGCGCCGGCTCAACCCCCGCGCATCTGCCGGGTCAGCACGACCGCCTCCTCGCGGGTGCCGACGCCCAGCTTGCGCAGGATGTTCTTCACGTGCGTGCGGACGGTCTCCGTCGAGAGCACGAGCTGGTCGGCCATGCGCTCGGTGGTCATCCCCTGCTCGAGCAGCTCGACGACCTCCCACTCGCGCGGGGTCAGCGGCGACTTCACCGGCCGCATCCCAGGCCCGCCCGTCGGCATGTGGCGCAGGTGCTCGACCAGGCGCATGCTCAGCCTGCGCGAGATCGCGGCCTCGCCGTCGAGGGCGCTGCGCAGCGCGCGCGGGAGCACGTCCACGTCGACGTCCTTGGTGAGGAAGCCCGAGGCGCCGGAGCGCAGGCTGGCCAGACCGATGTCTTCGTCGTCGCCGCTCGTGAGGATCACGATGACCTGCTCGGGCGACTCCTTGATGATCTTGCGCGTGGCCGCGAGCCCGTCGAGGCCCGGCATGACCATGTCCATCAGGACGACGTCCGGCTTGTAGTGCAGCACGAGCTCGACGGCCTGCCGGCCGTCGTGTGCCTCGGCGATGACGACCATGCCGGCGCGCTGCAGGCCTTCCTTCAGCATGCGCCTGGCCAGCGGGTCGTCGTCCGCGATGATCGCCCGCACAGCATCCATTGCCACTCGTATCGGCTGTTCCGTCGCCAACTCGGAGTCACGCTAGCCGATCGGCGCGGACCCGGGTGATAAATCTGACCCGTAGCCCGGCGGGTGGTGAGTTTCGTCCCCCTGGACATTCGTCCAGGTCTCACCCCCGGACTCACCCTCGCATCCTCCGGAAGGGGTCGCGGAGATCCCCCGGTGGGGGGAAGACTAATCCCCTCGTAAGCAGGGATGGTCGCGGAGAGGCTTTGTTCCGTGATCGGCGAACCCACATCGAGCGACGCGCCGCTGCGACTCAGCGACCTCCGTCGCGACCAGCCCGGGGACACGACGCTCCGGAACCTGCTCGGCGTGTTGAGCGCGAAGCTCGAACTCTGCGCGTCGCTGCCGGTGTACGAGTGGGAAGCCGGCTCGGAGGGGCACACATCGTGCGCCCTCGCCTTCCGCCACCTCGCGGAGATGGAACGGAGGACGTGCAACGACGTCCTCGAGCAACTGCGCCTGCACCTCGACCGCCGCTCGACGGCGGAAGGGGACGCGGCGTGAACACCGACGGTCCGGCCGCCAGGAAGCGCGGCGCGAGCATCAAGCACGGCAAGGAGAAGGCCTTGGAAACGATCGGCATCCTCGGATTGGGGTACGTGGGACTGCCCCTGGCGGTCGAGTTCGCCGAAGCGGGCAAGCGCGTCGTCTGCGTCGACGTCAACGCACAGCGTGTCGCCGAGCTCCGGCGTGGCGAGTCCTACATCGAGGACATCCCCTCGGCACGGCTGCAGGCGGTCATGGACCGGCTCGACCCGACCACCCGCCCGGCCGGCCTCGCGCTCTGCGACGCCGTCGTCATCTGCGTCCCGACGCCGCTCACGGCGAACCGGGAGCCCGACCTGTCGCCGCTGATGTCGGCCGCGACCGAGCTCTCGCACCACCTGCAGCGCGGCCAGCTGGTCGTGCTCGAGTCGACCACCTACCCCGGCACGACGCGCGAGCGCCTCGCGCCGGTGCTCGAGGAGTCGGGCCTGCAGGTCGGGGTGGACTTCCACCTCGCCTTCTCGCCCGAGCGCGTCGACCCGGGCCGCGAGGACCACACGCTGCGCAACACGCCGAAGGTCATCGGCGGGCTCACCGACGCCTGCCGCGAGCGGGCGATCGAGCTCTACGGGACCGTCTGCGACGAGGTCGTGCCGGTCTCCTGCCCGGAGACGGCCGAGATGACCAAGCTGCTGGAGAACATCTTCCGCTCGGTCAACATCGCGCTCGTCAACGAGCTGTCGATCCTCGCCGACCGGATGGGCATCGACATCCGCGAGGTCGTCGATGCCGCCTCCACCAAGCCGTTCGGCTTCATGCGCTTCGACCCGGGCCCGGGCATGGGCGGGCACTGCCTCCCCGTCGACCCGTTCTACCTGAGCTGGCGCGCCCGCGAGTTCGAGCTCACCACCGAGTTCATCGAGCTCGCCGGCAAGGTCAACCAGCAGATGCCCGTCGTGTGCGCCGAGAAGGTCGAGCGCGCGCTCAACGACGCGGCCAAGCCGGTGCGCGGCTCGCGCATCGCCGTCCTCGGCGTGGCCTACAAGCCGGGCGTCTCGGACGTCCGCGAGTCGCCGGCCCTCAAGATCATCGCGCACCTGCAGTCCCGCGGCGGCGAGGTCGTCTACCACGACCCGCACGTGGCGGAGCTGCCGAAGCTCGGACTCTCTTGCGTGCCTCTCGACGAGGCACTCGCGGGCGCGGACGTCGCGGTCATCGTCACGGCCCACCCCTCCGTGGACCACAACGCGGTGGCCGCGGCCGTCCCCGTCGTCGACCTGCGCGGGGTCACCCGCAAGGCGATCGGCAAGACGAAGCCCAAGGGCCGCGGCAAGGCGACCCGCACGCGCCGGACCGAGGAGGTGACGGCATGAAGCGGCTGCTCGTGGTTGCCGACCACTCGCTGGTCATCCACTCCATCCGCCTGGCCCTGCGCCAGACCGCCGGCTTCCAGGTCGCCGGGTTCGTCGACGGGCGCGGGCCGATCGCCGGCCTGCTGGAGCGCCACCAGCCGGAGGTCGTCCTCCTCGACGACATGCGGCTGCGGTCCGACGCGCTCGACCGCCTGCGCGAGATCGCGACCGTCCTGCCGGACGCCCAGACCGTGCTGCTGACGACGGAGATGGACGACGAGTGGGTCGCCCAGGCCTTCGAGGCCGGCGCCCGCACCGTGATCTCCAAGTCGGTGCACCCGGTCGCGCTCGGCACGCTGCTGCGCGAGGTCGCGCACGGCAACATCGTCCACCGCGCGGCCCCGCCCGTGCACGAGCACGCCGACGAGGAGTGCCCGCTCACGCAGCGGGAGCTCGAGATCCTGCGGCTGGTCGCCGAGGGGCAGACCAACGGCACGATCGCGCGGCAGCTCTGGGTGACCGAGCAGACGGTCAAGTTCCACCTGTCCAACACCTATCGCAAGCTCGGCGTGACCAACCGCACCGAGGCGAGCCGATACGCGTACGTCCACGATCTCGTGAGCCCGCGTGAGCAGCTGGCGTCGTGACGGTGGAGCCGCGCTCGCGTCCCTGACCGCCGACACGGAGGGACTGGCGGGCGGCCGCGTGGCGAAGGCCACGGGGTCCGCCGTCCAGCACCGTCCTGGTCGGCTGGTGCGCGGACGCGTCCGGCTCCTGATGATCTCCGACCTGGTCGCGATCCAGATCGCGTACCTGGGCATGTACCTGCTCGCCGAGCAGATCGGGCCGCCGGCGTTCATCGCGCCGGACTGGCTGCTCGCCGCGCTGTGGGCGGCCAGCTCCGTCGGCTGGGTCTTCCTGTTCGCCGCGTACCGCCTCTACGAGGGCGAGTCGCGGGCGATCGCGCCCAACAGCTTCGACGAGGTGGGCAAGGTCTTCCATGCGCTGCTCGCGGGCTCGCTCGTGCTGCTCGTGATCGGCCAGGGCGTCCGCAAGGGCTTCGACCTGTCGGTCTACACGCCGCTCGAGGCGCTGATGGTGCTCGGGATCGCGCTGACGCTGATCCCCACGTTCCGCGGCGCGCTCCGCACCTGGGCCCTGCCCGCGATCATGCGGCCCCGCCGCACCGTGATCGTCGGCGCCGGCCCCGTCGGCCATCTGGTCAAGCGCAAGATCGAGGCGCACCCCGAGTACGGGCTCGAGCTCATCGGCTTCGTCGACGACCGGGCGCCGGGCGAGCGCGGGCTGGGTCCCGTCGCCGAGCTCGCGCGCGTCGTCGACGAGCAGGAGATCGACTGGGTCGTGATCGCCGACTCCGAGGCGTCCTACGACGAGACGCTCGGCCTGCTGCGCTCCGTGCGCCGGCCCGACGTCCACATGTCGATCGTGCCGACGTACTACGAGCTGTTCGCCTCGAACGCGACGATCGAGGACATCGAGGGCATGCCGGTCGTGAGCCTGCCGCCGCTGCGCTTCTCGCGCACGGTGCGCGCGATCAAGCGGTCGGTCGACATCCTCGCCTCGGGCCTCGGCCTGCTGGTGCTCTCCCCGCTCCTGATCGTCTCCGCGATCGCGATCAAGCTCGACTCCAAGGGCCCGGTCTTCTTCCGGCAACGGCGCCACGGCCGCGGCGGCGAGGAGTTCCGGATCGTCAAGTTCCGCACGATGGTCGACGGCGCCGAGGCCCAGCGCTTCTCGCTCGCCGACCAGAACGACATGGAGGGCGGCGGCCCGCTCTTCAAGCTCCACGACGACCCGCGGATCACGCGCGTCGGCGGGGTGCTGCGCAAGTGGAGCATCGACGAGCTGCCGCAGCTGTGGAACGTGCTGCGCGGCGAGATGAGCCTCGTCGGTCCGCGCCCGTTCGTCGTCCACGAGTCCGAGCAGATCACGGGCTGGGCGGAGCGGCGGCTGGAGACCACCCCGGGCATCACCGGGCTCTGGCAGGTCCTCGGGCGCAACGACATCCCCTTCGAGGAGATGGTCAAGCTCGACTACATCTACGTGACCAACTGGTCGCTCTGGTGGGACATCAAGATCCTGTGCCAGACGCTCCCCGTGGTCCTGGCCCGCAGGGGGGCGTACTAGTGGCGATCTTCGTGATCCCGGCCTTCAACGAGGAGGCCAACGTCCCGCGGCTGCTCGCCGACCTGGAGGTGCGGCCCGAGCTGTGGGCCGGCGGCGCGATCGTGCTCGTCGACGACGGCTCGAGCGACGGCACCGTCGCCGCGGCCCTCGCACACGAGGGCGACCTGCCCGTCGAGGTCCTCCGCCAGGTGCCCAACCAGGGTGCCGGCCGCGCCTTCGACCGCGGGTTCCGCCACGTGCTGCGCACGGCGCCCGACGACGCGCTGATCGTGACGCTCGAGAGCGACACGACGAGCGACCTCGACGCGCTGACGGAGATGCTGGCCACGGCCCGCTCGGGCGCCGACGTCGTGCTCGCCTCGCACCACGACGACGGCGAGCTCGTCAACGTGACCGCGCACCGCCGCTTCCTCTCGAAGGCCGCGGCATACGCGATCCGGCGGATCTCCCGCCTGGACGCCAAGACGGTCTCGTCGTTCTTCCGCGTGTACCGGGCTTCCGTCCTGCGGTCGGCCTACGAGCGCCACGGCGACGGCTTCATCCGCGAGCCCGGCTTCGCCTGCAAGGCGGAGATCCTGATCAAGCTCGACAAGCAGGGCGCGCGGATCGCCGAGGTGCCGGTCTCGCTCGACTGGTCCAAGCGCGAGGGCGAGAGCAAGCTCCGCGTGCTGCCGACCGTCCACGGCTACGCGCGGCTGATGATGCGGCAGGCGAGGGAGCGCGCATGACGGCGACGGTCCACTCCCTGCACGACGATGGCGTGGGGATCGTCGGCGGCGGGCTGCTCGGGCTCGCCGCCGGCCACACGCTCGCCAAGCGCGGCATCCCCGTGACGGTGTACGAGGCCGGCGACCGCGTCGGCGGCCTCGCGGGCACGACGCGGATCGGCGGCGTCGAGGTCGACCGCTACTACCACGCGGTCACGCTCGAGGACCACCGGATGCTCGAGCTCGCGGCCGAGCTGGGCCTGGAGGAGCAGATCCGCTGGCGCCCGCTGGGCGTCGGCTTCTTCCACGAGGGCCGGCTCGCGTCGATGTCGACCCCCCGCGAGGTGCTCGCCTTCCCCGGGCTCTCGCTGGTCGACAAGGTGCGGCTGGCCGCCTTCGTGGCCCGGTGCAAGCTGACCCGCGACCACGAGCCGCTCGACGGCGAGCCGGTCGGGCCGTGGGTGCGCCGCACCGCGGGCGAGCGGCTGTGGGACCAGCTCTTCCGGCCGCTGCTGGACTCGAAGTTCGACGGCGAGTACGACGACCTCCCGGCGACCTACCTGTGGTCGCGCACCCGGCGCACCGCCGGCACGCGGGACAAGTCCGGCCGCGAGGTCATGGGCTGGATCCGCGGCGGCCACCAGGTGCTCGCCGACCGCATGGCCGAGGAGATCGAGCGGCTCGGCGGCCGCGTGCGCACCGGCACGCCGGTCCGCCACATCTCGTCGCGCGACGGCCGGGCCACCGGCGTCATCACCGACGACGAGTCGATCGCCCACGACGTGGTCGTCAGCACCCTGCTGCGGCCGCACGCCGAGCGCACGCTCGGCCCGGACGTCGTGGCGCAGCTGCCCGCAGACCCGTGCCGCTACATGGGCATCGTCTGCGTCGTCGCCCGCGTGCGGCGCAGCGTCAGCCCGTACTACGCGCTGAACATCACGGACCGCCGGATCCCGATCACGAGCGTGGTCGAGACCACGCACGTCGTCGATCCCGACCACGTCGAGGGGCACCTGCTGTACGTCCCCCACTACGTCACGGCGGACTCGCCGGAGCTGCTCGCGCCGGCGGCGGACATCACCGCGGCCTACCTGGGCCACGTGGCGGCGATGTTCCCCGGGTTCGACCCGGGGCGCGACGTGATCGCCAGCCAGGTCGCCCGCGCGCGGTTCGCCGAGCCGGTCCACCGGCACGGGCGGCACACGCGTGTCCCCGACCTCTTCCCCGCGCCCGGGCTGGCCATGGCCTCCTCGGCGCACGTCTACCCCGACATCGTCCACGGACAGGCCATCCTCGGCGTCGCGGAGCGCGTCGCGGACGGCGTGGCGGCACGGTACGGCGCCGCCACATCCCACGCCCCACTGCAAAGGAGTGCAGCATGACCCTCCCGGCTCGGATCGGCATCACGGGAGCCGCCGGTTTCATCGGAGCGAACCTGGTCGAGCGGCTGCTCGCCGAGGGCGTCGAGGTCGTCGGCGTCGACGACCTGTCCATGGGCGACCTCCGCAACCTCGCGGGGATGCTCGAGGACCCGCGGTTCACGTTCCACGAGTTCGACTGCCGCGACGCGACCCGGCTCAAGGCCGCGTTCGCCGACTGCGACGCCGTGGCGCATCTCGCCGCGATGAAGATCCCCCGCTACGGCGGGGCGCTCGAGACGCTCGAGGTCAACGTCGACGGCTCGCACGCCGCCTTCGCCCTCGGGCTCGAGACCGGCGCGCACATCGTGCTCGCCTCCACCTCGGACGTCTACGGCCAGGCCGAGCCGCCCTTCGCGGAGGACGACCCGATCGTGCTCGGCCCGCCGACCACGCGGCGCTGGTCCTACGCGGCCTCGAAGTACTTCGACGAGCACCTCGCCCTGCGGATGGTCGAGGAGCGCGGCCTGAAGTGCACGATCCTGCGCTTCTTCAACGCCTACGGCGTCCGCAACCACCCGTCCTGGTGGGGCGGCCCGCTCTCCGTGTTCTTCGAGGACCTCCTCGACGGGCGCGAGATGGAGCTCCACGGCGACGGCCGGCAGACGCGCTCGTTCACCTACGTGAGCGACACGGTCGACGGCGTCGTCCGCGCGCTCGAGCGGCCGGAGACCTCGGGCGAGGTCATCAACATCGGCAACGACCAGCCCATCAGCATCGTCGAGCTGGCCCAGCGGGTGCAGGACGCGATGGGCATCGACGGCCCGCTGCGCGCCCGCACCGTCGCGTTCGAGGGCATGGGCGGCAACTACCAGGACGTGCGCGACCGCGTGCCGAGCCTGGAGAAGGCCCGCCGGCTCCTCGGCTTCGAGCCGAAGGTGTCGCTCGACGAGGGCCTCGCGCTGACGCTGGCGTGGCACAAGCTGCTGCGCGAGGAGCGCGTGGGCGCCGAGGAGGTCGTCACCGCGTGAGCGGGACAAGCAAGCTTGTCCTTACGAGTTCGCTTCGCGGAACTCGAGCGGGCGCCGTGGGCGAGGCCACAGCATGAGCGCCGCGCGCGCCGCCACGTCGCCGCTGGTGCGGCTGCGGACCGCCCGCCCCCGGCTGGAGGCGGTCGACAAGCGCGATGCCGCGCTGATGTCGATCGGCACCCTCGCGTCGGGCGTGCTGGCGTACGTGTTCAACGTGCTGGCCGCGCGTTCCCTGGGACCGGAGGCCTACGGCGCGATCGGCGCGCTGTGGGCGGGGATGTTCCTGCTGGCGGTCCTGCTCTTCCGCCCGGTCGAGCAGACCGTCAGCCGGGCGATCGCCGACCAGGTGGCCCGGGGGCACGACGCCCGCCCGGCCGTGCGGTCGGCGGCGAAGCTGACGCTCGGGCTCGCCGCGTTCGCGGTCGGCGCCTGCGCGCTGGCCTTCGTGCCGCTCACCGACGGCCTGTTCGGCGGCGACCCGGTCCTGACCGTCGCGCTGATGGCCGGCCTCGCCGGCTACGGCGCCTCCTACTTCGCGCGCGGCCTCACCGGCGGCGTGCGCTGGTTCGGCGGCTACGGCCTCGTGCTGCTCGCCGACGGGGTCATCCGCGTCGTCATCGCCCTCCCGCTCGTGTTCGTGGCCTCCCCCACGATCGCCGCGGTGGCGATCGCGGCGGCCGCGATCGGCGGCGCCATCGCCCCGCTGTTCTCAAAGCGGAGGACGCGGCTGGAGCGGATCGAGGGCCCCGACGGCGGCGACTACCCGCTCGGCGAGGCGATCCGCTTCGCGCTGCCCGCCGGCGTCATCGCGGGCTGCGAGCAGATCCTGGTCTCGGGCGGCCCGCTGCTCGTGCTGATCGCGGGCGGCCCGGGCGCCGCGACCGCGGCCGGCGTGCTCTTCGCCGCGACGCTCCTCATGCGCGCGCCCGTGTTCCTCTTCCAGGGCGTCCAGGCGTCGCTGCTGCCGAACCTCACCACCCTGCGGGCGAAGGGCGACGAGGCGCGGCTGCACCGCGCGGTCGCCCTCACCGCCCTGATCATCACCGTGATCGCGGGCGCGCTCGCGCTCGCGTCGCTGGCCTTCGGGCCGCAGGCCATGGAGCTGCTCTATGGCGACGCCTTCACCGCCACGCGAACGGATCTCGCGTTGCTGGCGGTCGGGATCGGCGGCTTCCTGGCCGCCTGCACGTTCTGCCAGGCGCTCCTCGCGCGTGGCCAGGGAGGGGTCGCGGCGCTGCGATGGAGCGTCGCCGCCATCACGTTCGTCGCCCTGGAGCTGACGCTCCAGGGCACCCCGTTCCACCGCGTCGCGGTCGCCTTCGCGATCGCGAGCTCGCTGGTCGGCGTCTTGCTGATGCACTCGGTATGGAGGGAAAGGGCATGAAGCCCACGCTTGTCCACGTGATCGGAGCACGGCCCAACTTCGTCAAGATGGCGCCCGTCGTCACGGCGCTGGAGCGCACGGGAGCGTTCGAGCAGCGGATCGTGCACACGGGCCAGCACTACGACCAGCGGATGTCGGACGACATCCTGGCCGACCTCGACTTCCCGCCCGCGGACCACTTCCTCGGCGTCGGCTCGGGCAACCACGGCGAGCAGACGGCGAAGGTCCTCGCCGGCTTCGAGGAGATCCTGCTCGAGCGGCGGCCCGACGCGGTCGTCGTCGCCGGCGACGTCAACTCCACGCTGGCGTGCGCGCTGGCCGCGACCAAGCTCGGCATCCCGGTCGCCCACCTCGAGGCCGGCCTGCGCTCGGGCGACTGGTCGATGCCCGAGGAGGTCAACCGCGTCCTCACCGACCGGATCTCCGACATCCTGCTCACCCACTCGCCCGAGGCGCTGGACAACCTCTGCCGCGAGGGGATCGACCCGGACCGCGTCCACTACGTCGGCAACACGATGATCGACTCGCTGCGGCGCTGCGAGCAACGCGCCCGCGGGCGCGCGCTGCACCGGCGCATGACGCTCGGCGAGCACGACTACGTGCTGGTCACCTTCCACCGGCCGAGCAACGTCGACGACCCGCTGCGGCTCGCGCAGATCAGCGCCGAGCTCTGCGACCTGGCCGCGCGCCACCCCGTCGTCTTCCCCATCCACCCGCGGACGCGGTCGCGACTGGTCGATGCCCGAGGAGGTCAACCGCGTCCTCACCGACCGGATCTCC
>JBEVIG010000017.1:0-11880 GCA_040510855.1 Solirubrobacteraceae bacterium
GGGTCGGCGACCTGCGCGAGTCGCCGGCGCTGAAGATCATCGAGCTGCTGCAGGAGCGCGGCGGCGACGTCGCCTACCACGACCCGCACGTGCCCGAGCTGCCCGCGCACGGCCTGCGCAATGTGGAGCTCGCGGGCGCGGAGTGCGACCTCGCCGTGATCGTCACGGCGCACCCGGGCGTGGACCACGGGCTGCTCGTCACGCAGTCGCCGGCGGTGCTCGACCTGCGCGGCGTCACGCGCTCGCTCGACGCCGACACGGTCACTCAGCTGTAGACGGCGCGCAGCGCGGCCGCGACGACCGGGGGCGCCGTGCGCTCGCGGGCGATCGCGAGCGCGGCGGCGCCCGCGTCCTCGTCGCCCCACAGCGCGCCGATCCGCGCGGCCATGGCGGCGACGTCCCCCGGCGGGTGCAGCCCGGCCGCGGGCACGACCTCGGCGAGACCGCCGGCGCGCGACGCGACGACGGGCAGCCCGGCCGCCATCGCCTCGAGCGCGGCGAGCGGGAGGATCTCCGCGTAGCGGGAGGGGACGAGCGCGACCGCGGCGCCCGCGCGCAGGGCGGCGAGCTCGCCGGCGCCGACGCGGCCCATGAAGCGGACGTCGGGACCGGCCGCCGCGCGGAGCGCCGCCGCGTCGGGCCCGTCGCCGGCGACGACGAGCGGCACGCCGGCCGCGCGGCACCCGGCGATCGCGTCGGCGACGCCCTTCTCGGCCGAGAGCCGGCCCGCGTAGAGCGCGTAGCCGCCGGCGCCCGCCGCGGAGCGCGCCGCGAACGTGCGCTGGACGCTCGGGATCACGCGGGCGCGGTCCCCCAGGGGGGCCCCGAGCGCGCGCAGGCGCTCCAGCGCGAACGCGCTCGGCACCACGAAGGCGTCCGCCGCCGCCGCGATCCGCTCCTGCCACAGCGCGAGCCCCCCGGCGTAGGCGGCCGCCTCCGCGCGGGAGCCGCCGCGGCAGTTCAGCCGGAGGCCCGGGAGCGTGTTGCGGCCGTGGCAGCGGGTGCAGTCCGCGCCGTGCGTGAAGCAGGTCCCGACGGCGCAGACGAGGCGGTAGTTGTGCAGGTGCAGGACGACGCGCGCGCCGGCCGTGCGCGCGGCGGCGAGGGCGCGCCAGCCGAGCGACGGCTGGACGTTGTGGGCGTGCACGACCCGCGCGCCGGTGCGGTCGACGGCGTCGGCGACCTCGGACGCGCCGAGCCCGCCGAGCAGCAGGCCGCGGGCCGCGTCGCGCCCGGACAGCGCGGTGGAGTCGCGCTCCAGGACCTCGGCCTCCTCGCGCAGCTCGCTGCGGATCAGCCAGGCCAGGTCCTCGACCGCCCGCTCCTCCCCACCGGGGACGCGGTAGCGGTTGTGCAGCAGGAGGATCACCGCGGGGCACCCTAACCTCTGCGCGCCGTGCCCCCGTCCGCCTCCGTCCTCATCCCGACCCGCCGCCGCCGCGACTACCTCGCGGCCGCGCTGGCCTCCGTCGCGCCGCAGGCGGCCGCGTGCGGCGCGGAGATCGTGGTGGTCGAGGACGACCCGGCCGACGCCGCCACGGAGGCGCTCGTGCGCTCGCACGGCGGCCGGTACGTCGCGCTGGGCGCGCGCCGCGGGCTCAATGTCGCGCGCAACGCGGCGCTGGAGGCCGCCGAGGGCGACCTGCTCTGCTTCCTCGACGACGACGCCGGCGCGTGGCCGGGCTGGCTGGCCGCGCTGCTCGCCGCGGCGGAGGCGAACCCCGGGCACGAGGCGTTCGGCGGCCCGATCCGGCCCGTGCTCGAGCACACGAACCTGCACGCCTGCGGGCGCGAGCCGCTGCCCGTGACCGGGCTGGACCTCGGGCCCGACGACACCGACGCCGAGCTCGTCTGGGGCGCGAACCTCGCCGTGCGCCGCGCGGCGGTCGAGCGGATCGGCCCCTTCGACCCCGCACGCTCGGGGCCGGGCGACGAGGAGGAGTGGGAGCGCCGGCTGCGCGCGGCGGGCGGCCGGATCCGCTACGTCGCGGCCGCGGGCGTCGACCACCGCCGCGCGGGCGCCGACGCCCGCATCGCCGGCCTGTCGCGCGCGGCCTGGCACCGCGGCCGCCACGGGCGCCGCTACGACGAGGAGAAGGGCGTCGCGCCGCCGCTGCGCGCCGAGTTGCGGACGCTCGCGGGCTGCGTGTGGCACATCGCCCGGCGCCGCTGCGGGAACGGGATCGTGCTGAGCGCGCAGACCGCGGGCCGGATCCGCGAGGCGCTCGCCGGGGGCGATCAGGCGCGCCGCGCCGAGGCCGCGGCGGGGGGCGATGCGGCGCCCCGCGGCGGGGCGGAGCGGCTGGATCGGCCCTATCTCGCGGGGCAGAGCGGCACGCTCGGACGGCGCGACCTCGCGCTCGGCCGTGCGCGCGACCTCGCCGCGGACTCGCTGACCGCCCCGCGCCGCCGGCTGCTCCGGCGTGCCGCGCGGGAGAGCCCGCCGACGCGGCGGGTCCACGTGCTCGGCGTCGCCCGCCCCGAGCACCGCGCCGTGACGGACGCGATCCGGGCCGAGCTCGCCCGCTCGCGCCACGCCGTGGTGCTCCACCTCGCCGCGGGCGAGCCCGGGCTCGGCAAGTGGCAGAACCTCCGGGCGGCGCCGCAGCCGTCGGCGGGCACGGACTGGCTGGTGCTCGTCGACGACGACGTCGTCCTCCCGCGCCACTTCCTCGACGTCTTCCTCCACGTCGCCGAGGCGCACGACCTCAAGCTCGCGCAGCCCGCGCACGCCTTCGCCTCGCACGCCGCCTGGCCCGTGACGCGCCGCCGCCCGGGGCTCGTCGCCCGCCGCACGCGCTTCGTCGAGATCGGGCCCGTGACCGCGATCCACGCCGATGCGTTCCCTGCCGTCCTGCCGTTCCCGCCGCTCGCAATGGGGTGGGGGCTCGACGCGCACTGGTCGGCCGCGGCGGCGGAGGCGGGCCTCGCGCTCGGCATCGTCGACGCCACGCCGGTCCGCCACCTGCGCCCGGTCGCGGCGAGCTACCCGCACGCCGTCGCGATCGCGGAGGCCGACGCCTTCCTCGCCGATCGGGAGCACATCATCCGCGAGGAGGCGGCGCAGGTCCTCGAGGCGTGGACGTCGTGAGGGTCGCGATCGTCACTGAGTACTACCCGCGGGCCGCCGACCCCGCGCTCGGCGTCTGGGTCCACCGCCAGGCGCTCGCCGCCCGCGACGCGGGCGCCGACGTGCGCGTCCTCGTGCTCCACCGCCCGCTGCCCTCCTACGCCGCGCTGCGCTCTCGCGACCCGCGCGCGCTCGTCGCGCCCCTGCGCCAGCCGCTGCGCACCGCGCCGGACGGGATCGACGTGACCTACGTGCCGTTCGTCGCCCCGCCGCGGCCCACGACGTACGGTCGCTGGGGCGCATGGGCGGCCCCGACGCTCGCCCTGGCGCTGCGCGCGCTGCGCCGCCGCTTCCCCTTCGACCTCGTCCACGCGCACTACGCGGCGCCGGCCGGCGACGCGGTCCGCCGCGCGCGGCCCGGCGCGCCGGTGGTCGTGTCCGTCCACGGCGGCGACGTGCTGGCGCTCGCGGAGTCCTCGCCCGCCGGCGCCGCCGCGGTGCGCGCCGGGCTGTCGCACGCGCGGCTCGTGCTCGCGAACTCCACCGGGATCGCGACGCGCTGCGAGGCGCTGGGCGCCCGCGACGTGCGCGTCGTCCACCTCGGCACCGACCTGCCGCCCGAGCCGCCGGAGCGGCGGCCGGAGACGCTCGTCACCGTCGCCAACCTCGTCCCCCGCAAGCGGCACGCGGACGTCCTGCGCGCCCTCTGGCTGCTGCGCGACCGCCATCCCGGGCTGGGCTGGGAGGTCGTCGGCGACGGACCGGAGCGCGGCGGCCTGGAGCGGCTCGCCGGCGAGCTCGGCCTCGACGGCCGCGTGCGGTTCCGCGGCGCGCTCGAGCCCGCCGAGGCGCGCGAGGCGGCGCAGTCGGGCGGCATCTTCGTCCTCCCGAGCGTCGACGAGGCGTTCGGCGTCGCCTACGTGGAGGCGATGGCGGGCGCGGTCCCCGCGATCGGCTGCCGCGGCGAGCCCGGCCCGGAGGAGATCGCGGCCCAGGGGCCCGGCCTGCGGCTCGTGCCGCCCGCGGACCCGGAGGCGCTCGCGGCCGAGATCGACCAGCTCGTGACGGAGCCGGACTGGCGGCGGGAGCTCGGGATGGCGGCGCGCGCGACGGTCGAGGCCGCCTTCACGTGGGAGCGCTGCGGCCGTGCGACCGTGCAGGCCTACGAGGACGCGTTGCGATGAGCGGCGACCCGCGGCCCGTCCTGTTCGTGACCAACCACGCGCCGGACTTCCGCGTCGGCGCGTTCGCGGCGCTCCACGCGCAGCAGGGCGTCGTGTTCGCGCTGATCGGCGGCGACGTGCGCCACGGCGGGGCGCTGGCGGACGACGCCGCGCTGCCGTTCCCCGTCGTGCGCCCGCCGGAGCGCGGCGTGCTCCGGCTCGCGGCCTCCGGGCGCTTCCGCGCCGTCGTGGCGGGGCTCTCGGGCCGCGTCGCGCTCCCGGCCGCCTACGTGGGCGCGCGCCGCGCCGGCGTCCCGTTCGTCCTCTGGGCGACGATCTGGCGCCATCCGCGCACCGCCGCGCACGCGCTCTCGTACCTCCCGCTCCGCCACCTCTACCGCCACGCGGACGCGATCGCCACCTACGGGCCGCACGTGTCGGCCTACGTGCGCGGGCAGGGCGCCCGCGGCCCGGTGGTCGAGGCGCCCCAGAGCGTCGACGACGCGTTCTGGGGCGCCACCGCGCAACCGCGCCGGCTGGCGGCCTTCCAGGCGCTGTTCGCGGGCCGCCTGGAGGGCGAGAAGGGTCTCGCGACGCTCCTGGAGGCCTGGAACGCCGCCGGGCTGCCCGCCGACCGCGCCCTCGTCCTCGCCGGCGACGGCCCGTACCGGGCGCAGGCCGCAGCACGGGGCGCCCACGCGCCGGGAGCGCTCCCGGCGATGCAACTGCGCGACTTCTACGCGGGCTCAGACGTCCTCGTGGTGCCGTCGATCCCCACCCGCGACTTCCTCGAGCCGTGGGGGTTGGTGGTCAACGAAGCCTTCGACCAGGGAGTGCCCGTGATCGCCACGACCGCGGTCGGGGCCGCCGCCGGCGGCCTCGTCGCCCATGAGCGCACCGGCCTCGTCGTCCCGCCGGGGGACGCGGCCGCCCTGGCCGCCGCGCTGGAGCGCGTCGCGGCCGATCCCGCGCTGCGCGCGCGGCTGGGCGCCGCGGGCCGCGAGGCGGTCGCCGCGCGGCACTCCCACGCCGCCTGGGCGGCCGGGATGACGCGCGCCCTGGCTGCCGCCGGGGCGAAAAGGGGCTGCTAGCGTGGCCCGTTCGATGCGCACGCTCTGGCTGCTGGCCACGGTGCTGGCGCTGCTCGTCGCCGCACCGGCGGCGCACGCCGCCGACCGGGCCGAGATCATCGCGGACTGCAACGCGGACGGGGACCTCGACGGGAACTACACGCCCTCCGAGATCCGCGACGCCCGCAACAACATCCCGACCGACATAGACCAGTACTCGGACTGCCGGGACGTGCTGTCGCGCGCGCTCGGCGGCAGCGGGTCCGGGGCGGTCGGCGGTGGCGGCGGCGGGGGCGGCGGCGCCATCGGCGGCGGGGGCGGCGGTGGCGGCGACGGCGGGTCCAGCGAGCCGCTCACTCCCGGCACGCCGGACGAGCAGGCCGCGCTCGACTCCGCCGGGCAGGGCGCCGACGGCCCCGTGCAGGTCGGCTCGGAGCAGATCGTCCCCGGCACCGCCGGCTTCGCCGACGGCGCCGCGCGCAATCCGATCCCCTCGACGCTCCTGGCCATGTTGATCCTCCTCGCGCTCGCGGCGGCCGCCGCGGTCGTGCCCTCCGTCCGCCGGCGTGTCCTCGCCCGTCGCCACGCCTGAGGCGCCCGCGGCGCCGCAGCGCCGTCCCATGCCCGCTCCGCCCGCCCGTCGCCGCCGCTCCCGTGCCGGGCTGCTGATCGGCGTCGGGACGGCGATCGTGCTCGCCGGCGCCGCCTTCGCCGCGGACGGCGGCCTGCGCCTGCAGCGCACCACGGTCGTCGAGGTGATCGTGATGCTGCTCGGCGCCTCGCTGTGCGCGGCGGCGCTGCTCGTGCCGCAGGCGCGGATGCGCAAGTTCCACGGGGCGACGACGCTCGTGCTCGTCGCGCTCCTGGCGGCCTACACGGCGGTCTCCGTGATCTGGTCGCTCGCGCCGTCGGACTCGTGGATCGAGGGCGGGCGGACGTTCACGTACGTCATGACCTTCGCGGGGACGATGGCGCTGGCGCGGCTCGCGCCCGGCCGCTGGTACGCGGTGCTGCACGGCATCGCGCTCGCCTGCGTGCTCGTGTCGGGCTGGGCGCTGATGACGAAGGTCTTCCCGGAGTGGCTGGCCGAGACGGAGACGTACGCGCGGCTGCGCGCCCCGTTCGGCTACTGGAACTCCGTCGGGCTCATGGCCGCGCTCGGCATCCCGCCGCTGATCTGGCTCGGCGCGCGGCGCTCGGGCTGGGCGCCGGCGAACGCGCTCGCCTGGCCGGGCATCGCGCTCCTCGAGATCGTGCTGATGCTGTCCTACTCGCGCGGCTCGCTGCTCGCGCTCGCCGTCGGCCTCCTCGTGTGGTTCGCGGTCGTGCCGCTGCGGCTGCGCGGCGCGATCGTCTTCCTCGGCGCCACGGCCGGCGCGGCGCCGCTGATCTTCTGGGCGTTCACGCTCACCGGCCTCACGACGGACAAGCTGCCGCTCGCGGTCCGCGAGGACGCGGGGCACGAGCTCGGCGCGCTGACGCTGGTGATGCTCGTCGCGCTGCTCGCGCTCGGCCTCGTGGCGGGCTTCCTGTCGTCGGAGCGGCCGGCCTCCGCGAAGGCGAAGCAGTCGGCCGGGCGGATGCTGATCGCCGTCCTCGTCATCGCGCCGGCCCTCGCCATCCTCGCGCTGGCGAACGGCGAGGGCGGGATCGACGGCCAGGTCTCCAAGGCGTGGGACCAGGTCACGAACCCGGACGCGCAGACGCCGGGGAACACGCCCGACCGGCTCACCGCGACGTCGTCGGTCCGAGCGCGCTACTGGCAGGAGGCGTTCGACGTCCACGGGCTCTCGCCCTGGGTGGGCACGGGCGCCGGCGCCTACGCGACCGTGCGCGACCGCTACCGGACCGGGACGCTCGTCGTGCGCCACGCCCACGGCTACGTGCCGCAGACGCTCGCCGACCTCGGGTGGGCGGGCCTGGGGCTCTCGCTGCTCGCCCTGCTCGCGTGGGGGTGGGCGGCCGTGCGCGTGGCCGGCATCCGGCGCCGGGACCGCGGGCTCGCCTGGGACGCGGAACGCGTCGGGATGGCGACGCTGATCGCGGTCGCGGTCGTCTTCGGCGTGCACTCCGCCGTCGACTGGACGTGGTTCGTGCCCGCGAACGCGATCGCGGGGCTCATCGCCGCCGCCTGGGTCGTCGCCCGCCCGCCGCTGCGCGAGCGGCTCGCGGCCGAGGCGTTGGCGCCCGCGCTGCCGGCGGCCGCGCCGCGGCCGGTGGCGGTCGGCGGGCTGTGGGGCCCGCCGGTCGTGCCGGAGCCCGTCACGCCCGCAGCCGGCGACATCGCCGGGCCGGGCGCGATCGACGTCGCCGCCGCCGACTGGCGCCGGCGCCCGCCGTTCCCGTGGGCGGCCGCGACCGCGGCGGTGCTCGTCCTCGCGCTCGCGCTCGTCGCCGCCTGGTCGGTGCTCCAGCCCGTGCGCTCCGTGCGCGCGGGCGACGTGGCGATCGAGCGGCTCGAGCTCGGCGAGCTCGACGCGGCCGTCTCCGTCGCCCAGATCGCCCACCAGCGCAACCCGCTCTCGCCCGAGCCGCTGTGGGAGCTCGCCTACATCGAGGAGCAGCGCGGCCGGCTGGCGAACGCGCAGCGTGCCTACGAGCAGGCGGTGCAGATCCAGCCCGCGGCCGCCGAGACCTGGCGCCGCCTCGGCCGCTTCCAGCTCTCCGTGCTCAACCAGCCCGCCCAGGCCGTCCAGTCGTTCCGCGCGGCCTACTTCCACGACCCGCGCAACCCGGCGTCGCAGTCGGACTTCCTCGAGGCGACGCGGGCGGCCGGCCAGCCCGCCGTCACGCCCTGATCGCGCGGCCCTTCAGCGCCCCCGGGGCGAAGCGGCCGGCGTGGATGCGCTCGAACCCAGTCGCCTCCAGCGCGGCGGCGAGCGAGTGGCGCGTGTAGAAGCGCAGGTGCTGCCCGAGCGGGTCGTAGTGCTGCTCGTGGCGGGCGAGCGCGATCGCCGTCCGGCGCGCGACGCCGTGGTCGGGCACGGTCACCAGGATCCGGCCGCCGGGCTTGAGGACCCGCCGCGCCTCGGTGAGGAAGCTCGTCGTGTCGGCGACGTGCTCGAGCACCTCGCTGCACCAGACGAGGTCGACCTCGCCGTGGCCGAGCGGGAACGAGCCGTCGGGCTCCACGAGCCGCAGGTCCGCGCCGGGCGCGTTCCGCCGCGCGCGCTCCAGCGCGCCCTCCGCGATCTCCACCCCGACCGCGTCCGCGCCGAGCTCCTGCAGCGCCCTGACGAACCGCCCGGCGCCGCAGCCGAGGTCCAGCACCCGCTCCCCGGGCTGCGCCTCGCCGAGCAGGAGCGCCCGCCGCGTGGCCCACAGCCACGGCTCGGGATCGTCCGGCGCGTCCGCCCACACGCTCTCGTAGAAGTCCCGCACGCCCGTGGAGGCTAGTCGCGGCAGTCCGCGTCGGTGATGCCCTCCAGGGCGTCGCGGGCGGTCGAGCGGGCGAGGTTCGCGCCGGCGAGGCCGTCGGGCGCGGCCAGCGCGTCGCGGACGTCCATCGTCGCGCAGGCGGCCAGCCCCTCCGGCAGCGCGGTGAAGGCCGGCGTCGCGTCGGCGCCGAGGACGTTCGCGTGGCGCACGTCGAGCCGGCCCGTGTCGCGCCAGCGGTCCACGTTGCGCTCCGCGATCCGGCGGTCGGGGTCGGATGCCGCGAAGGCCAGCGCCGCGACCGCCGACAGGCCCACGACGATCCGCGGGAGGCGGCGCTCCGCCCCGCGCGCGCCGGTCGCGAGCAGCGCGACGAAGACCGCCGCGAGCCAGAGGAGCTGCGCCTGGACGAGGAAGCGCAGCCGGGTCGCCCCGAACGCGTCGACGTAGAGCCAGAGGCGAGACAGCGCGGAGGCGAGCACGACGAGCGTCAGCGCGCAGAGCAGGCCCAGCAGCACCCGGACGAGGCGCTCGTCGCCCGGCCCGTCCCGGCGCGCCCAGCGCGCCGTCGCGGCGATCACGCCGAGCGTGAGGGCCGCCACCGCCTCGAGCTCGAAGAAGCCGCGCCGGGCGTGCTCCGCGTAGGTCAGGCCGTCCGTCCGCAGGATCAGCTCGTCGCCGCCGAAGAGCACCGCCGCCTGGACGGCCACGAACGCCGCGAGCGTGAGGTCGAGGGCGCCGAGCGCGATCGCCCACTCGACGCGGCCGAGCCGGCGGCGCGGCGCACCGTCGCGGCCGGCCGCGAGCCTCGCGTCGGTGAGCGGGATGGCCGGTCCGGGGGCGGGCCGCGCGTGCGCGGCGAGCAGCGCGCCCCCGACCGCGAGGACGAGGAGCGCGACGCCGGCCCGCGCCAGCGGCCGGTCGAGCGCGAGGTCCCAGAGCGCGAGACCGTCGAGGAGCCCGGCGAAGGCCGCGTCCGCCGCCGCGAGCAGCGGCAGGAAGACGGCGAGCAGGAGCGCGGCCAGGAGGAGCCCGCGGGCGACCGGCGCGAGCCGCAGCCAGCGTCGCGTCGCCGCACGCCGGGCCACGAGCCCGACGACGATCACCGGCCCGGGCACCAGCCCGGTCGCCGTCCGGCCCACGGCGGCGCCGAGCGCGCCCCAGGTCGGCCGCGCCGCACCCGCGGCCGCGGCGAGCCCGAGCGCCGACAGCAGGGAGATCGTCACGACCCAGCCCGCGTCGCGGACGGCCGGCACGAGCGCCAGCAGCAGCGCCCCCGCCCAGCAGCACAGCGCGAACCCGTCCCGCGCGCCTGCCGCCACGGCGACGAGCGCGCCCGTGCCGGCGCCCGCCGCCGCGAGCCCGAGCCCCGCGGGATGCCCCGGCAGTGCGAGCGCGGCCACGACCGCGAGGCCGAGCAGCGCCGGCGCGACCCAGGCGGCGCCCACCGCGAGCGCGGCGGTCCGGCGTCCGGCAGCGGTGTTCACCGCGGCAGCTCCAGCACCATCCGGCAGCCGCGCGGGCTCCGCTGCTCCGCCCGCAGCGTGCCGCCGTGGGCGTCGGCGATCGAGCGCGCGATCGCGAGCCCGAGGCCGGAGCCGCCGTCACGCGCCGCGCGCGCCCCGTCCGTCCGGTAGAAGCGCTCGAAGACGCGCTCGGCCTCCGCATCGGGGATCCCGGCGCCCTCGTCGTCCACGGCGATCCGCACCGCGCCGCCGTCCGTCGCGTGCGCGCTGAGCCACACGCGCCCGTCGTCGGGCGAGTGGCGCACCGCGTTGTCGAGCAGGTTCGCGACGACCTGGTGCACGCGCTCCGGGTCTCCGTGCGCGGCCAGGTCGCCCGGCTGCACGGAGACCCGCAGCCGCACGGACCCGTGATCGCCCAGCGCGCACTCCTGGAGCGCGCGCTCGAGCAGCGGCCGCACCGGGAACGGCACGGGCGCGATCGGCTGCGCGCCCGACTCCATGCGCGACAGGTCGAGCAGCTGCGCGACGAGCCGCCCGAGCCGCTCCGTCTGCGCCAGAGCGATGCGCAGGGTCCGCGGGTCGGGCGGCTCGACGCCGTCGGCGAGGTTCTCCAGCAGGGCCTGGAGGGCGCCGATCGGCGTGCGCAGCTCGTGGGAGACGTTCGCGACGAGGTCCCGGCGCTCACGGTCGACGTCCGCGAGCTGCGCGGCCATCGTGTTGAACGCGCGGGCGAGCTCGCCCACCTCGTCGCGCGACGTGGCCGTCACGCGCACGTCGTGCCGGCCGGCGGCCATCGCCCGCGCCGCGCCGGCCATCTCCCGCAAGGGGGACGTCATCCCGTGCGCCAGGAAGCGCACCAGCAGCAGGCCGAGCGCCGTCGCGATGACGACGCGCAGCGGGAGGTCGATGCCGAGCCGCGCGCCCCCGCGCAGCACGAGCACCGTCCCCACGACCGTGGCGACGATGACCACGCCGAGCTTGACGCGGATCGAGGGGAGGCGGTCGAGGGGTCTCATGCCTCGGCCGGCTCCAGCGCGTAGCCGACGCCCTGCACCGTCCGCACCCAGTCCGCCCCGAGCTTGCGCCGCAGGCCGCGCACGTGCGAGTCGACGGTGCGGTGGCCCGAGCCGTCCCGCCAGCCCCAGACCTCGGCGAGCAGCTGGTCGCGGGTGAAGACCACGCCGGGCCGTGCCGCGAGCAGCGCGAGCAGGTCGAACTCCGTCGGCGTCAGGTGCACCTCGCGTGGCCCGACGTGCACGCGCCGGCGCTCGGCGTCGATCGCCAGCGCGCCCGCCTGCACCGGCCCGCCGCTCGGCGCCGGCCGGCGCTCCACCCGCCGCAGCAGGGCCCGCACGCGGGCGACCAGCTCGCGCGGCGAGAACGGCTTGGTCATGTAGTCGTCGGCGCCCACGCCGAGCCCGACGAGCACGTCGGTCTCCTCCGCCCGGGCGGTCAGGATCAGCACCGGCACGGGACGGTCGCGCTGCACGCTGCGGCACACCTCCAGCCCGTCGATCCCCGGCAGCATGAGGTCGAGGACCACGAGGTCGGGCCGCAGCCGGTCGCACAGCGCGATGCCCTCCCGCCCGTCGTGGGCGACCTCCACGACGAAGCCCTCGTTGCGCAGCCGCGCGGCGACCGCGGCCGCGATCACCTCCTCGTCCTCGATCACGCAGATCAGCGGGGCGCTCATCGCCGCCGAGTGTGCCAGCCGCCCGTGCACGCGGCGCGAGGCC
>JBEVIG010000018.1:0-15804 GCA_040510855.1 Solirubrobacteraceae bacterium
GCCGTCCTGCTCGCCCAGTCGTGCTGCATTGCTGACAGGAAGATGGCCGCACTGCAACGGCATGAACGGCCTCGCGCACCGCGGCTTCGCGCTCGACGACCGCGAGCAGCACATCGGCCACACGCTGCGCGAAGCCGGCTACTGGACCGCGATGGTGGGGGAGCAGCACGTCTCCCGCGACCCGGCGGACCTCGGCTACGACGTCGTCGCCGACGCGGACTCCAGCCACGTCCACGACGTCGCGCCCGCCGCCGTGTCCCTCCTCCGCGAGCTCCCGCGCGAGCCGTTCTTCCTCTCCGTCGGCTTCTTCGAGACCCACCGGGACTACTTCGAGCCGACCTCCGTCCGCGACGCGCTCTACTCCGACCCGCCGGGCGGGCTGCCCGACACGCCGACCACCCGGCGCGACATGGCCGCGTTCAAGCAGAGCGCGCGCGTGCTCGACCACGGCGTCGGCGCCGTCCTCGGCGCGCTGGACGAGCAGGGGCTCGCCGACAACACGCTCGTCGTCTTCACGACGGACCACGGACTGCCGTTCCCGGGCGCGAAGGCGACGCTCAGCGACCGCGGGATCGGCGTGCTGCTCATCATGCGCGGCCCCGGCGGCTTCCACGGCGGCCGGGTGTCGGACGCGCTGATCTCGCAGATCGACCTCTTCCCGACCCTCTGCGACCTCGCCGGCATCGACCGGCCCGCGCACCTCCAGGGCCGTTCGCTGGTCCCGCACGTGCGCGGCGACGTCACGGAGATCAACGACGCGGTCTTCGCCGAGCTGACCTACCACGCGGCCTATGACCCGCAGCGGGCGATCCGCACGCGGCGCCACAAGTACGTGCGGCGCTACGGCGAGCGCGACCTGCCGGTCCTGGCGAACGTCGACGACAGCCCGACCAAGGACCTGCTGCTCGAGGCCGGCTGGGGCGAGCTGCCGCGGCCGCGCGAGGAGCTCTACGACCTCACGCTCGACCCGGGCGAGGCGCGCAACCTGGTCGGCGACCCGGCGCACGCCGACGTGCACGTGCTGCTCCGCGACCGGCTCGAGGAGTGGATGCTCACCACGGGCGATCCGCTGCTGCGCGGGCCGGTCGAGGCGCCCGGGGGCGCGGTCTACAACGATCCGGACGACGTCTCCGCGGTCGCGCTGCCCGGCCCCGAGAGCGGCGCCGTGCGCTGAGCCGGGCGCCTCCTGCGAGGCGTTCCCAGCAGCTTTTACGTCCGCGCGGCGGGGTGCGGCGCATCCATGGGTGCACCCGACCCAAGGAGCGCAGCACATGCGCAGGACCCCCCTCGTGGGCGTGGCCACGGTGGCCGCGCTCGCCGCGGGCACGCTGGCCGTCACCGGAGCGTCCTCCTCGAGCCATCGAGAGGCGCCGAAGATCCTGACGGACCCGACCGCGGACAACACCGACCTCTACGCCTTCACGGCGAAGGACGCCCCGGGCAGCCTGACGGTGGTCGCGAACTGGATCCCGTTCGAGGAGCCGGCAGGCGGCCCCTACTACGGGAAGCTCGATCCCACGGCCCGCTACTACGTGAAGATCGACAACACCGGCGACGGCGTCGAGGACGTCGCGTACCGGTGGAAGATCAAGCAGAAGTTCCGCAACCCGGACTCGTTCCTGTACGCGGCGCCGCAGGTCACCTCGGTCGACGACCCGGACGTCAACTTCGTCCAGACGTACGACCTCTACAAGGAGACCTACCGCAAGGGCAAGCTCAAGAAGACGCTCAAGCTGGCCTCCGGCCTGCCCGTCGCGCCCGACAACGTCGGGCCGAAGACGATCCCGGACTACTCGCCGATCTTCAACGGCGCCGTCAAGTCGATCCCCGGCGGCGGCAAGTCGTTCGTGGGCCCGGCCGACGATCCGTTCTTCCTCGACCTGAACACGGTCTTCGACGGGATCAACATCGACAAGCCCGGGCGGCCGAACATCGGCCTGGGCAACCAGGGCGGGGGCAAGGACGACATCTCGGGCTACAACACCCACTCGTTCGTCCTGCAGGTGCCCGAGTCCGAGGTCACCCGCAACGGCCGGGCCGTCGGGTCCGCCGACGCGTCCAACGCCGTCGTCGGCCTCTGGGCGACGACCGAGCGCAAGCAGCTCAAGGTCCTCCGCGGCCGCAAGGGCAAGAAGCACGTCAAGGCGCACTGGGTCCAGGTCTCGCGCCTCGGCAACCCGCTGATCAACGAGGTCATCGTCCCGATCGGCTCCAAGGACAAGTTCAACCGCACGGGCCCGGCCGACGACGCGCCGAACTTCGGTGCCTTCGCCGTCAACCCCGAGCCGGCGCGGCTGCTCAACGCGCTGTTCAACCTCGGCGTCAAGGAGACGGATCGCACGGACATCGTCCAGGCGCTCCTGACCGGCGTGCCGGACCTGACGCAGATCGGCGACAACCCGGTCCCGGCGGACACGCTGAAGCTCAACCTCGGCGTCCCGCCGGCCGACATGGAGAACCGCTTCGGCGTGCTCGCCGGTGACGTCGCCGGGTTCCCGAACGGCCGCCGGCTCGCCGACGACGTGACGGACATCGAGCTGCGCGTCATCGCCGGCGCGCTGCTCCCCGACGACCAGGGCGGCAAGCAGATCCCGCTCGGCGACGGCGTCGACCAGAACGACAAGCCGTTCGGCACGTCGTTCCCGTACGTCGCGCAGCCGACCGACGGGTTCACCGGGCTCTCGAAGCGCACGGAGCCCGCCCACGCCCCGGTCCCCCAGCCGCCGACCGGGGGCTGAGGCGATGCGAGCCCGCCGCCTGACCGCCGTCGCCCTGGCCTTCGTCGCCGCTCTCGCCGTCTTCGCGGCGACGCGGGGCGACGGGCCGGCGGCGGCGGGCCCGCCCACCGGCCTGGCGCTCGACGCCCGGCCGGCCGATTCGACCGCCGAGGAGGTCCGCCGCCTGCAGGCGGCGGTCCGCCGCGGCGAACCGCGCGAGGCCGAGCTCGCCGCCGCCTACGCGCAACGCGCGCGGGAGACCGGCGACCCGTCGTTCTACGCGCGCGCCGAGGCCGTGCTGGGGCCGAACCCCGCCGGCGCCCCGGCGCTCACCGAGGCCGCCGCGCTCGCCGCGGCGCGCCACGACTTCCGCGGGGCGCTCGGCCTCGCCCGCCGCGCCCGCGCCGCGGCGCCCGACGCCAACGCCGCCTTCCCCGTGCTCGTCGACGCGCTCGTGGAGCTCGGCCGCTACGACGCCGCGGAGCGCACGCTCCAGCGCATGATCGGCCGGCACCCCGACCTGGGCGGCTACGCGCGCATCTCCTACCTGCGCGAGCTGCACGGCGACCTCGGCGGCGCGGCCGCCGCGATGGCCCGCGCCGTCGCCGCCGCCGGCTCCGCCCGGTCCTTCGCGGCCGACACGAACGCGCTGCTCGGCGAGCTGGAGCTCCGGCGCGGCCGCGAGACCGCCGCGGGCCGCGCGTTCCGGCTCGCGCTCGCCGCCGTCCCCGGCCACCCGGCCGCCTCCGCCGCCATGGCGCGGCTCGCCGCCGCCACCGGCCGGCAGGACGTCGCGATCGCGCGCTGGCGCCGGCTCGTGGCCCGGATGCCGCTGCCCGAGTACGCCATCGCCCTCGGGGAGGCGGAGCTCGCCGCCGGCCGCAGCGGGGCGGCGGAGCGGGCCTTCGCCCTCGTCCGCGCGCAGGAGGCCATCCTGCGTGACGCCGGCGTCGATGTCGACGCGGAGCTCGCCGTCTTCGAGGCCTCGCACGGCAGCGCCCGGCGCGCGGTCACGCTCGGCCGTCGCGCGTGGGCGAGCGCGCCGAGCGTGCGCTCCGCCGACGCGCTCGGCTGGGCGCTGACCCGCGCGGGCCGCCCGGAGACCGGGCTGCGGTGGGCGCACCGCGCGCTGCGCCTCGGCTGGCGCGACCCGCTCGCGCTCCACCACGCCGGATTCGCCGCGCTCGCCGCCGGCGAGCGGGCCGAGGGAGAGCGCCTGCTCCGCGCCGCGCTCCGCGACGGGCTGGCCATCAACCCGCTGCTCGCCGCCGAGGCCCGGGAGGCGCTGCGATGAGGCGCGCGCTCCTGATCGCCGTCGTCGCCGCGCTGCTCGCCCCCGCGGCCGCCGCCGCGCACCCGCTCGGGGACTACTCCGTGAACCACCTGGCCGAGATCGGCGTCTCCTCGGACCGCGTCGATGTCCGCTACACGCTCGACCGGGCCGAGATCGCCTCCGTGCCGCTGCGCGGGCAGAGCGACGCCGAGGTCCTCGCGGGCGTCGAGGACGAGGTCGCGGACCGGCTGGTGCTCGAGGCGGACGACCGGCGCGTCCTGCTCGCCGTCACCGGTGCCCGGCTCACGCGGCCGCCCGGCCGCGCCGGACTCCCGACCACGCGGGCCGAGCTGACGCTCCGCGCACGCGTGACGGACCCGTCCCGCGTCGTGCTGCGCGACGGCACATACCGCGGGCGGATCGGCTGGAAGGCGATCGTCGCGCAGCCGGGGGAGGGGACCGCGGTCGTCGCCGACGTGCCCGCGACCGACCCGACCGGCGGCCTGCGCCGCTATCCCGCAGACCGGCTCTCGAGCCCGGCGGACGTGCGCGCCGCGACGCTGCGGGTCGAGCCCGGCGACGGCACGCTCGAAGCGCGCGGGTCGGACGCCGCGCCCGTGGCGTCCGGCGACGGGCGGGGCGGCGACCCGCTGACCGACGCGTTCTCCGACGCCGCGGCGGGCAAGGGCGCGCTGCTCCTGCTCCTCGCGCTGGCGTTCGGCTGGGGCGCGCTGCACGCGCTGTCGCCCGGCCACGGCAAGGCGATGGTCGCCGCGTACCTCGTCGGCACCCGCGGGACGCCGCGCCATGCGATCGCGCTCGGCGGCATCGTCACCGTCACGCACACCGCCGGCGTGTTCGCCCTCGGCGCGGTCGCGCTCGCGCTCTCGGCGACGGTGCTGCCCGAGGACCTGCTGCCGTGGCTGGAGCTCACGTCGGGCCTGCTGGTGCTCGGCGTCGGCGCCGCGGTGCTGCGCCGCCACCTCCGGCACCGGTCCGCCCACCGGCACGGGCATCACCACCATCACGGACACGACCACGACCACGGGCACGACCACGATCCCGGTCACAGCCACGTGCCGCCCGAGCGGATCACGTCCCGCGGGCTGCTCGCCATGGGCGCCGCCGCCGGGCTGATCCCGTGCCCGTCGGCGCTGGTCGTGCTCCTCGCCGCCGTGGCGCAGGGCGAGATCGCGCTCGGGCTGGCGATGATCGTCGCCTTCAGCGCGGGCCTGGCGGCGACGCTCACCGGGCTCGGGCTCGCCGTGGTGCTCGCGGGCCGCGCGATAGGCCGCCTGCCGGTGCCGCGGGGCGTCGTCGCGGCGCTCCCCGCGCTGTCGGCCGTGGCCATCGTCGGGGTCGGCTGCATGCTCACGCTCCGGGCGGTCCCGCACGTGGCCTGATCGCGAGTGATCCGATCGCCGCGAAAGGGCGCATAGGCAGTCGAGTACGCCGTGCGGGAGCGGCGGGCCCACAGCGACGAAAGGCTCGAATGACCGTTCCGCATGACACGCGGCCGCTTCCGGCCGCCTCAGCCCCCGCTGCCCTGGCGTCCCTGCGCGCCCGGGGCCTCCGGATCTCCGCCTCGCGGCGCACCGTCGTGGAGGCGCTGTTCGCCGCCGACGGGCCCGTGGGCGCCGAGCAGATCGCCTCCGGCCTCGGCGGGCGGCTGCCGGCGTCCGACCTCGGATCCGTCTACCGGAACCTCGAGGCGCTGGAGCGCGCCGGGCTCGTGCGCCACGTCCACGCCGGGCACGGCGCCGGGCGCTACGCGCTCGTCACCCGCCACGAGGACGGCTACGCGGCGTGCGAGTGCTGCGGGGTGCTGCAGCCGCTCGACGCCGAGGCGCTCGTCCGCGTCGAGGCGATCGTCGCCGCGGCCACGGGCTTCGAGGCCCGTCTCGTCCACTTCCCGATCGTCGGGCGCTGCCCGAGCTGCAAGCCGACCCCCCGAGTCCCCGAGGTGCGCCATGCACATTCCTGACGGCTTCCTGTCCACCGAGGTCGCGGTCGCCTGCGCGATCCCCGCGGCCGCCGCGGTCGGCTACGGCCTCCGCCGCGCCGAGCGCGAGCTCGACGACCGCCGGGCCCCGCTGCTCGGCGTGACCGCCGCGTTCGTCTTCGCCGCGCAGATGCTCAACTTCCCCGTCGCGGGCGGCACCAGCGGCCACTTCCTCGGCGCCGCCCTGGCGGCGGTGCTGCTCGGACCCTGGCTCGCGGGCGTCGTGCTCGCCGTCGTGCTGACCGTGCAGGCGTTCGTGTTCGCCGACGGGGGCGTCACCGCGCTCGGGGCGAACGTGCTCAACATGGGCGTGCTCGGCGGGCTGGCCGTCGGCGGGCTGATGGCGGCCGCGACCCGCGTGCTGCCGTCGTCCCGGCGCTCGTCGCTCGTCGTGGCCGGCGCCGGCGCCTGGATCGCCGTGATGGTGGGCGCCGCCGCGACGTCGGTGGAGCTCGCGCTCTCCGGCACCGTCCCGCTGGGGACCGTCCTGCCGCCGATGCTCGGGGTGCACGCCCTGATCGGCGCCGGCGAGGCCGTCATCACGGTCGCCGCGGTCAGCGCCGTCCTCGCGACGCGGCCCGACGTGCTGCCGCGCCGCCACGTCCCCGTCCCCGCCGCCTGAGGAGCCGTCCAATGCGCCGCTTCACCATCCTCGCCGCCGCGCTCGCGGTCGGCCTCGCCCTCGCCGTCTCGCCGTTCGCGTCCTCGTCGCCCGACGGGCTCGAGCGGGTCGCCGGCGACCGCGCGTTCCTCGACCAGGGGCGCCTCGCACCCGTCCAGGAGTCCGCGCCCGTGCCCGACTACGCGCTGCCGGGCGTCTCAGACCCGCGCGTGGCGACCGGGCTGGCGGGCTTCGCGGGCACGCTGATCGTGCTCGGCCTCGGTTGGGCCGTGACCGGAGCGGCGCGCCGCCGCGTGACGGCATGAGCGCGCACGCCCTCCACGCCGTCGGCGTCGCCGGGGACCCGGCGAGCCCCGTCCACCGGCTCGATCCGCGGGCGAAGCTGCTCGGACTGACCGGCGTGACGGTGGTCGCCGTCTCCGTCCCGGCGTCCGCGTGGCCGGTGCTGGCCGCGTGCGCGGGCGTGCTCGCGGCCGTCGCGGTCGCCGCCCGCGTCCCCGCGCGGGTGCTCGCGACGCGCGGCGCCGTCGTGCTGCCGCTGCTCGGCCTGCTCGCGCTCACGCTGCCGTTCCGGCCGGACGACGGCGCGGTCGCGCTTGCCGCCGCCAAGGCGCTCACGGGCACGGCGAGCGCCGTCCTGCTGGGTGCGACGACGAGCTTCCCCGACGTCCTCCACGCGCTCGAGCGCCTCCGCGCGCCCGCGCTCGCGACGACGATCGCGGCGCTCATGTACCGCTACCTGTTCGTGATCGCGGGCGAGGCGCGGCGGATGCGGGTCGCGCTCAAGGCCCGTGCCTACGCCCCGCGCAGCGCGCTCCAGGCGGGCGCGATCGGCCGCGTCGCCGTGGCGCTCTTCCTCCGGTCGCACGACCGCGGGGAGCGCGTGCACCTGGCGATGCGCTCGCGCGGGCACGCCGGCAGCCTGCCGCGGCTGCGCACGCTCGCACTCGGCCGGGCCGACGTCGCCTTCCTGGCGGCGCTGGCGCTCGCGCTCCTCCCGCTGCGCGTCGCGCTGGGGGTGGCGTCGTGATCGCCGCCCGCGACCTGCGCTACCGCTACCCGTCGGGCGCCATGGCGCTCGACGGGCTCGACCTCGACGTCGCGCGGGGCGAGCGCGTCGCCGTCATCGGCCCGAACGGGGCGGGCAAGACGACGCTCATGCTCCACCTCAACGGGCTGCTGCACGGCACGGGCGAGCTCCGGGTCGGGGGCCAGGACGCGCGCACCGCCGACCTGCGGGCGCGCGTCGGCCTCGTCTTCCAGGACCCGGACGACCAGCTCTTCATGCCCAGCGTGCTCGAGGACGTGGCCTTCGGGCCGCTCAACCTCGGCGCGACGCCGGACGAGGCGCTCATGCGCGCCCGCGCCGCCCTGGCCGCCGTGCGGATGGGCGAGCTGGGGAGCCGGGCACCGCACCAGCTGTCGCTCGGGCAGCGGCGCCGCGTCGCGGTCGCGGGCGTGCTCGCGATGGAGCCCGAGCTGCTCGTGCTGGACGAGCCGTCGGCGAGCCTCGACCCGCGGACGCGCCGGGAGCTGCTGGAGCTGCTCGACGGCCTCGGGCAGACGATGCTCGTGGTCACGCACGACCTGCCGTTCGCCGCCCAGCTGTGCGAGCGCGCGGTGGTGCTCTCGGCGGGCCGGATCGTCGCGGACGGCCCGTGCCTGGACGTGCTGGAGGACGTGGAGCTGCTCGCCGCGCACGACCTCGAGATGCCGGCGGGCTTCGACCCGCGGGCGCTAGTAGAGCGCGCCGGCCAGCTTGCGGCGTGACTCGCGCGCGAGGGGATGCTCCACGCCGAGCTCGTCGAGCACGCCGACGACCGCGCGGCGCAGGTCCTCGCGCCGGGCCGGGTCGTCCGTGGCGGCGATCGCCGCGATCAGCGCGTCGAGGCCACGCTGCTGCTCGCCGTCGTCGAGCGCGGCGAACGCCTCGCGCAGCTCGGCGTCGTCCTCGAGCCGCAGGCGGGCGGCGTAGCCCTCGGCGGCGAACGAGCCCGGGAACTCGGCGAGGATCGCGAGCGCGTCCTCGCGGTCGCCGCGGTCGTTCAGGATCCGCGCGAGCGCCAGGCCGGCGTCGGCGCGGCCGGGCTCGAGCTCGAGCGCGCGGCGCAGCTCGGCCTCGCCGCCGGCCTCGACCAGCGCGTCGGCCTCGGAGGGGAGCAGCGCGTCGAAGAAGCGGTTGACCACGGCGGGCGGCTGCGCGCCCGTGAACTCGGAGTCCACGCGGCCGTCGACGAACGCCTTGACGGCCGGGATGCCCTGGATGCGGAAGGCGGCGGCGAGGTTCTGGTTCGCGTCCGTGTCGACCTTCGCCAGCGCGACCTTGCCGTCGCGCTCGTTCACCGCCTGCTCGAGGAGCGGCGTCAGCTGGCGGCATGGGCCGCACCAGGCGGCCCAGAAGTCGACGACGACGGGAAGCTGCTTGGAGCGCTCGACGACTTCCGTCTCGAACGTGGCCTCGGTGGCGTCGAAGATCACGCTTTCTAGGCTACCGGGGCGATGGCGGAGTTCTCGGTGCAACGCGACGGGGTGACCCTGTCGGGGGACGAGGCGGGGGAGGGCGTCCCCGTCGTCCTCCTGCACGGGCTCACGGCGACGCGGCGGTACGTCGTGATGGGCTCCAAGGCGCTCGAGCGCGGCGGCCACCGGGTCGTGGCCTACGACGCGCGCGGGCACGGCCGCTCCTCGCCCGCGCCGGAGTACACGTACGAGGCGCTCGCTGCCGACCTGCTCGGCGTGCTCGACGACCGCGGGATCGAGCGGGCGGTGCTCGCCGGCGCATCGATGGGCGCGCACACGCTCGTCCGCTTCGCGCTGGACCACGGCGACCGCGCCGCGGGGCTCGTGATCGTCACGCCCGCCTACACGCCCGAGGGCGACGCGGACTCGGTCGAGCGCTGGGACGCGCTGGCGGAGGGCCTGCGGTCCGGCGGCGTCGAGGGCTTCGTGAAGGCCTACGGCGAGCCCGCCGTGCCGGAGGCGTGGCGCGAGACGGTCGTGAAGGTCCTGCACCAGCGGCTGGCGGCCCACGAGCACCCCGACGCGGTCGCGGACGCGCTCGAGCAGGTGCCGCGCTCGCGCGCCTTCGAGTCGTGGGACGAGCTCGCGGAGCTCGAGCTCCCCGCGGTCGTCGTGGCCAGCCGCGACGAGGCCGATCCGGGGCACCCCTACGCCGTCGGGGAGCGCTACGCCGAGGCGATCCCGGGCGCGGAGCTGCGCTCGGAGGAGCCGGGCAGCTCGCCGCTCGCCTGGCAGGGCGGGCAGCTCTCGAAGGTGATCGCCGAGGTCGCGGCGCGCGCCGGCTAGGGGAGCGGCTCCATGCGCGCGATCAGCTGCAGCGCGCACTCGACCACGGTCTCGCGGTCGTGGGAGATCGCCCACTCCCAGCGGCCGTCGTCCTCCTCGCGGGCGACGTAGCAGGCGGCGAAGTCGGGGGAGAGGGTCACGACCGCGCCGGTGCCGAGCAGGGGATCGTCGGGCGCGAGCGCGCCGCTGCGCACGCCCGTGCCGTCGAACGCGTCGCCGGCGTTGAGGACACCGACGAACGCGACGCGCTCCTGCAGCCAGCCGAAGCGGCGGACGGCGCGCTCCGCGTCCTTCTCGCGCACCAGGCAGCCGAGCACCATCGCGGTCTCGCCGACGTCGCCGGCGTGGATCAGGAGCGGGTCGAGCGCGCGGGCGGCCAGGCGGCGGTTGCCGCGCAGCGGGCGGCGCCAGTTGGTCACCCGCTGCCACGGCGTCGTGCCGAACGGGTCGCCGCCGCCGCCCGCCAGCCGGATCGGGCGCCCGGGCTCGGGCAGCGGGTCCGGGAGCGGGCCGGGCGGGCCGAGGTGGTAGCCCTGGCCCAGCGTCGCGCCGCACACCCGCGCGATCTCGAGCTGCTCGGGCGAGTGGATGCCTTCGGCGAGGATCACGGCGTGGCGGCGCTCGGCTTCCGCGCCCACCGCCATCACGATCCGCGCGACGTCCTCGGTCGAGCGGTCGTCGAGGAGGCCCAGGTCGAGCTTGATGACGTCGGGATAGAGGACGGGGGTGAGCGCGAGCGAGCGCGAGTCGGCGCCGACGTCGTCGAGCGCGATGCCCCAGCCGCGGGTGCGCAGCTCGGTGAGCGCGCGCAGCACGGCCTCCGGGCGCGCGATGAGCGCGCGCTCCGTCACGTCCATGAGCAGCGTGAGGGACGAGTCGGGCAGCGGCACGTCGCCCTCGAGGGTCGTCGCGTCGGTATTGAGGAAGAGGCAGAACGGGGCGCCGAGCCCCGCTTCCTCGGCGAAGGCGATCGCGGCGTCGCGGGCGGCGTGGTCGAGCGCGGCGACGGAGTCCTCCCGGCGGGCCGCGTCGAGCATCGCCCGGGCGGAGTGGAGCTCGCCGTCCTCGGGACCGCTGCGCATGAACGCCTCGTAGCCGACCACGCCGCCGTCGCGGAGGTCGAGAATCGGCTGGAAGACGGGGCGCAGGTCCAGATCCCCAACTGGACCGAGCCGGGCGAAGCCTCCTGCTTCCTCCATAAGGAAGTGATTCAACCGGAGCGGGCGGTTCCTTGCCAGCGCCCGGCCGCCGGGGCGGCGCGCTGAGCGCGCCGGACCGCTTGCATCCGCGGCGCGGAGGTGGGAGTTTCGGAGGCCGGCCGCACAAGGAGGTAGGCGTGGAATCCGAGCGCAGCACCCGCGTGCTCGTCGTCGCGAACCGGACGGCGGCGACGCGACGGCTGCTCGACGAGGTCGCGCGGCGGGCCGAGGCGGGCCCGTGCGAGTTCTCCCTGCTCATCCCGGACGTCCACGACCGGACCGTCGCGGACTGGACCCTCTCGGTGGCCCTGCGGTTGATGCACAAGGCCGCGAAGGGGGAGGTCGAGGGGCTGATCGGCGGCCCGGACCCGTACGAATCCGTCTGCGTCGCCCTCGACGACGGCGACTTCGACGAGATCATCATCTCGACGCTGCCGCGGCGGGTCTCGCGCTGGCTCCGCCGCGATCTCGTGCGGCGCGTGGCAGGCCTCGGCCTGCCCGTCACGGCGATCATCCCGGGCGAGACCGCGCCGGCGCGCGAGCACGTCGGAGCCGCATGAGCGCCCGTGCTCGCGAGGTCAGCACGGCGACCTCGCTCGCGCTGCTCGCCCTGCTGGTCGCGGGCTGCCTCGGGGGCGGCGATGACGGCGGCGGACCCGCTCCGGGCCGGCTCGTCGAGAGCGCGCCCGCGGACTGCCGCGTGGGCGAGGTGCCCGGCTACTTCGTGCCCGGCCGCGCGCCGACGCTCGTCGGCTGCGCGCGCCTCGGCGTGAGCGGCAAGCGGGTCGAGTTCAGCGTGAACCGCGAGTCGATCGTCGGCGAGCGGGTCGCCTGCATCAATCCGGCCTACAACGGCCGCGGACAGCCCGGCATCTTCATCCCGGCGATCTGCCCCGCCACGCGGCGGCTCTCCGAGTTCGCCGTCCACGACGCGTCGCAGCCGCGCCAGGGCGTCCGCGACTACGCCTACGTGATCTGGGGGACGGCCGGCGACGCCGACGAGGTCGTCGCCCGGTACGACGGCGGGACCGCGAAGGCCGTGGTGATGAAGGTCGACCGGGATCTCGCGGCGAAGCTGGGCGAGGACCCGTTCCGCGTCTTCGTCGTCGAGCTCCCGCTGGCCGCCGGCTGCGACCGCGTCACGATCACCGCCGGCGACGCCACCGACAGCGTCGCCGCGCGGCCGAAGGTCTGCAACCCGCCGCCCGCGCACATCACCGGCAAGGCGCCGGCCTGACGCACGCGCCCGACGGAGGCCGTCGTGGACGAGCCGTTGTGCGTGATCCGGAACGCGAGCCCGAGCTCGCTGTCGACGACGACGTACGACGTGCTGATCCTCCGCGACCGGCTGCTCGTCATCCGCGGGCCCGGGGCCACCGCGATGATGCGCGGGTCGGGGGGCCACGAGGTCGAGCCCGCCGGGGAGCCGCACCTGCAGCGGCGGCGGTTCCCGGTCGCGCACGAGGCGCTCGACATCCAGGCCGCGATCGCCGACGAGCGCATCCGCGAGCTCCTCGGCCGCAGCGAGGACGAGCTCCTGGCGCGCAGGGACGACAACCGCCGCATCGGACTCGCCGAGATCGACGCGGCCCGCCTCGACCGGCACCGCCTCACCTGCAAGCTACGGCTCCGGCTGCACGACGGGAGCAAGCTCCGCTGGAGCTTCCTCGACGGCCCGCTCGGGGCAGAGCACGATCGCCTCGCCGGCGTGCTCGGGCTGCTCCTCGGCCCGCGCTTCAAGGGACAGGGCTGATCGGCGGAGATCACACGCCGTACAGCGCGGCCAGTGCCGGCTTGCTCGCGCTGAGGGGCCGGGTCGCGAGCTCGGGAGGGACCTTCTCCATCGCGTCCGTCGGCTGGACGCTCACTTTCTGGCACTACTCGAGCGCCTCAAGCCGGTGCTCGCCGGCCAGGGCGACCCGTCGATCTGCGTCATGCCCGCCGAGGGCGGCGTCGAGTCCGCTGGGTCCCCGTGGCGACTTCATTCTTCGCTCGCGCGCGTGTGGCGCGTCGGAGCAGATCTGGCCCGAGTGGCGAGCGCAGATCCTCGACTTCCGAGGAGCCATCACGGCGCTCCACGGCCGTAAGTTCCCGATGGCGACGGGCCAGTGCGATCCGGGGGGGTCGCACTGTCCCGGCGTCCAACCTTCGCGTGTATGACGAAAACCTCCGGCGCTCGCGTCTGCCGCGGGCCAAGCCGCCGAAGTCCTCAACCTGACCGGCGACGAGCCGACCTGGACTTTCGACCGGTTCGTCCCGCTGAGCGGCCGACATACCCTGCCGGACGCGGGCCTAGCCCTCGCGCCCCAATTCTCCCTCCCGTGGGCCGAGGTTGACGGGGCAGGATTCTCTCCTCTCCCGAGAGGCTCTTCCGCTCCGGCCCGCGCCAATGCCGGGGGGCGAGACCGGGATGGCAACCTGCGGATGGGTGCCGGCTGACCCATTCCTGCCGGGTGGGGCGCTGGATCGAGGACGTGTCGAGGGGCGGCTGCCAGGCCGCCCACCGTCGTTCAGAGGTAGGTGCCGCCGGTGGGATGCGCGCGAAGTGGCGGTGTGAGCACAGGAGCGGTCCGACGCGGTTCACGATCAAGCTCACACGAATAGCCGACGTTGCTTCGGTGCGCTATCGCGTGCAGGCGAAAGGGATAGCGCGCCCACGACGCGCTCCCGCTATCGCAACCACGTGGCGCCCGGTCCGTATTGAGACCCGCCGCGTTGCCCAGCCGGCGCGCACTCTGGGAGGCTCGGATCGGCGGCCGAGCCCGCTCGCCCGTGCGGTCTCGTCCGAAGCCGGTGCCCCTCCCGCTTCAAACCGAAGGGTGGCGCGATGACCCATCGCATGGCGGCCGTACTACTCGCAGTGATGGTCATGCTGGTGGTCCCGGGGGTGGCCTCCGCCGACAGGCCGGTCCGCGAGGTGATCGACCTCGCCCCGGACGACGTCACCGACGCCTGCGGGTTCCCCGTGCTCGTCCACAGCGAGGGCACGATCGTCCGGACTACGTGGCTCGACGAGGACGGCGACCCTGTGCGCGCGGTCGAAACGTACCGAGACTTCCGGTACGTGTTGACGAATCAGGAGACGCAGGAACAGGTCTCAGTCGCGATCCCGGGGCCGGCATTCTACGTGTTCAACGCCGACGGCTCGACCACCGTGACGGGCACCGGACCGTGGGGATGGTATCCCGACAACCCCGAGACCGGGGAGCCGGGCATCTTCCTCTTCACGGGGCGTCTGACGTTCACGTTCGACGAGGAAAACTTCTCGTTCGACCTGCTCTCCGGGCGCGCCGTGAACATGTGCGCGGCGATCGCCTGAAGCCTCACGCCGGACCGCGGGCGGCTGCGCGCACGTCACGCCAGCGCGCAGCCGACGGCGGTCACTTTCGACCCCTCAGCGTCGATACAGGCACCGCCCGCGGTCGCGCGTGGTCCGCTCGGCGCGGAAGCTTGGCTCGGCCGAGACGGCTTTGCGTGCTGGCCGGTTGAGAATCGCTATGCGCGACTGCGGCAGCGGAACCGATCGGCTGGACTGCGGTCGACCACTGGTGCTCGGAGGCAAGGGCGGTAGTCGGTTGGGCAGGCTCAAGAGACTCGGCGGACCTCAATCACAGCCGCGGCAACCTCGAACTGCAGAGTCGCTTCGGCCCGATCATTGAGGTCGAGGAAGCGAAGCTGAAACGCGTCCTCGAATCCCTGGTGGTTCGTGAGCGTCCATCCGTACTCGACCACCTTCCCGATCACCGGCACGAACTCCGACACTCGCTGAGGTCGGGGAGATCTCCAAGGCCACGCTCATCGCGCGCGAGCTGGAGCTGGTCGGTGTCCGGCTCGGGTGCCAGCCGCACCGAGCCCGCCGAGAAGAGCAGCCCGAGGACTTCGTAGCCGCCGCTGCGGGCTCGTCGGCCGACGACTCTCTCCAACGCTCCGATCTCCATGATCAATTTCATATAATTCAGGATGCCCTTTCCTCTGTTGTTTTGAGGAACGAGCTATAGCGGCCGGTGGGACGAGGCGACTACTGGTCCCAGGCGCACGCAACAATCGGCTGCCGAGACATACTCTGCTCGTGCCCGACCGTCCAGGCCGACCAACAGGAGCGCCTCACGCTGGCTGTCCGTGACAACCGCGCTCGTGTCTGGCAAGACCGGCTCCCCACGCTGCTCGCACGCGAGATCGCTCCGATGTCGTTCCGGCGGTCAGCGGAGGTCGCGGACGTCGAGCAACTCGTCGCAGAGCGCCAACGGGACTTCCGCACCGTCTCGCGTCGCCGCTGGACCACCGATCTCAAGACAGAAGCCCTCACCACGCTTCGCCGCTTCTCCACAGTCGACCGACCAGTTGTGCTGCTGAGCGTCGAGCCCCAGGAGTTCTTCGCGGTCGCGCTCCCTGACGCAGCATTCCTACAGAAGCCCGATGCGCTTGTTGACGTCGTCGGGTGCTTCGCCGTCGTGGCGGAACACGAGAACAGCGGCCTGCTGTTTGAGTGGGGTTGGACCGATGCCCGCGAAGGCGATTGGGGCGAGCTGGCGACCTGGGGCGACTTCACCCGGCTATCGCTCTGAGGCACGAGCAACACTCGCTGCCGGCGCCAGCTCGCGTGACGCAGGCAGGCGGAAGCATCAGTCGCTTGAGTTCTGGCAGACGGCGCCGATCTGGATGATGTGGGCTTGCTCGGAATCTAC